>JAPPEF010000157.1:0-17733 GCA_028875335.1 Gemmatimonadota bacterium
TGCGCTATCCCGAGGCTTTGTGCCGCTTGGAAATGAGTTGGACTGAAGCCGTGCCGCACGTGCCGCCCCACGACGTGGTGCTCTACGGTACCGAGGGGACTATGGTGGTGGGGAATCAGGTGACGGTGTACACTCGCCAGAATCGCGAGGGGACGGAGGTAGAACTCGACGAATTGTCTGCCTCCCAGAGCAATGCCGCCACGCACTTTCTGCACTGCATCCGCTCGGGCCAGCCGCCCCAGGGCACGACCAATGCCACCCAATCGCGGCACGCCCAAGAGATTATGGAAGCCGGTTTGCAGGCGGCCACTTCGGGCATTGAAGTGAGCCTACCTCTCGAAGGCCATTTGTTCCGCGCATAACACGCAATCCGCTCAATACCTAACTCGACAGGAGACATCATGCCTGATTCCCACTGGCGCAATATTCTGCACCACCACGACGAGCCCGACGAGGCTATGCAACGCATCGACGCCCAAGTCGCCCCGCTGGAGGAGTTGCCCGCCGCGGTGCGCCACATCCGCGCCCTGATCTCGCGCTTCGACTCGCTGACCCACTACTGCGCTTTTGACAACCTCGACCTACTCGTCCGCGCCATTGGCGAAGGCACTTATCCGGGTCAGCCGGCCGTCGATGTGCTCACTCGGGCTTGGGAAATGGACGATCAGCGCCGGAGTCGGGCCAAGACGTATGTGCAAACTCTACGAGCTTGGTCTGAAGGCAAGTCTGCTGAAGAAGCTCAGCAGATGGCTGATGATTCGGAACTGTGCGCCGAGTTTTACCGCACTTTGGGTTCGCTTGAAGAGCACAAGGCTTGGTTGGCCGCCTCTTTAGCTCATACCCTCAAAGCCTTTGCCTACGAGGCCCAAGACTTACTCGACGAAGCGGCCGAGGCGGATTTTGTGCGCGGGGTCTATCGCGCGGCGCTCGACCGCGACCCCTCGCACGACGACTTGCAAAACCGCTTGGCCGAACTGGCCGGTGGCAAAAGCCGGGACCATTTCGTCTGCGAGGTCTTCGACTCGGCTGAAAGCCGCCAGCGCCAGCAGTGGCGGGTGTTGGAAAAGCTACATGCCGATGAGAATGGGAAGTGCTAGGCACGGATGATCGCCGAAAGGACGTTTTGCAAAGCGGATAAGTCCCAAAGAAGTGCTCAAAGCGGGGCTTTTATTTGGATTGGATAAAAGTGCTCTGTATAATTCTAAGCCGTAGAACAGCAGGGGCGTGTTAGTGCCTTGTCGCTGGAGATAGCGCGATTTTTTTGCAACCTATTCCAAGGAGGTTTGCCATGCGTTTAATGAGCTTGTTGTTCAGTGTGGTCGCTATGCTGCTGTTGGCCAATTCTGTTTACGGCCAAGCGATGAACAGGATTCTTTTTGGATCAGACCGCGACGGCACGCCTGAGATCTATGTGATGGATGCAGATGGGACCGACCTCGTCCGACTCACTACGGACGCTTGGGTTCAGATTGCACCTGTGACAGAAGTTGCTAGCCTTGCTTGGTCCCCCGATGGAACAAAAATAGCCTTTATAGCAAACCGAGTGGGTGCCCGGCAGATTTATGTGATGAATGCGGATGGAACCGGCCTCGTTAGATTGACGGATCATCTCGTTGGGAATGGAGCGCCGGCGTGGTCACCGGATGGACGCCAGATCGCCTTCACATCGCGACGCTTCGGCAATGATGAGATTTTTGTGATCAATGTGGATGGAACGGAGTTGGTGAATAGGACCTACCATCCGGCTGATGATGCGGCCCCCGCGTGGTCGCCGGACGGGCGCTGGATCGCCTTTACTTCCAATCGCTCGGGCAATAATGAGATTTATATGATGAATACCGAGATCGAAGAGTGGCGCTATTCGCGCAAGGACGGGGTAGAAGTAAGCGAAGAGGGCTATAATAAGCTCCCATCTATGTTAAAAGGGCAGGTAATTGCGTTGGGGGCGGATCTCATCCAATTAACAGACCATCCGGCGGACGACATCTCTCCTGCGTGGTCTCCGGATGGGAATCGACTTGCCTTTACCTCCAATCGCTCGGGTGATAATGAGATTTATATAATTGATCCAGACGCTGGGGAGCAACGCTATTTTCGCAAGGATGGGACAGAAGTGAGCGCTGAGGACTACAATAAACTCTTACCTTTTTTGAAAGGGGAGATGATTACAAGGGCTGCGGATCCCCTCAATGTGACCAACCACCCAGCCGATGATGGGTCTCCGGTTTGGTCGCCAGACGGAGGCCAAATTGCCTTTACCTCAACCCGCGATGACAATGGGGAAATTTTTGTAATGAATGCGGACGGGACCAACCTGATCAACATAACCAATCATCCGGCGGGAGACGCTTCTCCCGCATGGTACCCCATTGGAGTGACAATGACGAATGTCGAAGCAAAGTCGTGGGGACAGATTAAAGCCGAAGTGCATTGACGAGAGAGAATATCTATTTGCTACAGCCGCGCGAGGGCCTGCAGCAGGAGTGCCTCGTCCCGCCGAATGGGTGAGAGGAGAACCGGACATGGGCGTTTTCCCGGATGCAGCCTTGCGCCAGATAGCTGCGGCCTTTGACGGCCGCATGGGCTGGCATATAGAAGATCTGGCTACTGGTCAAGTGCATCAGTACAGAGCTGACGAGCGCTTTCCCACGGCTTCGGTCATCAAAATTGCCGTATTGGTCGAGTTGTTCCGTCAGGCCGAGGCAGGACGGCTGTCGCTAGACGACCGACACCGGTTGCGGGGTGATATTTCAACGCACGGCTCGGGGGTATTGCAAATCGCCCGCGACGAGCCCGAATTGACCTTGCGCGACTACGCCCGCCTGATGATGGGTATCAGCGACAATATTGCCACTGATTTCCTCATGGGGTTGCTGGGGCTGGACCAGATCAATGCCACCCTCGACCGACTGGGCTGTGCCAATGTGCGGGCCGCCGCGACTATGGGCCGCTATCACTACCGCATGGTGGGGATGGACGAGATGCCCACCAATCGAGCTAACGATGCCGTGTACAAGGAGCGGGCCAGCACTCAGGGCCTTGACTACGGCAGCGTATCCTTTGGGGATTCGCTGGAAAACAATGTGGCCGCCCCTGGCGAGTTGGCTTCTTTATTGGCAGCTATATATCGCGGGCAGGTCGTCAGTGCGGCGGCCTCCAAAGCCATGATCGAGTTGCTCAAAACCGGTCGGGATACCCGCATGATCCGGTGCTATCTACAGCCGGATGTGGTGGTGGCGCACAAGTACGGCTCTAGCGGGATCATTAAAGGGGATGCTGGCCTTGTGTTTTTGCCAAGCGGACCCTTGGTCGTGGTGGCCTTTGCCTTGGCCCGCAGCGACGGACCCGCCGCTGCCGAGGCCATTGCCGAGGTCGCCCGCCTAGCCGTGGGGGCGCTGGCTCCCGAGTGCGTGGTGGACAATAGCAGTTAATGGGGGTCGCTCATGCGATTCAGTTTTTACCCTAGGAGGGACTCGTGATTATCGACACTCATCTGCACGTGTGGAGCGACGACGCGGAGCGCTATCCCTTTGCCGCGGGCCGGACTCAGGTGGGCGGTGGATCCGTGGAATTGCTCAACCAGACTATGGACGAGGTTGGAGTCGCCAAAGCGGTCATTGTGCAGCCGATTTACTATTTGTTCGACAACCGGTACGTGGCCGACTGTCTGCGCCGCTTTCCGGGCCGCTTTGCCGCTGTTGGCTTGGTCGATCCCAAGGCCCCGGATGCGGTCGACCGGATGGAAAAGCTAGTGCGCGAGGACGGTTTTGGCGGTTTGCGCATTCACTCGTCGCGACTCGACCACCCCTCGGAATGGGCCGCGGCCGATCAGGATCCGCTGTGGCGGCGGTCGGAGGAGTTGGGTACTTGTTTTATCGTCCACGGCCCGGCGGCCAATTTGCCTCATTTGGAGCCGATCATCGGCCGCTTTCCCGAGGTGCCGGTGGTGCTGGACCACATCGGCGGGGCACCGACTGACGAGGAAACGCCTTTTCCGCTGTTGAGCAACGTACTCGGTCTGGCGCGCTTTCCCAAGGTGTACGTGAAATTCACGCCGCAGGCGCACAAGTCTGAGTTGCCCTTTCCGCACGCGGATACATTTCCCGCCTTTCGCCGCATCTACGACGCCTTTGGCCCGCAGCGGCTGATGTGGGGAACCAATTTCCCCGGTGTAATGAAAGGGGTGGGGTACGGCCCGGCCTTGGAGATGTTCCGCGACCACGTCGATTTTCTCACCGACGACGACAAGGCGTGGCTCTTCCATCGCACGGCTCTGCAGGTGTGGAGCTTTGCAGGGGCCTAGAGGCGGCCATTGCACGTCGGTCCAATCAGTCGGATATTGATCGGGCACATTGTACTCAGGGTGCGGTAAGTGCGCTTTTGTCGACGTAAAAAAAACGCTTCTAAGAGGAGGAAATCGTATGAGAATGCGGATGTTCGGGCTGGCGGTGATCCTGCTGCTAGCGGTGCAAACGGGCCATGCCGAAGACAAGAAGATCACTATCTGGTGGGCGCAATGGGATCCGGCCGCGGCGCTACAAGAGCTGGGCCACGAGTTCGCCGAAGAGACCGGGATTGCCGTCGAGGTGTACCAGATTCCCTGGCCGGCTTATCAAGACCAAGTCTTTCTCAACTTCGGCAACAAGCAGACCGACTTCGACATCGTCGTCGGCGACAGCCAGTGGATCGGTCGCGGCGCGACCAAGGGACTGTATCTGGAACTGACCGATTGGCTACCCGAGGCCGTTGATATGGGCGCGATCCATCCGCGGGCTGCGCGCTATTTGTGCGAATACCCGCCGGGCAGCAGCCGGTTTTTTGCCGCGCCCTGCCAGACGGATGCCATTGGCTTTGTCTATCGCCACGACTGGTTTACAGACCCGGTCGAGCAGGAGGCGTTTGTCGCTCGCTACGGTCGTCCTCTCGCCGCGCCCGATACGTGGGATGAGTTCCGCGACGTAGCCGAGTTTTTCCACCGCCCGGCGCAAAAGCGCTATGGCTGCTCGCTGCTGACGGGCCGTGGCTACGACTCCATCGTCATGGGCTTTCAGCCTTTTCTCTGGGCTTGGGGCGGCGCTTGGGGCGACCCACAGAGCCACAAGGTGCAAGGCCACCTCAACACCGAGGGGGCCGTGGCGGGGCTGGAGTTTTTCAAGTCCCTGCTGCAATTCACGCCCGAAGGCGGCACGAATGCCGATTACTTCTTCAACTTAGAGGCTTTCTCCAACGGCTCTACGGCTATGGTCTTGGATTACTTTCCGTTCTATCCGGGCATCGTCGCCAGCATGGGGGACCAAGTTGGCTTCTTCATGGTGCCGCGCCACGGCGCCCAGCGCGTTATCTCGCTGGGCGGACAGGGCTTTAGCATTTCGACCAAGACCACGCCAGAAAAGCAGGAATGGGCCAAGCAGTTTATCGCTTGGTTTTCCCAGACCTCTATACAAGAGAAATGGATCTCCTATCCCGGATCGTTCACGGCTAATACCGAGTTACTGGCGAGCGCAGAGTTTGCTGCGGCTGCGCCGTATAACGCCGTGTTTGCCGAGTCGTTGGATTACTTGCAGGACTTTTGGAACGTGCCGGTGTACAACGAGTTGTTAGCCGCGGCTGTGCGCCACTTGGGCGCGGCCCTCGACGGCACGAGCGCGAGCGCCGATGCGCTCGACGCGCTGGCCGCTGAGCACGAGATGATTCTGATGGAAGCAGGCTTGCTAGAAATGGAATAGGAGGCGGCGTGAGGGGTCGTATGGGCCGGTGCCGCGATTGGACGCAATATGCGTTCGTGGGGCCGGCCCTCATTTTGCTCATTGGCATAAACGTCTTCCCACTGCTGTACAGCATCGCGCTCAGTTTCACCAATGTGGACTTGGTCGGCGGAGCGTGGAAATTCGTGGGGGGATTCAACTACGCCGTGGCGTTCAAGTTCGCCAAATACGGGGCTGCGCTGCGGACCACCGCGCTCTTTGTCTGCGTGGCCGTGGCCGTGGAACTGATCTTGGGCTTTGCCTTGGCGCTGGC
The DNA here is from genome assembly GCA_028875335.1 of Gemmatimonadota bacterium. The sequence goes on from JAPPEF010000157.1 coordinate 6,019, forward strand.
GCTCAAAGATCGCTTCGGTGGCCGGGCGTTTGCGCTAACTGCGCTTTTGGTGCCGATGATGTTGCCGCCGGCCGTGATCGCGCTCTTTTGGAAGCTGGTGCTCAACGGGCACTACGGCATCCTCAACCAATGCCTCGGCGCGTTGGGACTGAGCCAACCCCAGTGGATTACAGATCCCGACCTCAAGCTGCTGTCGATTTTGCTGGTTGACGTGTGGATGTGGACGCCGTTTATGATGCTGATCGCACTGGCGGCGCTCAACGCCATTCCTGGCTATTTGTACGAGGCCGCGGCCATTGACCGAGCCTCGCGGTGGAAGATCTTCCGCCGGATTACCCTGCCTTTGTGCGCGCCGCTTTTGGGACTGGCCGTGCTGCTGCGGGCTACGGACGCGATCAAGCAGTTCGATTTGGTCATGGCCATCACCGGCCCCAACGATCCCGCAACGCAAACGGTGAGCGCGCTGCTCTATCAGGTGGTGTTCCGCGACGGCAAGGTGGGATTGGGCGCGGCGTATTCGTACGTGGTGCTGGTGCTGGTGCTCGCGCTGGCCAGTGTGTTTGTGCGCTACATGAGTTCAGTGCAGCGGCGCGAGGAGGCCGGGGCGCAGTGAAGGCGCTGCGCATCGCCTTTGTCGGGGGCTACTTTTGCGCGGCCATGCTGCCGCTGATATGGCTCTTGCTGACCTCGTTTAAGACGCGGGACGACAGCATTGCCGTGCATCCGAAGTTCGTGCCCACTTGGGCCGAGGAAGTCTCGGCTGACGGGATCTACTTCCGCGCCAATCTCGACGGTTATCGCCAACTGGCCTCGGTGTACGCCGGCGGAGATCACACCTTTTTCCACTACTTGGGCAACAGCTTGGTCATTGGCCTGCTCAGCACCTTGTGCTCGGTGCTGATCGGCACCTGCGCGGCCTATGGCTTTAGCCGCTTTGCCATCCCTGGGGGACGCGACTGGCTGTTCTTCATTCTCTCGACGCGTTTTTTGCCGCCCCTCGCCGTGGTGGTGCCGGTGTTGATGATGTATCGCGAATTCGATCTCCAGAACAGCCACATGGGATTGGTACTGCTGTACACGGCGTTTAACATGTCGCTGGCTGTGTGGCTGATGAAGGGCTTTATCGACGAGATACCCACGGCGTACGAAGAAGCTGCGCTGGTGGCTGGCTATACGCGCTTCCAAGCCTTCCGCTTAGTCGTCCTGCCGCGGGCCGTGCCCGGGATGGCGGTAACTGCGGTGTTTTGCCTGATCTCGGCGTGGAATGAGTACGGGTTTGCCATGACGCTCAACAACCAAAAGGCCGTTACAGTGCCGGTTTACTTCGCTGGTTTGCAGGGTAATGTGTCGGGTTTGCCGTGGGCACAGATCAGTGCGGGGATGCTGATTTTTGTCGCGCCGATCATTGTCTTCACGGTATTGGTGCGCAAGCATCTGTTGCGCGGCGTCACCTTTGGGACGATCAAGCGATGAGCCGCTGGTTGGATCGCTGCGCGCGCGTGGGCATGGTCGCTGGAGTGGGATTGATGCTGCAACCGTTCTGGGGAGTAGGGCTAAAGTATGGGTTTTTTGTCGCGGCCTTCAGCACGCTGTTGCACGTTGTGACGTCGCGGCGGCAGATGGAAGAGCCATGAGCTTCCTTGAGTGCCGGGATTTGGTCAAGACCTTTGCCGACGGCACGCGCGCCGTCCAGGGCATTGATTTGCGCTGCGGCGAGGGCGAGTTCGCCGTGCTGTTGGGGCCTTCTGGGTGCGGCAAGACGACTACGCTGCGGATGGTGGCGGGTCTCGAAAAGCCGACGGCTGGGCAGATCGTGCTGGCCGGCGCGGACATCACCGACTGCTCGCCCGCTGAGCGGGACGTGGGGTTCGCGTTTCAGTTTTACGCGCTCTATCCGCATCTGAAGGTTGAGGACAATATCGGCTTTCCGCTGGAGAGCATGGGGTTGAATCGGCGGGAACGACGGCAGCGGGTGGCCGACATGGTCGAGCGGTTGGGGCTGGGCGCGTTGGTCGGGCGCTATCCTCGGCAGCTATCGGGCGGCGATCAGCAGCGGGTGGCCTTGGCGCGGGCCATGGTGCGGCGGCCGCAGATCTACCTAATGGACGAGCCGTTGGGCACGCTCGATGCGGGTTTGCGGCTGGAGATGCGAGAGATGATCCGCGCCCAACAGCTCGACGCGGGGATCGCCACCTTGTATGTGACCCACGACCAAGAGGAGGCCATGAGCTTGGCCGATCAAGTGGTGGTTATGGACGAGGGTCGGATCCGTCAGAGCGGGGCCGCAGCCTTGGTGTACGACCAGCCGGCCGACCTATTTGTGGCGCACTTTATCGGCAGCCCCAGCATGAATTTTATCACTGGGGAAATCCGCGAGGATTGCTTTGTCGCGCCTGGGCTGGTCTGGCCGCTGGCCGAGCGGGTGCAGCCGGGGCCGGCGACGCTGGGGGTGCGGCCGGAGTTCGTGCGACCGGACGCTAAAGGTCGGCTGCGGGCCGAGGTGGTGCGCGACGAGTACCAAGGCGCCTGCCGCTACATCCACCTACAGGCCGAGTGCGGTCGGTTGGTTATGCGGGTGGCGGATCGAGGGCGAGAAGCTGTGGGTGCGTCTTTGGGCTTGGACTTTGCTCGGGTGTTATTGTTCGATCCGGTGAGTGGCAAGCGGCTCTAAGATGTCTTGGTTACAGCTAAAAGGAGTGACGCGGCGCTTAGGCAAGGCCGAGGTACTGTCTGGCATTGACCTGTCGCTGGGGGGCGACGAGATGCTGGTGGTGTTGGGGCCGACCGGCGCGGGGAAGACCACGCTGCTGCGGATCGTCGCCGGGTTGGACGCGCCCGACGCCGGACAGGTCGAGATGGACGGCGAGGAGGTGACGCACTGGCCGCCGGCCGAGCGCGACATTGCGTTTGTCTTCCAGCACTTCGCCTTGTATCCCGACTGGAGCGTGCGGCGCAACTTGGAATTTCCGCTCAAGGCACCGCGCCAGCAGCTTGCGCGCGATGAGATTGACCAGCGCGTCGGCTGGGCGGCAGAGCTGTTGAAGATTGAGCGGTTGCTCGACCGGCCCGCGGCCCGTCTGTCGGGTGGGGAGATGCAGCGGGTGGCCATTGGGCAGGCGATTGTGCGGCGGCCGCGACTGTTTCTTTTTGACGAGCCACTGACTAATTTGGACGCCAAGCTGCGGGAGTCCCTCCGCCTAGAGCTGGCTCTGTTGCGGCAGGAGCTGGGTATCCCGGCGATCTACGTAACCCACGACCAAGCCGAGGCCCTGTCCATGGGCGATTCCATTGCCGTGCTGGCCGAGGGGCGGATTTTACAGCAGGGCAGCCCAGAGGCTATTTATCGCCAGCCGGTCTCGCCGGTAGTGGCGCGCCAATTGGGGCAACCCGCGATCAATATCCTCAGCGTCCAGCGGCGCGGAGATGCGTGGATTGGGCCGAACGAAGCCGAGCGAATGCCGGCGCTGAGTGGGACAGGCGAGATGCTGCTCGGCGTTCGGCCGGAGGACATCGCGCCTGAAGGGGGGCACGTGCCGGGGGTGGTGCGCGTCGTTGAGGACGCTGGGGCCGCGTGGATTTTATGGGTGGATTGGGCCGGGGCGTCCATCCACATCATCGCGTCTAAGGAACGGCGTTTTGCCCCGGGAGAGACCGTGCATCCGCGCATTGACGCAGAGCGGGCACTGCTCTGGCCACGTTAACAGGAGAGAATATGTACTTGCGAAAGTTGTCGATATGGAGTGCACTGGGCATGGCGGTGCTCGTCGCCTGTGGACAGCAGGAGCCGAGCGCCCAAAAGGAGGCATTGCCGCTGGCTCAGGTGGGTGAAGAATTGATCACGGATCGGGACATACGCTACCTGATCGACAATGTGGCCGAGTGGGCCAAGAGCGATCAGGAGGGCGGCGCAAAGGTGCGCGAATACTTGCAGTCGCTGATCGATCGGACGCTTATTCTCCGAGAAGCGCGCGCCGGCAAATTAGACCGGAGTCCGGCGTTTGTCAGCGAGGTGGCGACGGCCCTGCGGCGGCGGTTGATACGAGAAATTGAGCAGCGCGCCGTCGATAATCAGGTTGACATTACCGAGGAGGAAATGCGGCGCGTCTTTGCCGAGCAGAACTGGGAGCGCTGGATCAAAATCGCCCACATCGTCGTACCCACCCAGGAGCGCGCCGAGGAGGCGATGGCGGCTTTGCGGGCCGGTACACCCTTTGAGGAAGTAGCGCGCGAATTTTCGACCCATTCGCGCACGGCCTCGCTCGGGGGCGTGAAACCCATGTATTACAGCCGCTTCCACGCCGTTCCACTGGTGCGCGATGTACTCTTCAGCCTCAAAGTAGGGGAAATATCAGAGCCCATAGCCGTCCCCCAAGGCTACGAAATTTTCAAGGTCCTAAGCGAGTTGCAAGGAACCTACGAGCAAACTAGGGACTTTCTCTTTAAAACACTGTCCGAAGAACGATTGGACGCTCGCAGAAAGGCGTATGCGGATTCGCTGGCTGAGCAGTTCCAATTGACTCCGGATCCGCACGGTTTGGGCGTCCTGATGGGAATATTGCGCGGTGGTGGGGAGGAGCCGGAGACCGGCAAAAAGACATTCCAGATTCCAGAAGGTGCCGCTGAGACGCCTCTCTTCAGATATGCAGGCGGACAGATCTCGCTTGGGGAAGCCATCTTGCAATCCCCGTTCATTCGCCAAGGCAGAAACGTATCCGACAGTGTGAGAGTGGCCCATTTTCTAGAGCGCGACGTAGTAATCCCGCAACTCATGTGGATGGAGGCGGACAAATTGGAGCTGGACCGCGAACTCGAAGAATGGGTCAAGCGCAAGGAAGAAGAAGTGCTGATTGTGACCATGCGCCGGATTGCCACTTCTACCGAAGAAGAGATAAGCGAACAAGAGGTACTCGATTACTACGAAGAAACCAAGGATCAGTACCGGACCGCCTCGGAGGTGAACGTGGTAGAGATTCAGTTGGCCAGCGAGGGTGAGGCCGAGGCACTGCTCGCCGAGATTCGCGGCATCTTCCGCCGGGCTCCTCCTTTGATCGACCTGCTCACCAAGATGAAACAAAAGCAGCAGGCCGGGCGGGACCTGACGGAGGAGGTACGGGCGTTGCGGAAAATGGACGACGATCTCGAGGTTCTGGAATGGCTCCGCCAGCGGTTGGACGAGCGGGGCGGAGTAGAGACGGTTCTAGAGGAAATAGCTACGGCATCGAGTCCAAAAGAGTTGGCCGAAGAGTACATCATGCGGCAACTGGCCAGCACCCGCAGTCTGCGGCCGGGCGCTAGCGAAACAGAGGGGCACTACCATCTCTACTGGTACGAGACGGCGCGCTTTGGGGATTTGGTCACAGCGGCCTTTGAGGGGGAAATCGGCTCGCTCATCGGTCCCATTCAGGTCGGACCTTCCTATTCTGTTGCCAAAATTCTCAGTCGGCGGGAATCAGCAGCGCGCCCTTACGAAGAACGCGAGAGGCAGATACGAGCTAATATCCGCAAGGAGAGAGAGAGAGAATTGTTCGGGAACTGGTTGAAAGACCTGCGCACCTCGTACGAAGATGAAGTGCGCTATTTCGACGATAACATCGAAAAATTGGGTCGGGAATTGACCGCGGAAGGGCGCGGCTAGGCTGGTGGGGCATAGATAAAACTCGACCCGATTGTCTTATCGGTTTAATCGCTAAAAATGGATCGAATCGAGATTGGCGGTAAGCTGCTGTTGGTAGTTGCCAGTTTGGCCGTTACCGCGCTCGCCATTGAAGTCTCTTTTTGGCTGTTGGCCCGGTCCGAGCGGATCTATCCCTTGGTCTATTACGCGACGGACGATCCAAATCTCGATCTATGGTGCTACGATGAACACTTTGCGGGCACTCCCGACTGGGATCTGCGGCGAGCACATCCGTATGGGAAGTTGACCTCTCTGGGCAATGCCAACAATGATTCCACCCTCGCCAATCTAGCGCCGCTCAAAGTGCCCAATGCCATTGAAATGCGCCGCAACGAAGAGCAACTGCGCGAGCGGCCGATGGCTGAGTTCGACGCGCAAAATGCCAAAATCGTCCTAGTAATCGGCGACTCCTTTGGCTTTGGGCAGGGGGTCCGGGTCGCGGAGCGCTTTTCGAATGTTTTGGAGATCCGATTGAATCGGGAGCGCCCAGCGGAGCGCTATCAGCTCTTCAATGCCTGTGTGCCGGGCATGAATATCAAACAGATCGCCAAGACCATGGAGCGCTATGTCGAGTACTTTGCTCGGGTCGAGCGCGTCGTGTATTCGTTTACCCTGAACGATCCATTCAGGAGCGGGCGTCTGCTGGAGATGGAAAGGGAACTGGCCGATTTTATGCACTTGCGATCCAACGCAGAGTCAGTCCGATTTCTGGCGGGGCGGAATAGCTATGCGCTCCGTTGGTTTGCCGCGCGCTTAGAGAGACGGCAGATCTCCCGAGACACTGTTGAGTGGTACCGACAACTCTACAAAGATAACCTAGGCTGGACCCTGACCCGGAAGTTGCTCAGCAAAATGAAGAAATCCTGCGCCGATAGGGGTATTAAATTCTCTTTGGTCGTCTTCCCCGTGTTCTACCAACTCAAAGCCTATCCCCTAACAGAGGTGCACAAAACGCTTGGGGCACTTGCTCAGCACGAAGGGATACACTACGTTGATCTCCTCGCTCAATTTGCCGGCAAGGACGAACGGGATTACTGGGTCCACCCGACGGATTTTCACCCCAATAGTCGAGCTCACAGGGAAGCGGGGGATTTTCTGTACGACGCGATTCCTTGGTAAAGCCAATGCGAAATCGGACGCGGAGGGATGCGGACAGGCTATTCGGGCAAAAAAATCTTGATTTTCATCCGTCGAATTTTGTATCATAACCCTATCTATATTTTACCTCATTTTACCTCGCGTCAAAGACAGCGCCGGAATGTTTTCGGTAGGCGGTATAAATAAACTTTTAAAAATCAATATCTTGTGACAGAAAGGAGGTGCCCCTTTTCGTCGGATTTTCGTCGGAGTAAATCAGCTTAGAGCCTGGGCCTAAGCCCAGACGTTTCACATTGACCTCAACCTCGGAGTTTAAAACCATGAAGAAAGTTGCCCTTATTGCTGGAGCTATTTTAGTCTCCACTACTTGCTGGGCCCATTTGCCCGAAGGGGTGGTGAGGCCGGCTGTTCAATTCCCCACCGGACACCTTCCCATCATCGACAGTGATCTGTCCGATTGGGATGTGGTTACTGATCCCTATTTGATCACCCACGAGGATTTGACCGAGACGGTGACCGGATTGGGCACTCAGCGCGATGCCGCGGACTTGGCCTTGCGGGCCTTCGTCGGTTGGAGCCCGGAGACCAACAAAGTCTATATCATGGAAGACCGCTGGGACGACGCTGTCTGGGTGGGCGATAACAGTTGGGAAAACGCCAAAGGCAGTGGCTGTACCGGCAATGCCCGCGATTTCCTAGAGATCCAGATCGACGGCGACCACAGCGGCGGTCAGTTTAACTCTTGGAACGACGATTCCCTGACCCAGGAAGAAAAGGATATTCTGCACGGCCAGCAGGCCCAGGGGTACGGTCTGCGCCCGAACGGACGCTACGCTTGGCACAAGACCTACGAGCATGCCTTGCCACCGTTTGGCGACGCAGCCTTCTCCTGTACCAACGGACCAGGGGAGCCCGGCAACTTCTATGCCGAGTATGCCTATACTCCGTGGAACGATCTGCGCTGGACCGACGTACCGAACAGCGTCCAGCACATTCTCAAAGAAAATGAGATCTTCGGTTTCAACTTCACGGTCTTGGATTCGGACACTGGCGGCGGCTACGATGGCTACTGGACTTTGAGTGGCGACACCAATAGCTGTCACCACGCCGATTTCCTCAGCGACTTTTATCTGAGTCCGGTTGATCCCGACATCGACTGGGCCTCGCAAGTCCGAGCGGGCACGGCGGTGGAGGAAAAGACCTGGGGCCATATAAAGGCCACCTTTGCCGAGTAGTTGCACTGCGCAGTAGAGGTTTGGCTGCACATGATCGCCATGCCGCCATGCCGAGAGTTTCTTCTGGCATGGCGGCATTTTTGTATACGTGGTAGCATGGCACCGAAAGGGGCAGGAGTTGCAGATGAGGAGAGATTGTTCAATCTCGCGGGTTTACCGGCCCCTGCTAGTGCCGCTCTGGTTGGCGCTGGCGGCGGCAGCCCAGGCTGCAGATATCCGGGTGGTTGGCGGTGGTGCCGGTGGGGAGAGTTGGGAGGAGCGCGCCGAAGCCGCGCCGATCATTGATTTTACCAGCCGCCCTGGGTGGATCCTGCCCAGTTTTATCGATACTACCACCAACATCGCCTCGGGGACTTTAGCGCGTGGTGGCAGAGTGGTCTCGCCAAATGCCCAGGCCGTCTTGCGGGGCGACAAGGAGACGCTGGCGGCAAACCTAGAGAGCATGGTGGACGGAGATCCTCAGACGGCTTTTGAAGTCAAGAACATAACGGCTTCGGGCATTCTCGTGATCTTCGACCTAGGCGCTCGGTTCGGGGTGAATCGCATCCGCTTTTTCCCGCGCACCTCTTTTCCGGATGACTTCATGAGGGGCTATGCGCTCTTCATCAACGACGGTATTTTCGGGGCTGAATTCGTAGCCGAGTCCGTCGACGGGCTGCCGAGTAAAAACCTCTTCGCCCAGATAGATCAGCAGACCGGCAATAGCCAGGATACTGTAAACGTGCAGTTCCCCTTGCGCTATGTGCGCTATCTCCTGTTACAGGCCACGGACAGATCCAATTGGGAAATTGACGAGATTGAAGTCTTCGGTCGGGGTTTTGTCCCCGAGGCCGACTATTTGTCCCAAGTCTTCGACTTCAATCAACCCACGCTCTGGGGCCAACTGCACTGGGCGGCCGAGGCCGTGGGACATCCCGAAAAGTCCCGGTTTTTCATCCGCACTCGCAGCGGTAGCAGTCCGTCTCCTACAGATGAACCGGACGCTTGGAGCCCTTGGTCCGCTCCCTACCTGAGCGGAAATACCCCGATTCTTTCGCCAGCACCCAGGCAGTACTTCCAGTTCCGCTTGGACTTTGAAAGCGACGGTCTGGGGGATGGTACCGCAGTGGATTCGCTGGCGTTTGAATTTTCCGATCCAGTGGCGGAGTCCATAGTCGGGGAAATATGGCCCCAGAATGTACCGGTCGGGGTGGATACGACCTTTACTTATGCCGTCCAAGTGGCCGGCGGCCGAGGTTTCGACCACTTGGAGATCGATAGCTCTGTTCCGGTGCATACGGTTCGGTCGCTGCACCTCGACGACTTGGAGGTGGAGGATTTCGTCGCGGAATCCCACGAGAGCGGCTTGACTGTGACCTTTCCCCACCAGAGCGGCAACCACGATCTGCGGATGGTTTTCGACGCCGCGATTTTGCGCTACGAGACGGTTTTCAGTGGGCGCCTGCGCGACAGCCAGTCGGACGGTTTGCCCCAGGAAATTGAAGAAGGGGACGCAGCGGGATCTATGCTCGGCGACGATCTGAGCGTGCGGGTGCCGCTGAATCAGGACCCCGTCGTCCACCGGGTGACCGTGACACCCAACCCTTTTACGCCCAATGGAGACGGGATCAACGATCAGACGACCATTAGCTACGATCTACTGCACTTGATAAACGACGTTCCGGTTTCTTTGCAGGTCTACGACCTAGCCGGAAGACAAGTGGCGGAATTGCCGGTGGGAAAAAACCAGAGTGGGCGTCATCTGGTGCACTGGAACGGCCAGAATGACCAAGGTCGATATCTGCCGCCGGGACTTTACGTCTTGCAGGTAAAAGTGGCAACGGACAGCGGCACAGTGAGCCGCAGCAGTTCTGTCGCAGTCGTCTATTAGCATCAACAGGGGGGTCATATGACCAGATGGAGTGCGCGTGCAGGCCGGCAGCTTTTTCTCGTAACTGCGAGTATCGCACTACTACTGAGTATTGCAGCAGTACCCGATGGAGCCGTAGCCCAAGGAATCGATTATGGCCACAGATTGGGCCTGCAGCGCGGCGGCGAGGTCTCGTACGAACCAGTGGGCTCGGGCGTGCTCTTCGACGCTCTGGACCCGGCCGTGCGGCGCTGGTACGTGCCGCAGGAACTCTTCCTACTCTATCGCTGGAAGCAATGGGAGTACACCAATTATGCCCGGGACCACTATCAGCGTTATTTGAGCCCCGACATAGAGGGGGATTATTTTTACGACCTGTATGGGTCTTTCATCACCAAAGGATGGCTCATCTACGATTGGCGCCAGCAGCAGCCGCAGCAGTTCGGCAGTGCCATTTTCAAAGATCCGCGATTTGGATCGTGGTTCAACCGGCTGGTCATCTCCTCGGACCGCAGCGGCCAGTACCACACGGCCCTGACTATTGGCGAACAGATCCGCACCACGCTGACGCCCATGACTTTTTCCAAGCCGGCTTTCGACGGGGTGCAGATGGATCTCCAGTCCGACAAACACGCGGTTACGGTGTTGATGTCGCGCATCAGCTCGCCGGGCAGAGCAAGTACTATAACGGTGGAAGGGACCAATAGCACCAATCTCCTCGGCTTTAGGGGAACGAGTCAGATCGGCGATTTTGTCAAGGTGGGTGCTACGTATGTCAACGCCCATCATTCCCAGACTCTGCTAGAGAGCCTTGAGGGCGACCCCATAAGCGGAGCCCTGACCGTAGGGCAGAACCTCGAACCCATCAGCCAAATCTTCGTCCGTCTGAGCGATGATTCACCCACGGATCGCGAAGGTGGTGCCGCGCTGTTTTCCCACGATATCATCATCGAGGCCGAGACCGAGGTCGTGGTTGTAACAGACGACGGCGAAGAGAAGATCGAAATTCGCAAAGAGACGGTGCGCGGTAGCGAGATCGGTTTCAGCGCCCTCATCAACGGGGGATTCCGCCGCCGGGGCTTTCTCGCCGCCGACGGCAGCGAGCAGATCGTGCTGACCTATGATTTCACCAGCGAGAACCGCTCGTACAACGGCCCGGATTTGTCCACCATCCGCAAGGTCACCATCGAATTGGCCGTGGCCAACGACTACCGCATTGAGATGGGGTCGGATCGCCAGACCAATCTGCCCGAGCGCCAGCCGGTCTTCCTGACTCAGGCGCGGGCTGCGGGCAATGTAAAAGACGGCTCCAATCTGCAATTGGTGCGCTTTGATTACGGCTTGCCCACGGGCAACGATATCTTCGGCGGCACCATCGAAGTAAACGATCTGCTGGGCTTTGACCTGTACGCCGAGTTCGATCGCAGCCGGCGCTTCCGCAAATACCCCAATCGCAAATTCACCGAACACCTCATGGACTCCGACGAGGCTAGTGCTTGGATGATCAATCTGGCGAGGCGGGGCTATGCCTTCTTCCTTTTTGGCGAACTCTACAACATGGATTACGACTACGGCACTACCGGCTTGCTCACGGAAGCGAACGGGGACATCGACTACACCAACGAACGCCGGTTTTTCTACGAATTCGTCGAGGACAACGACGATCAGGATCGCACGCCCGACTGGCAGCGCATCAATCAAGCGGGACCGGACCGGGAAATCTTCCCGGGCTGGGACGAAAACAACGATTTCATCTCCGATTTCAACCAGAACGACACCGACTTTCGGCCGAATTACATTCCCGATTACGAAGAACCTTTCTTGCGCTACAGCGTCGATCGCCCCGAGTTCCTCTTCGG
>JAPPEF010000157.1:18256-20690 GCA_028875335.1 Gemmatimonadota bacterium
CAGTTGGGACGCTTTCGGCTCTTTCCCAAGATCAAAAACGAGCTGCGTTTTGAAACGCCCTTGCTGAGCAACGAGCCGGTGCGCAAAGAGGATACTCTGATCCTGTTCCTCATTGGCCAGACTCCTATACTGACCGGCTCGGAAGTACAGGTGGGCGTCGAGTACACCCTATTCAACCAATTCGAAGAAGATGCGAAAGCCCTAGGTCTGCAGGAAGATTTTCAGGAGTTGGTGCTGGCGGTCCAGTACTCCAATACAGGCGCTTATCTGGGATATGCTTTGACCACCCAGTTGGGCGTGAGAATCAACCGCATAGACGAAAAGGGACAAAATCCCTCTACGGGCATATCGCAGTTCATTACTGTAATCGCAGGACTCGATTAACGCGCGCCAGTGCGCGGCCCTCGAACGGGGTACACCCGGAGGTAGCGGCATGAAAAGAACGATGCCGATTTCACTGCTTATAGCCGCTTTGGCTCTAGCTATGCTGTCGGATCGATCCGGTGCCTTGGAGATTTTCCGCATTGGCGGCGAAAATTTGCCGCCACCGCCGGAGGCGTCGGATTCCTCGGTCACTTTCACCCCAGTGCCGTGGAGTGATTTTCTGGAGAAGGACGGTTTTGACGACGAGGCATTTGCCGAGGAGGACATTCTGCGGCCTCTCTTCCTGACCCCAGAGGACAATATCGCCCTGACTAGTTTGACGCGCGGCGGTGGGCCCTTTTCGCGCGGGTGCGGAGGGTACCAATTTCTCCTCGACGGTTGCCATGCTACGCGGATGGTCGATGGGGATCTTAGTACCTTTTACCTAAAGCAGCCCTACGGCTATGTATTTCAGTCCGGGGACCGCTCGAGTTGGCTCATCTTCGATTTGGGGGGGGCCTTCTCCGTAAACCGGGTTCGGCTCATCAGTACGCAGGGCACCTCCCTTTATCCAGACAAGCTCCTAGTCACTACTAGCACGATTCCCCAGATTGTAGAGCGGGGCTCATACGGCGGCGTGGATCCCGGCAGGACGGTTTTTTCCATAGTAGAAAATACCCAAGACACCGTAGAAGCGGTCTTTCCCACTATGCGGGCCACGGAGGTGGGCTTGCAGATCACCGTGACGACCAGTAGAAATATGGAAATAGCCGAGGTGGAGATCTATGGAGAGGGTTTTGTCAATAGGGCCTCCTATGTCAGCAAGATGTTCGACTTGGAGGAACCGGCCATTTTAGGCGAGATGCGCTGGCAGGGCCGGAAGGACCCAGGAGTCAGAATCGATATCCATTCGCGCTCCGGCAAGACATTGGACCCCAATGTGTACTGGCGCAATACCGGACGGGGAGACGAGCTTTCTCGCTTTGACGAGAAGGGGAAGCTGCTGGATGCAAAGGGCTATGCCGGCTTGAAAACCGGCGAGGCTGCGGAAATTACCTACGATATCGAGAACTGGAGCTTCTGGTCGCCTCCTTATGAATTCGCCGACAGCCTCGGCACTTCCGTGATCTCGCCAAGCCCCAATAACGTCTTCCAATTCCGCGTCGATTTCCAGCCCGATGCCTTGCAGGGCGGGGAGGTGGATTTCGTCGAGTTTTCGGTCACCAAGCCTCCTTTAGCTCAGAATGTAGTAGGAGAAGTCTATCCCCCCGAAGTGCCTTTGGGCGAAATCTCGCAACTCACGTACGCGGTTTCTCCCACCATGACGCCGGACCACTCTGGTTTCGACCAGATTGAAATAGCTGCCCCCTTTGGCTTTGCCGGTGTCGATTCGGTGCGGGCCACGGGTCTAGTGGATTGGTCCGTCCAGGTCGAGAGCCCGGATTCGACCCTCTTTTCCGTGAAGCTTTCGCCGCGCCGAGAAGCGGGCGATCTAGGTGGGCCAGTCGAGGTGTACTTTCGCGCCCCCGTGTTGCGCTACGGCACCCCATTCGACGGCTGGGTTCGGGATTCCGAGCGTCCCTTGGAATTGGCACAGCGGATCAATCCGGGCAATGCCGCGCCCGAATTCGTGAGCGAAACCCTTTCGGTGCGCACTTCGCTGAGCCCGCGTCTGCTGGCAGACTTACTGGTTGAGCCTAGGGTCTTCAGCCCCAATGGGGACGGAGTGAACGATATCTCCAGATTCTCTTTGAATCTGCTACAGGTGACGGAAAATGTGCCCTTGAGACTGGAAATTTTCGACCTGTCCGGCCGGCTGTTGCGCCAGCAGGAAGGGCTACACGAGAGCGGCCGATTCAGCTTTTCGTGGAATGGTAGAGACGATCAGCAAGAACTGGTGGCACCGGGCCTCTATATGTACCGCATCGTCGTGAAGGCCAAAAACGGGGACGATCAGCAAACTGGAACCATTGCAGTGGTTTACTAGGTCGCAAGGGGGTAGAGCAGATCTTATGAACAGCATGCGAGCCATTCTCTATACCTTGTTGCTCTCCGCTACGGTCTGGGCCCA
>JAPPEF010000308.1 GCA_028875335.1 Gemmatimonadota bacterium
TGACAGGTCAGGGCCAAATCCGCGACTGGTACCTGATAGGGGCCGACCATCTGATCGCGGGCCACTAGGCCAGTAACCGTGCGGTCGGCAATGGTGATGAGGAATGTCTTGGCCGCCACGGCTGGGAAGCGGAGCACGCGCTCAGCAGCCTCAGCTATCGAAGGCTCCCCTAGGTCGAGGCACTGCCGCACGGGCTGGCGGCGCATCGCCCGGCGCAGCATCTTGGGCGGCTTGCCCAAAATCACCGCTAGGTCGAGGTCGTCGATGGGCTTGTCGCCGAGTAGCGCGTCGTCGAGCGATAGCGTCCCATCACCAGTCACCTCGCCAATGACCGCAAACAGGCAGCGCTCGCGTGCGGCCAGTTCGGCAAAGCGATTCAAATCGGCGCGGCCCACCACCAGCACGTAGCGCTCTTGCGCCTCATTGCTCCAAATCTGCATCGGACTCATGCCCGGGTCGTCGTTTTGAATGGCGCGCAAATCAAAGCGCGCCCCCACGTCTGCCACCAACTCCGGACAGGCGTTGGACAAACCACCCGCCCCCACATCGTGGATGCTGATGATGGGATTTTCCGCACCGAGTGAGATGCAGCGGCTGATTAGTTCTTGGCAGCGGCGCTGCATCTCGGGGTTGTCGCGCTGCACTGAGGCAAAGTCGAGGTCCTCGCTGTTGGCACCCGTGTCCATGCTAGAGGCCGCGCCGCCGCCGAGGCCGATGAGCATGGCTGGCCCCCCGAGCTGAATGACGCAATCGCCCGCCGCCGGAGTTTTCTTTTCCACGTGCGCGGCGTCGATGAGGCCGACGCCACCGGCGACCATGATCGGTTTGTGATAGCCGCGCCACACCCCAGTGCTGTCGTCTTCCAAGGTGCGGAACATCCCCAAGATGTTGGGCCGACCGAATTCATTGCCAAAAGCCGCGCCGCCGATCGGCCCTTCGGTCATAATGGCGAGCGGGGTTGCCAAGCGGTCCGGGAAAGCCGCGCGCTCTTTTTCCCACGGCTGGGCAAACTCCGGCAGGCGCAGATGCGAGGTGAAAAAGGCACACAGGCCCGCCTGCGACCAACCGCCCGTGCCCGCCGCCCCCTCGTCGCGGATCTCCCCCCCGACTCCAGTGGAGGCTCCGGGATAGGGCGCAATGGCAGTCGGATGATTGTGGGTCTCGACCTTGATCAAGACGTGGGTCTGCCGCTGGCGGTAGCCATAGCGAAAATCCTCGTCTAGCTGCGGACCAAAGACCGGTACATCAAATCCTTCGATCACACCGGCGTTGTCGGAATACGCCTTAACCGTGCCTTCGGGATGAGCCGCGTGCGTGTGGCGAATCATGGCGAAGAGCGAGCGCGCCTCGTGCTGGCCGTCGATGATCCAATCGGCGTTGAAAATTTTGTGGCGGCAGTGCTCGGAATTGACCACCGCAAACATCATCAGTTCCACATCGGTCGGGTCGCGGCCGGCAAAGGCGTGCAGCGCATAGTCAATTTCCTCGTCCGAGAGAGCCAAACCCATCTCGCGGTTGGCATCCACGAGCGCGCACCGCCCCTCGGCCTGCACCGGGATGTGGACTAGCGGCTTGGGATCCACGCGGCGGAAGAGGGTCTCTAAGGAATCGAGCGGAGCCTCAATCATGCGGTCGTAGAGTAGCGGCAAGACGACTCGACTGAGCTCGTCGAAGTCCGCGCTGGACACGGTATCGGCGGCAAAGGCATACAGCGTGCCGCGCTCGACGCGATGCACGAATTCGAGGCCGCAGTTTCTGAGGATGTCCGTAGCCTTGCTCGACCACGGAGACGTCGTGCCCGGTCGCGGACCAATGGCCACCTCGTTGTGCGACCGCGCCGGCAAAGTCGCACCTACATCGAGGATGCGCATGAGCCGCGCCATCTCGTCGTCAGCTAAGGCGCGCACACATTGCACGGCATAGAAGTACGTAGCGCTTAAATCCTCAACTTCGGGCGCACAACGCTGACAGCGCGCTAGGAGCGACCGACGGCGAAGAGACGACAGGGCCGAGGGGCCGACGAAGGCGAGTAGCATGGGATACTTTCTAAAGGGAAGAGGTTCAATAAAATGTAGGTGCTGCCGTGAAAACCCTCAAGGATTGCCGCGGCGCGACGAGCTTATTTTTGCACCTATGTATATAATGTCTA
>JAPPEF010000333.1 GCA_028875335.1 Gemmatimonadota bacterium
CCTGTGCCCAAAGCTATTGGGTCGCCGCCGCGCCGACCGCTATGAGCAGCGGTGATTTAGGCGTGATATAGCAATCCTACAGCATTCACCAGACGATCCGCAGATGGACGCAGATAGACACAGAACGCGATGTCATCGGCAATTTCGAGAAAGGAATCCCCCATGAAAACAGTAGTCTTCGGTGCCGCCGGTTGGCTAGGCCGCGCCGTCTTGCAAAACTTGGCTGGCAAACACGACATCCGCGCCTTTGACTACGGCCCCCAAGCTTGGGAGGCGTATCGCGACCTAGACGGCGATTGGAACGGCGGCGAAGTGATCCACGGCGATATAGCCGATTACCACGCGGTGGAGCAAGCCATCAGCGGTGTGGATTGCGTCATTCACACCGCGGTTTACTTCGTCGGCGATCCCAACGACGACAAGCCCTTCCTCATCAACCTCAAGGGTCTGTGGAATGTCCTGCAAGCGTCCCAAGAGCAGGGCATCCGCAAAGTAGTACACATCGGCTCGTGCCAGACCGTGCATCCCGAGGGAATTTTCTTTTCCTCAGAGGTGCGGCGGCCCGACGGCAGCTTGTACGCGGTGTGCAAGCGACTACAGGAGGAAATGTGCCGCCAGATCCACGAAGCTTTTGGGCTGCCCATCGTAGTCTTGCGGCCCGACTACATCGTGGATTCGCGCTTGGGGATCGGCAAGTATCGGGAACCATTGAACGTCCGCAACGGCTTGGTCTGCCGCCACGATTTGGCCGAAGCCTGCCGACTGGCCTTAGAAAGGGACGAAGTGAAGTTTGACGTGTTGCACGTGGTCGGC
The DNA here is from genome assembly GCA_028875335.1 of Gemmatimonadota bacterium. The sequence goes on from JAPPEF010000333.1 coordinate 814, forward strand.
ACGCCCGAAGCCGATACTACCTGCAATACGGCGCGGGGCCGGGAAGTACTGGGCTTGGAATACAAGGGGAATTTGGATCAGTACCGCTGAATAGGGGCCGCGATCAGTTCGGCACAGTGCCAGTAATGCTTTATCTTTGGGAGTGCGTCAAATCTGCAGGTCTTATTTTGGCAAGTTCGTCTTCCAAACGTTGCTCTACACGCCACAAATCACAAGCTTGTTGCAGGCGCAACCAGACCCCAGGACCGTTGCCGACGAGTTTTCCTATTCTAAGTGCCATTTCTGTTGTAATCGGATGCGTACAAGCCAGAACGCGATGCAATTGTTGACGCGAAACACCGAGTCGTCGAGCCGCTTCACTAACCGATAACTCAAGCGACGGCAATACATCTTCACGCAGAATCTCACCCGGATGAACAGGCGCACGCTGCAACGGACGGTTGATGGGATATTCGGCCATTGTCACCTCAATGATATTGCTCAAGATTGACCCTGAGTGCATCGCCATCCTGCCATTCGAACGTGATACACCACGGGCCATTGACGTGGATACTATAACGTTTGGGTACCCCTTGCAGACCGTGAAAGTTGAACCCCGGTATATTCAAGTCTGCCAATGATTCCGCTTGGTCGAGAATTTCCAAACGACGTAAGCATCGCCTTTGCAAATCCCAACGAATCCGGCGGCTGTGACCCCGTTCAAAAAGTTCGACAAGCCCTTTATGCTTGAAACTTGTGATCACTTATAAAAGTGTAATACGTCTTGTTACACTGTCAACAATTATTAACCGACTTACGCAGTTGTCGATTCGGTTGAACTTGCAGAGGGCGTTGCGATTAACGGCCTCGTTGACACTGTTTAACGCCAACTCTTCCTTCGCCTGAGACCTTATACGAAGAGAGGAGAGCGTGAGACAGACCGATTGCGTCGTTCGTTTATTTTTTGTTCTACTGATCTATTCGACCGCCCTAGCCCAGCCGACGGACTGGCGCTATTACGGCGGCGATGCGGGCAGCACCAAGTACTCGCCGCTTGCTCAAATCCACCGCGATAACTTCGCCGACCTGCGCATCATCTGGCGCTGGCGACCCCCCGAAGCGGAAATTCTCGCAGAGCACGATGTCGATAGAAACTACTACCGCAGTACGCCGGTAGTAGTAAATGGCGTACTCTACGTCAGCTCGCCCTTTGGGATCGTAGCTGCACTCGACGCGGCCACTGGCGAGGAGTTGTGGAAATTCGATCCCGAATCGTGGCGCGACCAAGAGTGGTTCCCCAGCACCCACCGGGGCGTGGCCTATTGGGAAGAGGACGGGGCCAA
>JAPPEF010000350.1 GCA_028875335.1 Gemmatimonadota bacterium
AGGCCCGCCAGTTGCAGTTGGACGGCGTCGATTTCCATTTGTCGGGCATGGACCGCAGCGTCCAGTATATCAACCGCGTCAAGAGGCTCTGTCTCAAAAGCGGCTTAAACATTGGCTATGCTGGAGCCGGCAGCTTTGTAGGGCCGCCCGAGGATCGGGCCAAGCGGATGGAGCAGGGCCGCGCCGATGTCGATGCCGCAGCGTTGCTAGGCGCGCAGGTACTGCGCGTTTTCGCGCGCCACAAGTGGCCGAACACCGTCGAAGAACAAGAAGCCCTTTGGCGTCCGATGATCGAGGATTTCCAGGCGCTTGCCGACTACGCGGCCCAACGCGGGGTCATGATCGCCTTGCAAAACCACGACAACGGCAGTTTCGCCATGACCGCGAACCAAGTGTTGCGCATCCTGCGCGAGACCGAGCGCGACAATTTCAGCTTTCTATTGGATACTGGACAGTGGCTGGGGGCCATCGGCTCGCATCCGCGCGGCGAGTTCGACCCGAACGTCGATTTGTACAAAGACTATCTGGAGCCGACCGCGCCTTTTGCCACGTACGTGCGGGCCAAGATCTACAAGATCGACAGCGGCGTTGAGGAGTTTATCGACTACAGGCGCGTGCTGGAAATTCTGCGCGGGGTGGATTTCAACGGCACGATCGGCTTGGTCTTCGAACTAGGCGAATTCAACAGTTGCAGCCACGAAGAATGTATGCGCCTAGCCGTAGCCCATTTGCGCGAAGTGATCGCCGCTAGCTGACGCAGCATCCCGTCCCTATTTGTGCGCCGCTAACCTTATTGCCTTATCTTCGTCGGGCCAACTGAAAGGAATAGCCATGTCCGCACCTGATCCCAGCACCGCCAAGCCCCTCCTCTTTCAACAGAGCCGCGTCGGCTACGTCGATATAGACGCAGTTGACCTACCCCGCACCAATGCCGCTGGCAAGCCCGTAATTGATCCGACGCCGGAACAGAGGTACTTGTTCGACACCCAAGGTTGGCTGTTGATACCCGGTCTGCTCAGCGACGGCGAAGTAGAGGAGATGCGGTCCTTTTGCTACCGCTTGCACCAGCAGCCCGAATCGCTGCCAGAGCCGCAGCGCAGCCCTATTGGCGGCCCCTTGGAAGAGCTGACCGACCACCCCTTTATCGTCGGTTTTATGAACGAATTCCTCGCCAATCCCGACCTGTCGAGCCAGGACTGCTACGGTTTTCGCATGGAATCGACCAGCCTAGCCATACGCCAGACTGGAGAAGGGGGCTTTGGGCCCCACAACGGCAATGGCCTGTGGCGCTTGCCCGGCGACGGGCACAACTATCACTGCGTGCCCGGCAAGGCGCGCAGCAGCTTGACCTGCGTAGTGTGGGAACTGAACGAGGTCGAGGCCAGTGGCGGCACTCTGTTCATCAACGGCAGCCACAAGGCGGCCTTCCCCCTGCCCGCTGGAGCCCAGCAGAGCCTCGATTCAGATCTGTGGACTCGATACACGTGTCCGGCTGGCTCCCTGCTCATTTTCGCAGAGAGCACCACCCATACCGCTTCTCCGTGGGGCAGCACCGACCACGAGCGCTGCGCCATCTTCAGCCGCTACAATTACGTCGATAGCAAATGGCACAAGTGGCAACCCCATCCCGAGGCACTCGAAGCCATGCCGCCCAAGCGCCGCACGCTCTTCCGAGCCGTCCACGTCGAAGGCAACCTGATATAGTACGAGACAATAGAGTCGGAAATTAGTGATCGTCGCCCGAGTAAATCCACATAGATTGAGTCTTACCAGCCCGTTCAAAACCGAGCTTATTGTAGAAGTTGATCGCCTCGCCGTCCGCCACCAGTATGTGCTGATGAAAGCCTTCATACATCGACATGAGTCTTCGCATCAAAGCCGATCCAATTCCCCGTCTTTGATAGTCTGGATGAACCAACAAATGGGGATAGTACACCACTAAATGGCCATCAGAGATCGCATTGCCCAATCCGATCAAACGATCTCCATCCCAAGCAGTCCATAGCGAATGTGAGTTTAGCAGGCCGTTGCGAAGCGCCGTCGGCTTTTTGGCCGCGGACCAACCATTCACTACATACAGTTCCCGTATGGCTTCCAGCGAAATATCCCGCGTATCGCTATAGGAAATCGTTT
>JAPPEF010000072.1 GCA_028875335.1 Gemmatimonadota bacterium
ATGTGGAAGGCGATGTCGCTGTTGCTCATGGTGCGGTTGTAGTGGTCGCGCCGGTCGGGACGCGGGTCGATATCGAACTTGATGGCGTCAAAGCCGCGAGCTTCCACTTCCTTGGCCTTGGCTGCCCAAGATTCGGGATTGTCGTCCTCGTCGCCAGCGTGGCAGTCGTTGTACACGCGAATTGAGTCGCGGTACGCGCCGCCCAGCAATTGCCAGATCGGCACGCCAATCGCCTGCCCGGTAATATCCCACAGCGCCATCTCAATGCCGCTAATCGCGCTCATCACCGCGCCTTGGTAGTACCCCGACGCCGACATCGAGCTTTTCATATCGCGGAAGAGCTTGTCCACGTTGCGCGGGTCTTGGCCGATGAGGGCGCGTTGGGTGACGCGTTCGTCCACGGCAATGTGGTGGACGCCGGCCCCGTGGTAGGCCTCGCCAATGCCGGTGATCCCCTCGTCGGTGCGCACCTTCACCAGCACCCAAGGCATGGGTTGCAGCAGCACGGCACCTACGTCAACAATTTTCATCGCTACCCTCCACGCCTGTCGGTATGCAAATATTGAATGAAGACAGGCACCTTGTTAGATTGAACACGGCGTCCAAAAGCGCCGCCAATGTATCGCCTTCCCCACCCTCCGTCAAGCCGCGTCGCCAGCGTCGACGGCAGGCTAGAAAACAGCCATTGGTAGGGGAAATCGACGAGAATAAGAGGTACCGAGTGATCAAAACCATAGGCATCTCAAGCCCAGGTGAGATGGGCCACGCCGTCGCCAAGGTTCTAATAGATCGCGGCATGCCGGTGATCGCCTGCCTCGCGGGCCGCGGCGAACGCTCGCGCCAACGCGCCGATGTAGCCGGTATCGAGGCGGTTCCCACCCTCGCCGAGGTCGCGCAGCGGGCCGACCTCTTTCTGTCGATCCTGCCGCCGGAGCACGCCAGTGCAATGGCGCGTCAGATCGCCGCCACCGGCGAGTCCCTCGCCTACGTCGACTGCAACGCCATCTCTCCGAACACCGCCATCTCCATCGGCGACCTAGCCGCGGCCGCAGGTCTCACCTTCGTAGATGCCGGTATCATCGGTCCCCCGCCTCTGAGAGCGGGCATCACCCGGTTCTACGCCTCCGGCGAGCAGGCCGACGAATTCGCGGCCCTGTCGCAGTACGGCCTCGACATTCGGGTAGTCGGCAGCGAGATCGGCCAGGCTTCCGGCTTCAAGATGTGTTATGCATCGCAGACCAAGGGACGCTATGCGATCTTCATCGAGTCCCTAGTGGCTGCCCAGCGTTTGGGCTTTTACGATCTGCTCGTCGCAGAACTGCAGTCGAGTCAGGCAACGACCTACGCCGACATCGAGAAAATGGTTCCGGGCATTCCTTTAAAGGCGGGCCGCTGGATCGCCGAAATGGAGGAAATCGCTGCGACCTTTGGCGAGGTCGGCATGACGCAGCGCATTTTTCGCGGAGTCGCCGACCTGTATCGAGCTGTTGACGGAGCCGATCCCGAGACCTTAGATGGAGCCGCACTCGAGCAACTAATCGCCCGACTCGCCAGCAAAATGAAGTGACCTTTTCCACGCTTTCTGCCGGGAGAACCGCCATGATCCGACTCAACCAACAGCAACTCAACTTTTTCGACACCTTCGGCTACCTCGCGCTGCCGGGCTTGATGGCCGACTGCATCGACGAGATCATCGACGCCTTCGAGCAAGTCTGGGCCGAGCGCGGCGGGGGCCACTACGGCCAACCGCACGACGGCGAACGGCGCTCCTGCATCGTGCCCTTCATCGATCAACACGAGCGCCTGTGCGCGCTGCTCGACGATCCGCGCATCGAGGGGTTGCTCGCCAGCCTGCTCGGCGACGACTTCAACTACAGCGGTTCCGACGGCAACTACTACGCCGGCGACACCCGGTGGCACTCCGACGGCTACCAGAAGGAAATCCGCCACGTCAAGATCGCCTTCTACCTCGACCACCTGACCCGCGACACCGGCTGCCTGCGCGTGATCCCGGGCAGCCACCGCCGCGGCGACCAGTACGCCGAGACGCTTGAAGCGAACGTCAAGCAATCGCAGGAGCAATGGGGCATCTCCGGCGACCAAGTCCCAGCCGTCGCGCTCG
>JAPPEF010000243.1 GCA_028875335.1 Gemmatimonadota bacterium
GACTGGGCGATGGTACCCGACAGCTACGCATACGGAACCGACCAGCTTTCCGACACGGTCATGGGGAACTTCACCAACTACGACCGCGAAGACCTGGACGTCACCGTGCGCGTCGGTTGGGTCAAAGGCCTGAACCGGCTCTATTTCCTCTACGAGGCATACGACGACTACTGGAATATGTATTACAAGCGGGGCGATCTGTTTGAGATTGCCATCGACGCGGACCGGTCCGGCGGGCCGAACATTGCCAACCCCCAGATCGACGACGAGTGGGAAAGCCACTTCCTGTTCAAGGGCGTGCACGCCCAGAACTACCACATCTTCACACCTGCCGGGGAAGGACGGGATTGGGTGTTCGTCTGGGGGTGTCAGCCGTGGATCGGCAAGTTGCCGTACGCCAATCACGCGTACTCGTACGATTTCGCGGAAGGGGAGAGCGGCAAGCTCGTGTTGGAGTTCTGGATCACGCCCTTCGACTACGCTCCATACGATGGCCCGGAGCGGGCAGCCTTGTCTAAGCTGGAGGAGAACAGCCTAATCGCTCTGTCCTGGTCGGTCCTCGATTACGACGAAGATCACGCGGAATACGAGGGATTCTGGAACCTTTCCCACGAGACGCGCATGGACAGCGACGCCTCGAACTTGTGCGCATTCCGATTGATGCCGCTGGAGCCGGAATACCTCAAGCCGCTCGAGGCGGAATACTCCTTTACGGTGGTCGACATGGATCGCCGGATGGTCGCCTTCACGGATCGGTCTCGCGGAGAGATCTCATCGTGGTCGTGGGACTTCGGCGATGGCACGTCGTCGACCGAACAGCACCCGATTCACCAGTACAAGGAACCGGGCGAGTTCGTGGTTACGCTGGACGTCGAGGGGCCCAAGGGAAAAGCCCGACGCGTCAAGGTGAATCAGGTGGTGGTGAAGTGAGGGATGCGGATCACAGCCGCATGATCAGGCCTCGTTACCGTCAATTGGCAAAGCACTAGTAGGCCAATCAGTTTAATTTGATGGGTCGGGGTTTTCGTTGTATCCTTGCATGGCCTAGTTCAGCCAGCCACGTCTGGCCATGCACAATCCGACGGGCGCTTGACATTGCGACGCCAATTTTGGCGTCGGACCGCTCAATGGTATCAGTTTCCGCCAACTCTTTCTGCCAGATGACGACGGGAATGTTCTTGCTTGTCTTAATTTCCTTCGCGCTCCATGTGCGCGACGCTTCGGGCGTGATCGTCTATCGCATCGGCACGCCCTTTTCCGAGGCGGAAAAGGATAGCTTGGAGAAGATCAGCATCGATTTCAGGGAGCTCGGCTGGTCGGAAAACTCGCAGCTGGAGGACGCCCTCGATCCAGACTCGCTACAGGCGGGCGTACTGCAGCCCAATTTCTTCGCCGAAGACGAGGATATCGCCGCAACGCTGTTGAGCAGAGACGGCTGGGTGGCCGTGCAGCGGGAAGCTGGTAGGGGCAACTTCGACCAGACGGTCGGAAACCTGTTGGTCGATCAGGATCCGAGTACGGCGCACACATGGAAGGCCATAGATCAAGCGACCCTCGACTTTCGCGCCGCCTGTTGTAACGACCCCGGTGCATCGTTGAGAGTGCATTTCGATCTAGGCGGACGATTCCTCATCAGGGAGGTGAGACTGCGGCCTCTGGCGGACAGGTCGGATCACTTCCTGGAGCAATTCGTCATCGGTGTCAGCGACGAGAGATACGGTATAATTGGACACGTCCCGAATCTCCCACCTGTTGTGGAGGTAGAGGGCAATACTGAACCCGAAGTCAGCGTGATGCTAGATCGACCCGTGACGACCAACTTTGTGCAGTTGCGGATCCTTCGGCAAACGCCCAAGGAGATCGGGCTGGCCGCTTTCGAGCTGTACGGGGGGGGGTACGTGAGGAAGGCCTCATATGAATCCGACGTCATCGAACTGGACGACATCGCCAGTCTAGGCGAGATCCGCTGGTCGGGACGGCAGGACCCCCACGCCCGGGTCGCGATCCGCACCCGGGCAGGAACCGATCCGCACCCGGTCATTTTCTGGGAAACCCGCCCCGAGCAGCAGGACATCGTCAGGTTTCTCCAAGGGGGCGGCGATCTGAGTCTGACGGAGTACAA
>JAPPEF010000385.1 GCA_028875335.1 Gemmatimonadota bacterium
GGGCCCAGGGGTGCTCTTTGGTGCCCTAGACCCGGCCCAGAGGAAATGGTATGTACCCCAGGAACTCTTTAATGAGTACCAGTGGCGCCAGTGGGAGTACTCCAACTATGCCCGGGAACATTTTCAGCGGTATGTCGATATCGTCAATGAAGGCGATTCTTTCTACGACCTCTACGGCAACTATATCACCCGGGGTTGGGTTATCTTCAATAATTCCCAAACCCAGCCGCAACAGTTTGGCTCTTCCATCCTCAAAGCCAACAGGTTTAATCAATGGTTCAGCGGTGCCCTTATCTCGGCCGATGCCAAGGGCCAAAACTACTATGCCCTGACCATGGGCGCCGCCCTCCGCACCACCCTCACCCCCATGACCTTTTCCAAACCTCGCTGGGACGGAATCCAATTCGACTACGCCGCCGACAAGTACCAGGGAACTATAATATACTCTCGCATCAGCCAGCCCGGCGGCACTACTACGAACGATATTGAGACTCTAGCGACCAACACCACGTCCCTCATTGGCGGGCGCTTTACCACCCAAGTCGGCGATTTTGCTACCATTGGTCTCACCAGCGTCAATAGTCACCAGTCCAATACCATCATCGATGGATTCGCCGGCAATCCCATCACCGGCGAACTGACTCTGGATCAGAACAACACCATTTCTGCCATTGAAATTGTCCTGCGCGATGACTCGCCTGAAGACGGAGTGGGAGGTGCTGCCTTCTTCCCGGCCGGTTCCGATATTATCATCACCTACCTAGACGGTACGGTGGACCGGGGCAAACAAATTCGCTTTGATCCCGTCATCGAAGGAGGTTTTGTCCGCGAAGGCTTCCTCTCAGCCGATGGCACCGAGGAAATCCGCCTGCGTTACGACTTTGATAGCCCGGCTTTTATCAGCCGCTCCAGTGCCTCCAAAGAAGATATCAAAAAGGTGAAATTCCGTCTGGTTCTGGGCAACGATTACCAAGTGTGGGTGACCTCGGATCGGCAATTGAACCAATCGGACGTTTCGGTTTTGATTTTGCAGGCCCAGGCCGAGGGCAACGTCCAAGACAATACCAACCTGCAGGTAGTCAGCTTCGAGTATGGCCTGCCCACGGCTACCCAGATCTGGGGCGGCACCTTGGAGTTAAATGAGGTTTTGGGCTTCGATTTCTACGGCGAATACGACCTGAGCTATTCCTATACTAAGTACCCCAATGTTACCATCGATGCCACTGAGAAGGATCACTCCACTTGGTCGGGCATCGAAGGGGATCGAGCGGCTCCGGCTTGGATGATCAACCTGTCGCGCGCCGATTACCCTTGGTTCGTCTTTGCCGAAGCCTACAGCATGGATCCGCGCTACAACACGAGAACCTTCACCACCCTCAGTTCCGGCTTCATCGATTACGAGGACGAACGCGCCCATGTATTGGAATTGGTGGAGGACAACGACGATCAGGACCAATTCCCCGATACGGTCCGCAAGGACTGGAGATCGGGCGACCAGCAAGTCTATCCAGGTTGGGATGAAAACGGCGACTTTATATCGGACTTCAATCAAAACGACAACCGCTCGTTGACCAACTCCATTCCCGACTACGATGAGCCTTTTCTGCGCCACAACGTGGATCGTCCCGAGTTTCTCTTTGGGGTCGATATGAACAACAACGGTTGGATCGACCGCTTTGAAAACGACGAATTGCCGGATTATCCCTACAAGAAGGACCACCGAGGCTACAACATTTATTTTGGCACCCATCTGAGCCCAGAGATTCGCATCACCCTTGGTGCCCTGCGCGAGGATCTGATTTCCTCGGACCAAAAGAACCAGTCCAGGTACGCTCTCTTCACCTTGGACCGCGATACAGCCACCTGGGGCCATTGGCGTCTTTTCAATATGCTCAAGTCGGTGGAAGACGATATTGCCGACGATTTACTGCAGTGGCTGCCCAACGCCAATATTCGCACCGGCGAATCCACCAAAATCGAGGATCCTCTCATTGGGCGCGACACTTGGATCAATTCCCTATGGCTAGGCAATGACTACAAACTCAGCGGACTTAAGGTCAGCAACTACCTAAAGTACGATTTCTATCACCAGCGGCTCAGCCAGAATGAGCGTGCTCCT
>JAPPEF010000186.1 GCA_028875335.1 Gemmatimonadota bacterium
AAGCGCGGCAGATGATCGACGCAGCCCGAGCCAACGGGGTGCTCTTAGTCGAGGCCTTCACCCACCGCCTCAACCCGCAATTGCAGTGCGCGCGCCGGCTGGTGCAACAGGGGGAGATCGGCGAAGTGAAACTAGCGCGGGCCGAGTTGACCTTTGGCATCCGCAATTGGACCACTGATGTCCGGGCGCAAAAAAAATTAGGCGGGGGCGCGCTCTTAGACGCTGGGTGCTACTGCGTCAGCGCCGTGCGCTTTGTGCTCAATGCCGAGCCGGTCGCTGCGCAGGCTTTTCAGCACCTGCGCAACGGCGTGGATGCGAGCTTGGCCGGACTCTTGCGCTTCCCCGGTGATCACATCGCCTATATCGCGGCTGGCATGGAGGGACCGTTCCGCTGCGTGTTGGAGGTCGTCGGCAGCCACGGCGCGATCCGCGTGCCCAACATGTTCGACGAGCAGGCCACGGTGTACATCGCCATTGGCAACGACGAGCGCGTGGAGACCTTCTCTGGGCCGGATCGCTTTCAGGTGCAGCTAGAGCGCTTCTCTAGCTGCATTCTCCAGGGCAAAGCTCCCGAATTCCCCCCCGCAGACGGCCTCAAAAACGTGGCCGCGCTACAGGCATTGAAGCAGGCCGCGGAATCGGGAAGCCTAGTCGAAGTACCGTCTTGAGCAATGACCGACTACGAGTTCATCCGCTACGAACAGCGCGACCACGTCGCCAAAGTCACCCTCAACCGCCCCGAGGTTCTCAACGCCATACACCCGCCCATGGCCGAGGAACTAGCCGACGCTTGGGAGCGAATCCGCGACGATGACAGCGTCTGGGTCGGAGTTTTGACCGGCAGTGGCGACCGGGCGTTTTGCGCTGGTGCCGACCTGAAGTGGCGGGCTGAAGCGGGCGAGGATGCGCGCAGCCACAACCGCGCCGAGGCCAGCGGGGCGGCGCGGGGTTTCCAGCGGGGCCGCGACTGCTATAAGCCGCTGTTGGCCGTGGTCAATGGCTATGCAGTGGGCGGCGGGTTGGAACTGGTCTTGGGATGCGATTTGGTGGTGGCGGCCGAGCATGCGCAATTGGGATTGCCCGAGGCGCGGCGCGGATTGCTGGCCGACGCCGGGGGCATCCACAAGCTGGTCCGGCGGCTGCCGTGGAGCGCAGCCATGCAGCTCATCCTGACTGGAGAACTCATATTGGCGGAGGAAGCGCGGCGGATTGGGTTAGTCAACCAAGTGGTGCCAGCGGAGGGCCTGCAAGCTGCCGCAGAGCAGTGGGTGGAGGCGATTTTGGCGTGTGCGCCCTTGTCCTTGCAGGCGGGAAAAGAGGCGGCTGTGCAGGGGTTGGAGTTGCCGCTGTGGGAGGCAGTCAACATGCGTTTTCCGCTGGCCGAGCGCATGTATGAGTCAGAGGACTTTATCGAAGGACCAAAGGCATTCGCCGAGAAGCGGAAGCCAGTGTGGAAGGGAAAGTAGGAAAGGCTCCGCGCAAACATTAACGAAGAGAAAGTACTGCTATGGAAAAATTTGCTCCCTTGAACATGTCCCCAGAAGAGCTAATCGAGTACACCCCGGAGTGGGAGGGCGAGCGCTTTGCCGACGGCCGCCCCAAGGTGCCCGACGGCATCCTCGAACGCATGCACAACGTCAGCATTACCCAAGCCTGGGGCGTCATACGCGGCCCCGGCTACAACTGGCAGTACGAAGACGGCTGGGTTTGCACCCACCCCGGCCAAGTCCTAGTGGGCCGCGCCCTGACGGCTATGTACATGCCGCGGCGGCCCGTCATGCGTCAGGTCATGGAAGAAAAAGGGGAGCGGGCCGGTTGCATTGGCGACCAGATATCGTGGCCCATTGATATGCTGGTGCCCGGAGACGTGTACGTGGCCGACGTATTCGGCAAAATCGACCAAGGCGCCGTCATTGGCGACAATCTCGCCACCGCCATCTACGCCAATTCGGGCAACGGAGTGGTCCACGACGCGTCCGTCCGCGATATCGACGGCATCCAAGAACTGCCCAATTTCACCAGTTTCGTGCGCGGCTTTCACCCCACCTTTGCCTCGCCCACCATCATGCTGACCGGGATCAACTGTCCGGTGCGCATCGGCGGTGCCACGGTCATGCCCGGCGACGTGGTCCTCGGCCGCGACGATGGCGTCGTCTTCATACCGCCCCATCTAGCCGAACAGGTGGTCAAGACCTCTGAACTGATCTCGCTCCGCGACCGCTTTGGCAAGCAGCGCCTAGCCGAGGGCAAATACACGCCCGGTCAGATCGATACCCGCTGGTCCGACCCCATTGAGGAGGACTTCTCGCGCTGGTTAGAGAGTCACATCGACGAGCTGCCCGTGCCGCGCGCCGCCATCCAAGAACTTCTCAAGGAGCGGACTTGGTAAGCTCGGGCGGCGGCTCGACCAATTTACCTGCCTTGAGAAAAGGCTCGGCATTCCCCCAGAGTTTGCTGCCGTCTGCCGAGGTCAGCGGCTCGCAGGAGTACTGGGCCAAGTACACGCGGCGCATCTGGTCGGTGGTGTTGGTGCCGCTAGAGTGAAAATTGACGCTGGTGAAGACGGCAATGCTACCGGCCGGGGCGACGACCGAAACGCCGGGATCGCTGCCGAAATAGCCGATCAAATCGTTGCTCCCCTCCTCGCGGACGTGCTTGACCCATGTGCGAATGCCCGAGCGCGAAAAAGGCAGCAAGTGGACGGTGCCATTGGCCTCTGACACGTCGTCGAGGGCGCACCAACAGGTTAGATACGGCTTGTGATCCGGGTAGCCGACGTAGCCTGAGTCTTGGTGCCAAGAAAACTTCATACCGGCCTCGGCACCTTTGACCACGTATTGCTCCCAGAACAAGTAGGCGTCGTCGCCTAGGGTGGCTTGACAGATGTCGGCCATTAGGGGGCTGAAGAGGAACTCGCGCAGGCGCGGCTGATCGCGGAAGCAATTGGAGACAAAGTAGCGGCTGTTGCGGTGATTGAGACCCAAGCTATCCGTGCCCTCGGCGTCCATCCGGGCGTTGGCTTTGTCGATGAAGGCTTGGCACTCGCCGCGCAGGAGATCGAGATGATGGGTGGGGATGGCGTTTTCGAGGATGAAATAGCCCTCTTCTTTGAACTGCTGCTTTTGGGCGTCGGTAATCTGGTGCATGAATCGCTCCCGTCGATTGCAGTTTAATGTAACTGAGGCGATATATAGGCAGAACCCACTATACGCGCAACCGCGCAAAAGGAAATAACATGCCCGTCGGACAGTACAACGGCTCAAGCGAACGCTGGTGCAGCTAAAATGGAAACCCCTGCAATACTCCAAGCGCTGGAACTGACCTCTTGGTGGGAGGTTCCAGCCGTCGTCTTGGCCATTCTCTACTTGGTCTTGGCGGCGCGGGAAAACATCTGGTGTTGGGGCGCGGCTTTTGTCAGTACCGCGATTTATATTTACGTCTTCTTCGATGTCAATCTGTTCCTAGAGTCGGCCCTACAGATTTACTACTTGGGCATGGCGGTTTATGGTTGGTACCAATGGCGAAAGCCCACCGATCAATCCGCAACGCTGCCCATTTCTACTTGGTCGCTCCAAAAGCACGTTGTGGTCATTGCTGCGACGGGGGCCGTTGTGGTGACATCCGGGTATCTTCTGAGCGAAAACACAGAGGCAGCATTGCCTTATGTCGATGCCTTCACCACTTGGTATGCAGTGGTGACGACCTATATGGTGACGAAGAAAATTTTGGAGAACTGGGTGTACTGGTTCGTCATCGACAGCGTCTCGGTTTATCTGTACTACAGCCGGGGGCTTTACCTGACCGCTTTGTTGTTTATCGCATATCTGGTTATCATCGTCTTTGGCTATTTGAAGTGGAAAAAGGAGTACGACCGAGCAAATGTCCAAACCGGACCGTGAAAAAGAATTGAGTATATGAAGCGAGTAGAGACGTGCGGACCAGTGGCCATCCAAGGGCACGCCGGGTCGTTCAGCGAGGCGGCGGCGCGGGCCTATTTTTTTTCAGAGACACAACTGGTGTCACAACCCGATTTCAAGGCGCTTTTTGCCTCGGTGGAAGACGGGTCTTGTGCTTGCGGAGTCGTGCCCATCGAAAATTCGCTGATGGGCAGCATCCACGAGAACTACGACCTGCTGCTGCAGAGCGATGTCCACATTGTGGGCGAAATCAAGCTGCGCATCGTCCACAACCTCATCGTCAACCGAGGCGTGCAGTTAGCAGACATCCGCTACATTGCGTCGCAGCCGCCCGCCTTGGCTCAGTGCACTCGCTTCATCCATTCGTTGGTCGATGCGCAGACGATAGCGGCGGATGATACGGCTGGAGCGGTTAAAGAACTAGCCGCGAGCGGCGCGCGCGACCGAGGAGCCATAGCCGGCGCGCAAGCCGCCGCCGCGTACGGGATGGAGATTCTCGTCTCCGGCATTGAGGACGCCCCCCACAATTTTACCCGCTTTTTGGTGGTGAACCGGTGCGCCGAGCCAGCGCCAGCCGAGCCTGCCAAGACCACGCTCGTCTTTGGACTAAAGCACGTGCCGGGCGCGCTGTGCCGGAGCCTCGCGGCCTTTGCCGAGCGTGGCATCAACCTGCTCAAAATCGAGTCGCGGCCCATGCCCGAGCGGCCTTGGGAATACGTCTTCTATCTCGATTTGGAAGGCCACTTGGAGCAGGCGGTTTGCGCCCAAGCCGTGGAACATATTCGGGAGACTACCGAATTCGTCCGCATCTTGGGCTCGTACCAGCAGGGCGACACGGTCGAAGATTCGAAATAAGCCCGCCAGCTGTCTCAAAAGCCCTTTTACAATGGGCTACTGGTGCCTTGCCGAGGCGAGTTGCTTAAATTTAAGCACTATGGAACAACCCATCGCTGCACTCGCACAGCGCAATCGCGAGTTGACCATTCTCAACACCATTGCCCATCAACTCAACGGCTCGGCCGAGCTATCCGCAGCCTTGGCCGTGGCTTTGGAACAAATCACTGCGCATTTTGACTTACAGACCGGATGGATTTGGTTGCTCGACGAGGAGAGCGGAAAAAGTTATTTGGCGGCCGCGCGCAATTTGCCTCCGGCCTTAGAGGACGATCCCCGCAGCATGGAAGGCGACTGCTATTGCCTTAGCACCTTCCGCAAGGGCGGTTTGCAGGGAGCGGCCAACGTCAATGCCGTCGTTTGCAGTCGACTCGACGGCCGGACGGTGGGGACGGCGGGATTGCAGCACCACGCCAGCGTGCCGCTCTACGCGCAAAAAAAGAAGCTGGGGATGCTCAATGTGGTCAGCAGCGATTGGCGAGAGATTGCGACAGAGGATTTGCGCCTGTTGGAGACGGTCGGAGATATGCTCGGTATTGCCATTGAGCGCGCGCGTCTTTTCGATCAGAGCGCAGAGCTAGGGGCGGTAGAGGAGCGCAATCGGCTGGCGCGCGAAATCCACGACATCCTCGGTCAGGGCCAAGCAGCGGTGCTGATGCAGCTAGAGGCGATGGACGCACTCTTTGAGGCTGGTGCCAAGCGCGAAAAATTGCAGCGCATCTTGAGCCAGCTCATGGCGATGGTGCGGGATAATCTCGAAGAAGTGCGGCGCTCGGTGGCGGACCTGCGGGCTGCGTCTTTAGAGGGGCGCTCGCTGGAGGAGGCGCTAGAAGGGCTGGCGTCTTCTGGCACCGGTCCCGAAGTCGAGGTCGAAATCGTCGGCACCAGGCCCCTGCCGTCGCGGGTCGAGGTAGGACTCTACCGCATCGCCCAGGAAGCCCTAGCCAACGTCCGGCAGCACGCCAACGCCCAGCGGGTGCACCTCAAACTAGAGATTACACCAGCGGCAGCCACCTTGCGGGTCGCAGACAATGGACGGGGTTTTGCGCCGGATCATTTGACGGGTGATCGCTTCGGCTTGGTCGGCTTGAACGAACGGGCACGGCTTTTGGGCGGGCGCTTGGACGTGGAGAGTAAACCGGGGCAGGGGACGCGCATTGCCGCGGTCATTCCCCTGGAGGCGGATGGCGGAAACTGAGATACGCATTTTGCTGGTCGACGACCACCCGGTAGTGCGGGCTGGTCTGGCGGCAATGCTGGAGACTCAAGTGGATTTTGCGGTCGTCGGGGAAGCTGGCGATGGGGCCGAAGCCGTGCGCCAGATCGAGGCGCTGAATCCCGACGTGGTGCTGATGGATCTGGAAATGCCCGGTACCGACGGCCTAGCGGCCTTGGAACAACTGGCGCAGAAGGGGCTGCCCAACAAAGTCATCGTCTTTACCATTTTTGCAACCGATGAGCGGATTTTGCGCGCCGTGCAGGCCGGCGCGCAAGGCTATCTGCTCAAGAGCACGCCGCGGGAAGAGGTTTTTCAGGCCATTCGCATAGTCTATGCTGGGGGGTCGCTTTTGCAGCCGGTGATCGCCGCGCGCTTGCTCGGCCAAGTCAGCGGCAAGGGAGGTGCACCGGGTGGGTTGACGCCGCGGGAACGGGAAGTGCTTGAACTCTTGGCCAAGGGGTTGCAGAACAAGGAAATCGCCGCAGTCCTCCACATTGGCGAGCGCACCGTCAAATTCCACGTCAGCGCCCTGATGCGCAAGCTGGGGGCTGGCAACCGCACCGAAGCCGTGGCTCTAGCTGCACAACAAGGGCTTATTACAGTGTGAATTAGCGCTATACTGTCCTTTGGGACAGGTCGTATCCCGGTCCAATTGCGGACTTGCTGTTCTTCTCACATCCTCAAGTTATGCGAGAGCTACACCGATCATCGCCTGTGAGCAAGCCCAAGGATAAAGTCGAGCTAAGCCCCCACAGCGCGGGTGCGAACTTGGTCGAGGCCGACGGCCAACAGAAGCACTGCGCCGCGCGTTACATCCTGCCAGAAACTAGACACATCCATCAGCGTCAGTCCGTTGTTGAGGGTGCCGAGCAAGAGCACCGCCAACAAGGTCCCCCAGACCGTGCCGCGCCCCCCGAAGAGACTCGTGCCGCCCAAGATCACCGCGGCGATCACCGTCAACAAATGCTGCCCCGCGGCGTCGGGTGCCGCCGCGTAGAGCATGGCCGCGAGGATGAGGCCGCTGACCGCGCCGCTGAGGCCAGAGAGGACGTAGAGGATCATCAGGGTGCGGGCGACCGGGACGCCGACCAGCCGACTGGCTTCGGCATTGCTGCCTGCGGCATAGACGAAGCGGCCAAAGCGGGTCCGCGCAAGCACCCAGCCGAGCGCGATATAAACCAGCAGCATCAGTACCAGCGGCACCGGCAGCCGCAAAAGCTGGCCGCTGCCGATCCAGTTGAAACCGGGCTCCATCAGCGGCTTAGTCAGCCCACCAGTCAGGACCAAGGCCAGCCCGCCGATGACGCTCATCGTCCCCAGAGTGGCGATCAGCGAGTTGAGCCCGAGGCGTACGACTAACAGGCCATTGAGCAGCCCGATGCCCCCGCCCAGTGCCAACGCGATGAGACAGGCTGCGACAATGCCAACACCTGAGGCGTGGAGCAGCGCGACGACGACCCCGGCCAGCCCGGCGACCGCGGCCACCGACAGATCGAGGCCCCCGGCGATGATCAGCGGCGTTTGCAACGCGCACATCAAGCCGATAAAGGCCATATTGGCCCCAATGCTCACCATATTGTCAAAGGACAAAAACCAAGGCGAGAGGACGCTGAAGAGCACGGCGACCAAGAGGTAGAACATCAATAATAAGGCGACGCCCGCGCCGGGGCGGTTCAATAAGGTGGCGATGCTCATGGATGGTCTTTCGCGGTCGAGGTGTGGAGCAGGTCGGCCGGGGCCGCGCCGGCGGAAAAGTGGCTGGACACCCGACCGCGGTCGAGGACGATGGAGCGGTCGCAGATGCCAGCGACTTCTTCGGCGTCGGAGGAAATCAAGAGTACGGCAAGGCCCTGTTGGGTCCACTGTCGGAGCGCCAAGTAGAGCTCGTGGCGAGCGCCCACATCCACGCCTCGGGTCGGTTCTTCGAGGATGAGTACTTTGAGGCCCTCGACCAGCCAGCGGGCCAAGCAGGTCTTTTGCTGATTGCCGCCCGAGAGCAAGCGCAGCGGTTGGTCGAGGTGAGCGGCGCGAATCCCTAGGCGGTCGATCCAGCTTTGCGCGTGGCTTGCTTCGCGCGGCTTGGACACGGAGAACAAGCGCGCGAAGCGGTCGATAAAGGGCAAGGTGATATTGGCACGGACGCCGAGATCGGGGACGATGCCCTCGCGCTGGCGTTCGGCGGCGACGAAACCGATGCCAGCGTCGCGGCCTCGGCGCGGGTCCGCGGGGATATAGGGCGCGCCCTCGAGCGCAATGCGTGCGCCGGGCAGCGGTCCCAATGCGCCGTAGATGGCCCGGCCAAGTTGGTCAATCCCCGAGCCGAGCAGGCCGAAGACGCCTAAGATCTCGCCGCGGTGGAGCGCAAAGGACACGCTGTCGAGCGCGCCGGGCAAACTCAAATTTTCTACCTCCAACGTAATCCCGCCAGTGCTTGCACCTCGCGGCGGGTAGAGTTCATCGACGGTGGTGCCGAGCATGGCGTCGAGAACCTCGCGCCGCGAAGCCGTGGCGGTGGCGAAGTCGCCAGCGTTTAGTCCGTCGCGGAGTACGGTGATGCGGTCGGCGACCTCGAAGACCTCGTCGAGGTAGTGGGAGATGTAGATGATGCCGATCTGCTGCGCCTTGAGCCGCTCGATTACGGCAAAGAGCGCTTGGACCTCGCGGTCGGCGAGGGAGGCGGTTGGCTCGTCCATGACGATGACTCGCGCTTGTCCGGCGAGGGCGCGCGCGATTTCTACTAGGCGCTTGTGTGGCGCGGAGAGTTGGTGTACTGGCGCGTCGGGATCGAGGTCGCAGCCGAGCCGGTCGAGCAGTGCCCGCGCTTTGGTGCGCAACGCTGGGCGATCTACCTGCTTGCCAAGCCACGAGCGTTTGAGCGGCAGGTCGGCGATGAGGATGTTTTCGGCGACCGTGAGGTCGGGCAAGACCGACACTTCCTGCGGCAAAAAGCGGACGCCGTGGGCGATGGCTTCTTCGGGCCGGTCGTGGCGCACTGCTTGGTCGTCGAGGCGGACGGTGCCAGCGTCGCGACTGTACACGCCGCAGAGGATTTTCACTAGCGTGGATTTACCTGCCCCATTGGCACCCAGCAGCGCTAAGACCTCCCCGGCGTCTAAGCGGAGATCGACCTCGCGCAAGACTTGGGCGCTGCCGAAGGATTTGCAAATGCCCTCCATGTGCAGGAGGGGTGCGGTATGGCTCATGCTAGTGGTCGGGAATCAACTGCTCGTAGCCGGCGAGTTCGGGTTTGTCCTTGAGGGTGGCCAAGTGCTCGACGAAGGCTTCTTGTGGGAAGACGTAGTCGAAGCCCGGATCGCCTTGGCATTCGTACTCGGGGTAGAATTGACAGATGTTGGCCGGGCTAATCATCACGTGGTTGACGGTGACGGCCGGCGGCACGTCGTAGCCAGCTAGGCGCATCAGGCTCAGAGGGATGAGATAGTTGCCGTAGCGCTCGGGGAAATAGGCGACTGAGGCGATGAAGTGCTCCTCGGCGACCATCGTCTCCAACTCATCGGCACCCTTGCCGACGACCAGCGCGTCTGCGCCGCGCCCCTGCTGCTGCACGGCGCGCAACATGCCGGAGACCGATTGATCGTTGATCGCGGTGATCAGGATCGGCGCACCTTGGGGGATGCGGCCGAGTGCGTTACTCATCTGCTGGAATGAGTACTGCAGCGTGTTTTTGGTGTCGATGCGGATGATGCGTTCGGGCGGGAAGCCGGGCAGCGAGGCGAGGAAACCGGCGATTTGGCCCTCCGTGCGCATGGCCGGGATCGCGCCCGACTGCGGCAGTTCGCCAACGACGAAGTATCCCTCTGTGAGCGCCCGGTCGCCAAACTGCACTTTGGCCGCCTGCGCCAGATAGGAGCCGCCCATAAAACCCGAGCGGGGGTTGTTGGCACCGAAGTAGGTGGCACCCGGCATGGGAATGTCGATGGCGACCACGCCGATCTGCTTGCGGTTGAAGTGCTGCATGATTGCCGGGCCAAAGTTGACGTCGGTTTGGAACTCGATGCAGAAGTCAACTTGGCGTCGGGCAAAGCTCTCGGCGTTGGCCAAAGCAGTCGGCCCGTCGAGCCGATTGTCGGCGATCAGCAGTTCGATGCCGGCGGCTTCGGCATTGCGCTCGATGCTCTTTTCGACCTTGATGCCAAAGCTGATGTCGCGCTGTAGGTTGGCGAAGCCAAAGACTAGGTTTTTGCCGTTTTTTGGGGACGAATTTTGCGCGGCTTCGGCAGCCATTGCTTGTAGGGAATCAGGCGGAAGCGGCAGACCGTTAAAAGAAGCCGGGTCGAAGCCGTGGAAACCTTCGCTCGATACTGGGATCGGGGCGAGAAACAGACAGGCGGCCAGAGGGAGTCGAATCGAAATCATGGATACACTTTCGTTGGAAATGGGCTGAGAATATACGGAGCGGCTAGCGGGTGGCTCAAGGCGCGATTGCTTTTCAGGGGCGATGCGGTTGGTTACTATTTGACGTTACGCAGTACGTGACCGATGGTTGGTTTTCGGCCCGATTCCCGCTGTAGGGGGCGGTTTGAAACCGCCCCCTACCCGGGTGCGTAACGTCAGTAGGGGCGACCCTTGTGGTCGCCCATTATTTAGACCTGTAACCTGTAAGGATAAATTGAGATGCTAACCAAAGAAGGATGCCGCACGCGGCAGCAACGCCTGTGTGCGCGGCTGGCCGAACTCGACATCGACGCGGCCGTGATCAACCATCCGAAGGAAATCTACTACTTCACCGGGATCATCATCCCCGAGGAATTCCCCGGCCCGCCGGCGATTTTTTGGCTGGGGGCCGATGGGCGATCCTTGCTAATCGCGCATACTGACGAAGGCGAGCCGTGCGCCGACGAGTGTTTCACCTTTGCCCTCAGCGTCGGCGGCACGGTCACGCCCGATTTGCGCGAGGTAATAAGTGGGCTAATCGTCGATACGCTGCGGGCCAAAAAACCAGCGGCTGGCCGCTTGGGCTGGCAGAGCGAGTTTTTGCCGCGTCGCTTGGGACAGGCGATCGAAGAAGGGTTGGGTAAAACGCCCGCATGGGTCGCGGTCGATGATCTGCTCGCCGACATGCAGGAGGTCAAAGATCCCGACGAAATCGAGCTGCTGCGCAAGGTAGTGCAGGTTGATCTAGCCGCATACGCCGCGGCGGAAGCGGCGATGGCTCCGGGCGTCAACGAACTGGAGGTGCTAGCGGCGGCGCAGCGGGCAGCGCATCTTGCGGCCGGTGAGAAGGTTTTCCACGACGGCGACTACCAGTGCGGCGAGCTAGGCGGTTTTGCGCGCAATCGCCCGATCGAGGCCGGGGAAATCTACGTCATCGACGCTTGGTCGGTGTACCGCGGCTATTGGGCGGATTTGTGCCGCAGCTTTGCCGTGGGCGAGCCAACTGAGGTGCAGCATTCCGTCTTCGAGCACGTCAAGGGCTTTCACGACCGCGTCGGCGAGTACTTGCGGCCGGGTAAGGAGGGCAGCGAATGCGCAGTGGCCATGGACGCCTATATCCGCGAGCATCCCAAGCTAGCCGACGTCGGCTTGATCCACCACGCCGGGCACAACATCGGCCTGCGGGCGCATGAGATGCCCGATCTCAACAAGGAGCGCGGCGGCACCTTGCGCGTGGGCAATGTGGTCTCGGTCGAGCCGGGGGCCTATATCCCCGAAGCGCGGGCGGGGGTGCGGCTGGAAAACATGTACCTGATTACCGAGGACGGCTTGGAGAACTTGTCGCCGTATCCGATGGAATTAGGGGCGCACTGTTGAGCGAGGTGTTTGAATTTGCCGAAGACCTCGCCCGGCGCGCCGGCGTGCTAATCGCTCAAGCGCGGGCGGACCGGGCGCTGGATCTGAGCTACAAGGAAGGGACTGAGCTGTTGACGTCGGCCGATCTACAGGCCGACCAACTCATCCGCAACGAGATCGAACAGACCTTCCCCGACCACTACATCCTCTCCGAAGAGTCCTCGCCCCACCTTACAGACCCGGCGCAACTGCGCGGTACCTTGTGGGTCATTGACCCGATTGACGGCACCGTCAACTACGCCTATAACCAGCAGCAAGTAGCCGTGTCCATTGCCTTTGCCGAAGGAGGCCAAGTGCAGGCCGGCGTGGTGCACTGCCCGTTTGTGGACGAGACCTTTACCGCCCGGCGCGGTGCAGGTGCTTGGCTCAACGGCCACGCCATCCGGGCCAGTGAGTGCAGCGAGCTATCCCGCGCTCTGATTGGCACGGGCTTCCCGTACGCAATCGAGGGCAGAGTGGCGCTGGTGGATCGCTTGCGCCGCGTGCTCGGACACTGCCGCGACATCCGCCGCGTCGGCTCGGCCGCAATTGATCTCTGCTGGGTGGCGATGGGGCGGCTCGACGGCTTTTACGAGGCGCTCAAGCCCTGGGACTTGGCGGCCGCGGCTCTGATTGCGCGGGAGGCGGGCGCTCGCGTCGGGCACTTGCAGCCCGTGGAGGGTGAGCTGCCGGAAGAATTGTACGGTCGCGACTTGGTCGCCGCCGCGCCGAGAATCTACGAACAATTGGTCGCGCTGTTGCGCTGAATAACAAGGAGATCCCATGAAAATCAGCGATATCAAAGCCTACCCCACTTGGGTCGGCCACCGCAATCAGCTCATCGTCAAGGTCGAGACCGACGAAGGCATCCACGGCTGGGGCGAGTCCGGGCTATCGGGGCGCGAGCTCGCCGTAGTAGGCGCGGTGCGGCACTACCGGGAGTTTTTGCTCGGCCGCGACCCGCGCGAAATCGGGCGGCTCTGGCAGGAGATGTACCGCGGCCAGTACTTTGAAGGCGGGCGGGTGTTGACCGCGGCGATTTCGGCCATTGACATCGCCTTGCACGACGTGGTAGGCAAGGCCCTCGGCGTGCCAGTCTATCAGCTTTTGGGCGGCAAGCAGCGCGAGCGGGTGCCCTGCTTTGCGACGACCGGAGCACCGGATCTAGAGACCTTGGTCAAAAACTGCAAATTGCTATTGGACAAGGGGTGGGACGTGATTCGCACGGGAATGGCCCAGCGCAAACAGTACGACGACGAACGAGTGTTCGAGCCGCGCGAGTCCATCGGCATCACTGCGGCTTGGCTGACTGAGGTGCGCCGTGAAATTGGTCCCGACCCGATCTTGGGCATTGACTACCACCATCGGCTGACAGTCGCCGAGAGCGCGTCGTTCTGCCAGAAAATGCCGCCGGGGACGCTCGACTTTCTCGAAGAACCCATTCGCGACGAGTGTCCCGAAGCCTACGAATCGCTCCGCACCATGACCGACGTGCCCTTTGCCATCGGCGAGGAATTTGCCAGCAAGTGGCAGTTTTTACCCTATCTCGAACGGGGCATCACGCAGTTTGCGCGGATCGACGTGTGTAATGTCGGTGGGCTGACCGAGTCGATGAAAGTGGCGAGCTTGGCCGAATCCCACTACATCGACCTAATGCCCCACAATCCGCTGGGGCCGATCTGCACCGCTGCGACCGTGCATTTAGCGGCGGCCGTGCCCAACTTCGCGTGGCTCGAACACCGCGTGACGCCGACGGAAGCGGGGCAATTCATGGACGAAGATTTGTTTCCAGTGCAGTGCGAATTGGTAGGGTCGATGTTAAAGGTGCCCGAGGGGCCGGGGCTGGGCGTGGAGTTCAATGAAGAGCTGGCTCAGGAGCAGGAATTCAAGTTTTGGGAAGCGCCGCATTTACGGCGGCGGGATGGGTCGCATACGAACTGGTGATGACTCCCAGCCGCTGCCAGCAAGCCGTCAGGAAATTATCTCACCAGCCCACAGCGCCTGTAAAAACACTTTCCAAGGCAAAATGCGAATTGAACCGACGACGCGCTCCGCCGGTTCATTGCAAACAACTAGCGCTTTTTGGGGCGCGTATTCATCGATAAATACACGTAGCGGTCGCAGGATCTTGTCTTCTACTCGGCTCGTACCCTTTATCTCAATGGCTACCTCGCCATTGCCCAACACAAAGTCAACCTCCAATCCCGACTTTGTGCGCCAAAAATGGACATCGTAATGTAATGCGCTATAAGAAGCGTGTGCCCTCAATTCGCAAAAAATGAAATGCTCAAACGCCTTGCCAAACATTGCACCTTGAGCGCCCTGCAAATGTCGTTTCTCAAGGATTCCGGCTACACCCACATCGAATAAGTAGAACTTGGATGCCCGCGAAATGACTTGGCGACTTTGCGGAGTCTTGAAAGGTGGGACCATACTGCCCAAAAGCGTATCGACGAGAATCTGATAATACTCTTTTGCGGTCTTGGAACTGACGCCGCACTCGCGTGCGATGTTGGAAAAGTTGGTCAACTCGCCGTGCGAGTATCCCAGCGCTTCAAAGAATCTGGAAAACGCCGGAATATCGCGCGTCAACCCCTCGGCAAAAATTTCTTCCTTTAGGTAATCTTGTAGGTAGGCGTTTAGAGAACGGCGGTATTGCGTACTGGCGAAGTGATCGGGAATCAGGCCGCGATTCAAGATCGTCAAAATATCCATATCGCCGTCATTCAATTCATCGGTCACCAATGGAAACATTTCGTAGCGCCAAGCGCGTCCTCCGAGCAAGTTGGCCCGTCCCCGCTTGAGCTTGCGCGCACTGGAACCACATAAAATAAAACGCAGCCCCTTGTTTTCAATGAGCCAATGCACTTCATCCAACAAGAGTGGCACGCGCTGCACTTCGTCCAAGATGATCGGATGCGCCAGTAGTGTTTCGGATTGTGCAAGCAGTTGCTCGCGCAGCAGGGCCGGCCGGCGGTTGAAATCCAGCATCAAATCCGTCTTGAGAAAATCATAGACTAGGCTGTTGGGAAATGCCTGTTTGAGGTAGGTAGATTTACCCGTCTTTCGCGGTCCCCATAAAAAAGCCGACTGCCGCTTGGGCAAGTCCATTTCTAATCGCCGCAGATACTGAACCATTTTGAATCTTCCTCCAAATTAGTCGAACTTTTTTGGAGTTTACTCCAAAATGGTCAATTCGTCAAGCCGCGAGACATTGACCATAATGCTACGATGACGTATAATCAAGATAAAATTATACGTCATCTATGAGGAAGACTCATGCAAACCAAGCTAACGTTACGCCTAGAGGAGCAATTGATCGAACGCGCTAAGGCTCATGCCAAAAAGCGGGGCAAGTCCGTATCGCAGATGGTGGCCGACTATTTCGCGCTGCTGGACCGGGAAGATCGACCTGAGACACTGGCACCGCTCACCCGGTCTTTACACGGTGCCTTGGGGGACACTACCGTCGATGAAGATACATATCGCGAGCATCTGGAGAAAAAATACCTGTGAAAGTGATGGTAGATACCAATGTCGTACTCGATCTGCTGCTAGACCGGACGCCACACGCAATGAACGCAGCGCAGATTTTCTCTTTGATAGAGCGCAATGTCATCGTCGGCTGTCTCGGTGCTACCACTTTGACCACAGTACACTACTTGGCCACAAAAGTCGTCGGTTCGCAAAAAGCGCGGCGGGAAATTCGCAAATTACTTCGTCTCTTCGAAGTAGCTCCAGTCAACAGGGCGGTGCTAGAGGCGGCACTGGAGGCGGAAGGCTTCCGCGACTTCGAAGATGCTGTTCTTCACGAGGCGGCACGCCAAGCCGACGCGGATGCCTTGGTGACGCGCAACGAAAGCGATTTCAGAAAGGCAGTATTGACAGTTTACGAACCGCGCGAACTGATCAATATCGTACAAGCCCGCCTTGCAGATCCTGATGGATGATCTTGCTACTTCAGCAAGTACCTTCCTATTGAGCACGAAGCAATCGAGGCAACGCTGAAATGTCGTCGATAACAGCAACTTTGGGAACTTCGTCAAATTCACTTTTGCTCGTCGCGCCTGACAACACCGCAATAAAGGGCACCTTGGCCCGTTCGGCTGTCAACGCATCAATCGTACTGTCGCCAACGTAAAGCACGTCATTGGCATCCATTTGCATTCTAGCGATAGCAGTTGTTAAACCACGGGGATGTGGTTTTTGGTCTGCAACGTCTTCTCCACCGATGATGACGCCAAAGCGATTGGACAGCCTTTCTCTTGCTAGGATCTCCTCGATTCTATAGCGAAACTTCGTTGACACGATCCCCAATGCAAAACCCATTTCAATCAACCGCTCCGTTGTCGCGGGAACGCTAGCAAACATAGATGTTAAATCTACCATAACCTGATCGGCTCGTTTGACAAAGTTGCTTGTGAACAAACTGACGTTCTGATTGTCGGTTTGCTCAGTCAGACTTAGAAAGGTGTCCTCCAAAGACATACCGATAGTTCGCTTGATTCGCTCGTCATCGGCTCGGGACAAATTCAACCTTTCCAGCGCAAAATTGACACACTCAATGATGCCTTTTGTTGAATCTGCTAGTGTAAGGTCAAAGTCAAAAATGATCGCCCGAGTCATAGCTTGCCGTGCGAATTCCTTTCTCAATGTGGTGCGATGCGCCTGCTACTCGGCGCTAGGCATCAATCCGCAGGGCGGACCGTCACCTGTGTGTTAGGATGGCCGATGTCGGTCTTAACGTAGACGATGGTCCGGGCTTGGTCGTCGGAGTCAACTTGCTGAATGACCTCGCCGCCTTCGACGACGTAAGTGCCGCTAGCCATGACGAACTTGAGGCGACCACCTTGGATCACGATGGGGTTGTCACTGGGGTCCCTGTTGATCATGGCGCTGAGCGCAGTTTCCGTCCCTTGATTTAGAACCGCGCTCGAACCTGACCTATCCGTTCCAGGCACCGCGTACGTCACCTCGAACTTCCGCAGGGTGCAGTCGCGCACCAAATACTCTTTGGCAACGTAGGTGTCGCAGGTGGGCAGCCGCTCTTCCTTCTCAACCGCCGTGCTGTAGTTGGTCTGCGCTAGGGATGAGTCAACCGCCACCTTGCCGATCGGCGGTTGCGATTCGATGAGGCCGTTGCCCCGTCTGGGATCATCCGCTGCCAGCCGCGATATCTCCAGCAGACCTATGAGCTCCAGTTCGGGAGACTTGGCCAACCCTCCGTAATAGGTAGGGACCGGACCGCGATAAATCGTGCCGTCATCGGTTCGGTGGGCTCGTTCGAGCATTACCAGATCCAAGCCGTACTGTTCGTCGAGAAGGTCGGTGATCTGCCACGGCTCGCCATCGCGGTGCCACCAAGTGAGGTGGTGACACATAAAGAGCCGCAAGCCGCTCCGTTGATGAGCCAACAGATCCTCCTTGAGCCAGAGGTCTTGGTCCGGGCGGACCGCATGAGTCTCCCATTGGTCCGGGCAGTAGGGCAAGAGGATATGCAGCGGACCGATGTCACGGGATTGGTATCGCATACCAAAGTAATATCGGTAATACTCTATGCTCATTGGCTGGTCAGGGTAAGGCTCGTGGGGATAGTGCCTGTAGTTTGAAATACCGCCGCGGTCGTGGTTTCCAAGTCCCCCGAAGTAAGGCACGTCCAGATATCGGGAGGCCGCGTCGGCGATGCGGGCAATGACGCGCTCGTCCTCATAACCTATATCATCGACATTGGCGTAGAAGGCGGGGCGGATGACGTTGACCGTCTCCCGGAAGAGAGAGGCGATCTCCCCATCCACCGAGAGCCGGTGTGAGTCGAGAGCATGGTGGAAGTTGCCGGTCAGATAGATAGGGTCGGGATATTCCAGTAGTACGTTAACGGCGTTCGGTTGGGAGACTGTTCCTAGGGAGTTGGACACCTGTAGGTCATATAACTCCTCAGGAGTGTCAGGTGGTATCTGGACGAGGAGGCACCATCCCGGCTCTGCTTCATGCCGGATCATCCAACGTCCATATTCCGCCCGCAGTACCTTCAAGGGACGGGAGAAGTGTTCGGTGCTTAGGGCGGCCGACCAGCCTTGTACGGTGCGGTCGGCGTCGATCTCGACAATGAGAGAGTCTCCTGCGAGACGGGTCACGGGGCTCGTCAGTCGGGGAGACACAATAGTCGGGAAAAGCGGATCCCTAGCTAGTATCGCCGACAATTCGGCACTGCCGCCCCGTTCTAGGTTTACCTCGGTCTCTTGGGAGAGGAAACCCCAACGCGACGCCCTGACGGTGCAGGGACCTGGA
Organism: Gemmatimonadota bacterium; assembly: GCA_028875335.1. The sequence goes on from JAPPEF010000186.1 coordinate 18,109, forward strand.
TAGATGCCGGAGGCGTCCGATAGGTCAATGTCGAAAGTGAAGGGAGCTATCGTGTCGGGGGAAGCTTCCCAAGACATCCTCCCCCTGCTCCGCATATCAGCAAAAAAAGAGGCGTGCACTTCATCGCTCTGAATGAGGTCTAGGCGCACAGATTCGAGGGCATTGGCCTCTGGATGCCTCCAGCGCGGAGCCGTGTCAGGTGACTCTTCAAAGCGAATCGAGAGCGTGAAAACCGCAGGGGATTCCGCTACGGTTTCAGAGGGATTGGGCAGTGTAATAGCCATTAGGATCAGCGGGATGGACCAACGGACAGAAGTTGTCATTGCCGCCTATTGCTAAAAAACTGGAATAAACTTGTGGCACACGGGCGAGGAGACTTCGGCCTTGTGGCCGGTGGGCGTGAGCTTGCCGGTTTCTGGATCGACGCGGAAGGTGAAGATGTCGTTGGTGCTGTGGTTGCCAGCGATCAGGTAGGTACCCGTGGGGTCGAGGCCGAAGTTGCGCGGGTTGGCACCGCCGGTCGGCACGATCTCGACGAGTGCGAGCTGGCCGGTGTCTTGGTCAATGGCATAGACGGCAATGGAGTCGTGGCCGCGATTGGATCCGTAGAGGAAGCGGCCATTGGGGTGGACGTGGATGTCGGCGGTGTGGCTGACTTCTGTATAGCCGTCGGGCAGCGTCGAGATGGTCTGGATGGTGGCGAGCGTACCGGCGTCGGCGTCGTAGTCAAAAGCTGTGATGGTGTTGCTCAACTCGTTGATGACGTAAGCCCATTGGCTGTCGGGGTGGAAGGCGAGGTGGCGCGGGCCGCTGCCGGGGGCGATTTCCGCGGGCGTCTGCGCGACGAGCTTGCCATTCGCGTGGTCAATCGCATAGATGAGCACCTTGTCGATGCCCAAGTCTGGGGCAAAGGCGTGTTTGTTGTTGGGAGCGACCATGATTGAGTGGGCGTGCGGTCCCTCTTGGCGGCCCGGATTGATCGAAGAACCCTCGTGTTGGACGAAATCCGTAGCCGGGCCGAGCGAGCCATCTTCGCGGATTGGCAGGATGGCGACGCTGCCGCCGCCGTAGTTGGCGGCTAGCGCGTACTTACCAGCGCGGTCAATGCTGATGTGGCAGGGGCCGGGGCCAACGGTCGATTCGGTGTTGATGTGGGTGAGGGCTCCGCTCTGTTGGTCAATGGCAAAGGCCGCAATCGCGCCGCCGGGCCGGTCGCCGACCTCGCTGGTCTCGCCGATGGCGTAGAGGAAGCGGCGGTTGGGCGCGATGTCGAGGAAGGACGGATTGTCAATGCCGCCAATGCTGCTTTGATGCGCGAGCGCACCGGTGGCCATGTCGAGGCGATAGACGTGGATGCCGTCCTCGTCGCCGCTGGAATAGGTGCCGATATAGACGAGATAGTCACTCATAGTAGAACTCCTTTGAGTTGTGAAGGCGATGGAAGGGAGGAAGAGAAGCATAGATAACAGGGCGTTCGTTACAAACCGCATCGTTTCACTAAAACAATGTTGAACTTTCATAAGCGACAGACCTAATCCCATAAATCCTGCCAATCCCGTTAATTTTATTTGGTTCTAATAGACAACCGAGATCGCACCTGTGTGCGTCCCCGGCCCTGACTCGGCCCCCAAATCGAGGCGGTAGAGATAAATGCCCGGCGCAACCACGGCCCCCGACGCGTCGCGAGCCGTCCAAGTAAAGCGATAGCCCGTTACAGTTGGCGTGGATTCGACCGCAGCGATTTGGCGGCCCGCTAGATCGTAGAGCGCGAGCGTGGGGGTTGCCGCGTCTAGCTTGAAGACCACAAAGCGCATGTCGAGCGCGTCGTTGATTCCGTCGCCATTGGGCGTGATCACAGGCGAGGCCAGTTCCAATGCGTCGATGAGTTGGCCGTGCTCGGCTAGTTTGGGGAGCATTACTACCTGAGAGCGGCGCTCGGCTGGCTCGACTGACTGCCAAAGACCGGGCCGCTCGCTCAGCCCAAGATCGAGGGGAAAAACCGTGGCGTTGTGCAAAACCCGCGTCGTGAAACCCACCCTAATCGAGTCCGCGGTCACAATGCGCGGCAAGGCGACCAACAGCGAGTCGCCCCGCTGCTCGACGCGGGCGGGCGCGACTGGCGCAGAGCCGATGTGTAGTTCGA
>JAPPEF010000058.1 GCA_028875335.1 Gemmatimonadota bacterium
CTTCCATGGCCGCCACAACTTCGGGGAGTTCGACGGAGCCGCCGATGATGGTAAAGGTTCCACGGCAGTTGATGATGGGTTCGACGCCGATGGCTTGGTATATGTTTTGGTCGCTGGTGTCCAATGTCATGCGGACCTCCCTTGTGGATTGTGGATGAGCGAACTTGTAAAGATCAGGTCAGGTCAGGTCCCATATGCGGGCGGCCGTACCGCCTAGCATCTGGTCTTTTTCGCGCGGGCTGAGAAAGTCGAAACCCTCCTGCACTAGGCGCAACTCTTCGCCTAGGGTCGGCCAGTTGTGCTTGGTGCGGTGGTGCCCCGGATAACCCGTGCCCCACAGCATGCGCTCGGCCCCAAAGGCGCGGTGCAGACGCTGGATGAAGGGATGCACGTCGGCATAGGGGAAATTTTCCCGCGAGCGACCGTGGACATCCGATATTTTCACCGCCACGTTGTCGAAATTAGCTAGCTCGACGATGGGCTGAAAAGCCTCGGGCGGTTCGTCGAGGTTGGGATAGCCCATGTGGTCCAACAGCAGGGGCATCTGCGGATGGCGGCGGGCGATTTCAGCTATTTGATCAGCGCAAGCGGCGTTGAGATGGAACTGGATGACAGCGCCCATTGCGGCTAGGACTTCCCATATAGGACGGTTCTGGGACGTGGTCAGGACTTTTTCGTCCGGGTAGTACATGGGGTGGAAGCGAAAACCGACCAAGCCGCGTTCTTCCATCCAGTAGCGCGCCTGATCGGCGTTGTCTGGATTTTGCGGATCGAGCATGCCGTGGCCGATAAAGCGGTCAGGGAAGCGCGCCTGAGAATCGGCGATATAACCGTTGTCCCAAGTGGACCAGCTAGTCTGCACCAAGACGCTGCGGTCAACGCCGTTTTGGTCCATGTCCTCGATTAGTTCGTCGGCGGTGGCGGGTTCGTCCGGCTCGGAGGTCCAGTTGGGGGCGGTGGGTCCGATGGGGTATTTCTCGGACATTTCCCAGATGTGGACGTGGGTATCGACGATCATGGACGGTTCCTTTCTGGTTGGTCGGTTTTGTGCGGGCCTTGAGATACGATAATAATCCAATGGACGTTACGCATGGACATCGAGGTATGGGATGCTTCGACTCCGCTTCGCTCCGCTCAGCATGACGGGTGATGACGCCTCATACTGTCATGCTGAGCGAAGCGAAGCATCTCATACCACTTATAGCTACATGCGCTTCTCATAGAGAAAAGGACGGCGCCAGATTCCGCCCATGTGATGCTCGTTGTGTAGGCGCAGGGCTAGGGTGTGGGTGCCTGGAGACAGGACCTCGCTCAGATCGACATCCCATTCGAAGCGGTAGTCGTTGTGCCACCACATGGGACGCCAGTCGCGGTGCCCCACTAAGTAGCCATCGACGTAAAGCCAGGCTTTGCCGAACAGGCCGGGAAAGCGAATGTGGAGCGCTTGGCCGGCCTCGGCTTCGCTTATCTCGATATTCGTGCGGTACCAGACAAAGCCATTGTACTCGCCTCCATCGGCGGCAGCAACTCCCTGGACTTCCATGTAGATGTCGGTGCGCAGCGGTCGCCACGACGATAGGTCGAGATCGGGACGTCCCCAGCCTCGGTGCAAGCCGGCGTCGTGCGGGTCCGTGCGGAAGGTCCATTCGAGAGGGAGCTTTTGCACTAGGCGACCTTGGGGGCCGTGCGTCAATTTGCTCAGATCCCGGTACTGTTCGACCTCGCCGGTCCACCAGGGATCGCCTTGCTCTAGGCGGGTGGTGGTGAACGTGGGGTGCATTTGCGTCAGGCTGTCGCGCCAAGCGAGGCCCCGTTCGCCGGCTTGGACGGCGGCTGGATAATTCACTTGCGTGACGGCTTGGGCGACCATGTTCATGTAGTTTTGCAAAACGCCAAAACCAGCCCTGACAAAGCGCACTCGCTGGACGAATAGGTCATCCGAGGGTAGATCGGCCACTAGGGCTTCGGCCTCCGCGACGAGGGGGGCCAGCATTTGCACCAATTCCGGCGTGTACACCGTGGGGGCCAGCATGAACTCGTGCTCGTGAGACGGGGTCTGTTCCCAAGCGCGGTGGATGGCCTGCCAATAGGCGCGCATGGGCGCGGCGGCTG
>JAPPEF010000168.1 GCA_028875335.1 Gemmatimonadota bacterium
ACCTCTTCCTACAAGGAACCCTGAGCGCGGCGTAGAGGAACGCGTTTCTTCTGAATCGACTGATCGCCACGCTCTTTTTTGTCGGCTATGCCCCATGGGCATCCGGTACGGCTGGTACCGCATTCGTCGCCCTGTTGTACTGGCTGTTTTTTCCTCCTTTGGGAATGCTGGAGTGGTTCGGTGTGCTCTTGGTCGCCTCGGCCATTGGGGTGTACAGCGCGGGCCGGGCGGCCCCGGAATGGGGTGAGGATCCCAGGCAGGTCGTCGTTGACGAGGGAGTGGGTTTTCTCTTTGCAGTGGCTTTTTTGCCCCCAAGCGTTGGGACGGTTATCGCGGGTTTTTTCGTCTTCCGCGCCTTCGATATTGTCAAGCCGCCTCCAGCGCGGCAACTAGAAGCCCTGCCTAGGGGATGGGGCATTGTGGCCGACGACGTGATCGCCGGCCTGTACAGCAACGTGGTCATTCGCTCGTCGTCCTATTTGGTCGAGTGGGCGAGCTAGACCGATACCACACTTTAATTGGGGAGATTTTCATGGCGAAAGCGAACGGACACAGTGCAGACGGCAACAAGGCCAGAGCGCTGGAGCTGGCAATGTCGCAGATTGAAAAGCAGTACGGCAAGGGGTCGATTATGCGCCTCGGGGACGAGGGCGGAGTCCAAGAGGTGGAGGCGATTTCTACTGGATCGCTGGCTGTAGATGCAGCGCTGGGCATCGGCGGCTTGCCCAAGGGGCGGATCGTCGAAATATCTGGTCCAGAGGGGGCGGGCAAGACCATGCTCTCGCTGCACGCCATCCGCGAGTCGCAAAAGCGTGGCGGCACCGCGGCCTTTATCGACGCCGAACACGCTCTCGATGTCAGCTTCGCGCGGCGCATCGGCGTCGATGTGGAAAACCTAATCATATCGCAGCCGGATTCGGGTGAGCAGGCCCTCGAGATCGTCGATACCTTGGTGCGCAGCGGAGCCTTCGATATTATCGTGGTCGATTCGGTGGCCGCGCTGGTGCCGCAGGCCGAATTGGAAGGCGACATGGGTGATTCGCACATGGGGTTGCATGCGCGGCTAATGTCCCAAGCTCTGCGCAAGTTGGCCGGCTCCATCAATCGCTCGAAAACGTGTCTGATTTTTCTTAATCAACTGCGAATGAAGATCGGCGTGATGTTCGGCAACCCGGAAACTACTACTGGTGGGCGCGCCTTGCCCTTCTATTCTTCGGTGCGCATCGATATCCGCCGCATCGCCCGCGTCAAAGACGGAGACCTCGATATCGGCAATCGCACTCGGGTCAAGGTCGTGAAAAACAAAGTAGCACCCCCCTTTCGCGAAGCCGAATTCGACCTGATCTTTCACGGGGACTCAATCGGCATATCTTGGGAGGGAGACTTAGTCGATATTGGCGTTGACAAGGGGCTTGTCGACAAGAGCGGGGCGTGGTTTTCCTACAACGGCGAGCGCTTGGGACAGGGACGAGATAACGCCAAGGAATTTTTGCGCGAGCATCCAGAAATCGCCGCGGAGATCGAACACAAGCTGCGCGGCGAGTTGGGGCTTGAGGCGGTGGTAGGGCAAGACGAGGCCAGCCAAGCAGGAGAATAAGTGGAGGACCAACTGCAAAAGGCCAAGGACGCCGCCTACCGCTATCTCAGCTATCGGGCGCGATCCGTAGCGGAGGTGCGCGACAAGCTAAAGGAGAAGGACTTTGCCGCCGAGGTCGTCGCCGAGGTCATCGACGACTTGCAGCGCCAGAAGCTCCTCGACGACCGCGAGTTTGCCCGGCGCTGGATCGAGGCGCGGTTGCAGCGGGCTAATGGTGCGCGTAAACTAGCCCAAGATCTCAGGCATAAAGGCGTGGCCACAGGTGTAATTGACGAGGTCATCGCCGAGTATGCCGGAGTGCTCGATTCGAGTGAACGGGCGGTCGAACTATTGAGCAAGCAGGCTTGGCGCTACCGGGGATTGGCTCCGGACAAAGCCAAGCGTCGGATGCTGGGCTTGTTGGCCCGGCGTGGTTGTGATCAGGAAATGGCCAGAGCAGCGGTCGAACAGGTATGGCAGGAGTTAGCCAATGAAGTCGAGGGAGATTAGGGAGGCGTTCCTCCGTTTTTTCGAAGGTAAGGACCACGTGCGCGTACCGAGCGCACCGGTCGTGCCGCAAGACGACCCCACCCTCTATTTTACCAACGCCGGCATGAATCAGTTCAAGGATGTCTTCTTGGGCTTGGGCCGGCGCGACTACACCCGGGCGGTTGATACGCAGAAGGTCATGCGGGTCTCGGGCAAGCACAACGACCTCGACGAAGTCGGCTACAGCCCTTGGCACCACACTTTCTTTGAGATGCTGGGCAACTGGTCCTTTGGCGACTACTTCAAAAAGGAGGCCATCGAGTGGGGTTGGGAGTTAATTACTGAGCACTTTGGCTTGGAAAAGGAGCGGCTCTGGGCTACCGTCTTTGTGGGCGACGACGCGGTAGAAGCCGATGCGGAGGCCGAGACATTCTGGTACGAATGCACCGACCTGTTGCCGGGCCGCGTCGTGCGCTTGCCGGCCAAGGAAAACTTCTGGGAAATGGGCGCGACCGGCCCTTGCGGCCCTTGCTCTGAAATTCACTACTACTTGGGCGACGATTTGGCGGCGCAGGACTCCCGTATGCTCATCGACGATACGGGTGACTTGGTCGAGATCTGGAACTTGGTCTTCATCCAGTACAACCGCGACGAGACCGGGGCGCTGCAACCACTGCCCGAGAAGCACGTGGATACCGGCATGGGCTTTGAGCGGATGTGCAGCCTCTTACAAGGGGCTGAGAGCAGCTACGAAACCGATGTCTTCCAGCCGCTTATCGGTCGCATCGCCGAGCTGACGGGTAAAGAGTACGGCGGTGAGCACCGCATCCCCATGCAGGTCATTGCCGACCACGTCCGCTCGCTCAGCTTCACCATGGCCGATGGCGCGATGCCTTCCAACGAGGGCCGTGGGTACGTCCTGCGCCGCATCCTGCGCCGGGCCGCGCGCTACGCCCGCCAGCTCGATCAGCACGATCCTGTTATTCATCAGTTAGTTGGCACTTTGGGCGAAACTATGGGGGATGTCTTCCCGGAGGTGACGGCTCGGAAAGACCACATCGCCGGAGTCATACACTCCGAGGAAGAGAGTTTTGGTAAGACTCTCGACCGTGGATTGGACCTCTTCGCGCGGTTCACCGCTAAGGGACATATCACCGGCACTGAAGTCTTCCATCTCGAGGATACCTACGGCTTCCCAAAGGACTTGACGGAGCTGATGGCTCGTGAACAGGAAGTCTCAGTAATAGATCCAGAGGGATACGACCGTGATCGCGCTGCCCAGCAGGCGCGGTCGAGCGGCCGGCCGACCCGCCTTGTCCTCAGGGCTAGCCAAGCGGTAGGCCACGCACGGCCGCCGGTTGACAGCACTGAATTCGTCGGCTACGACGAATTGGAAATAGAGGCTCAGGTGGTGGAGGCGGATCGTACCGGCGAAGGTGAAGACGATCGGGTGTGGCTCGTGCTGGATCGGACCCCTTTTTATGCTGAAGCGGGGGGCCAAGTCGGCGACCAAGGGCGGATCAAGGGCGAAAGTTTTGTCGTCGAAGTTGAGAACACGAAGAAGGAGCACGGCGGCATCTTCCACATCGGTCGGTTGACGGAAGGAGTAATCGGGACCGGTTCAGTAGTCGCCTGCATCGATCGCCAAGCTCGCATTGACGCCGAGCGCAACCACACGGCGACCCATTTATTACACGAGTCGTTGCGGCGGACGCTCGGCGACCACGTAGGGCAGATGGGTTCGCTGGTGGCACCGGACCGCTTGCGCTTTGACTTTTCGCATTTCGCTGCGGTTGAACCTGAGCAGTTGCGCGAAATCGAGGAGCGAGTCAACGAGCAGATTCGCGCTGATCTGGAAGTGAGTGCCTTTCAAGAGGAGCTGGAAAAAGCCAAGGCGATGGGGGCGCAGGCGCTCTTTGGCGAGAAATACGAGGATCAGGTCCGCGTGGTGCGGATCGGCGACTTTAGTCTTGAACTGTGCGGCGGCACCCACGTGCGCTCGACCGGTGAGATCGGCGCTTTCGATTTGCTCTCCGAAAGCGGCATTGCCGCTGGCGTCCGGCGCAGCGAGGCATTAACGGGCGAGGGAGCCGAGCGGGCCGCTCGCCAACGCCGACAGGTGTTGGCGAACTTGGGCTCCCGGCTCAATGCCGCGCCCGAAGAATTAGCGGACAAACTCGAAGCGCTCTTGGGGCGCAATCGCCAGTTGGAGCGAACCCTCGATGAATTGCGGCGTCGGGTCGCAGCGCTAGAGACGAGCGATCTATCGAATGGGGCACGAGAAGTGGAAGGAGTCACGGTCGTGGCGCGACGCACTGAGGCAGAGGATGTGCCCAGTCTGCGGGCCATGGCCGACGGATTGCGCGAGAGCTTGGGGTCGGGAGTTGGCGTGTTGGGGGCGGATATCGGCGGCAAGGTTTCCTTTATCGCCGTTGTTACCGACGACTTGATCAAGGGCCGTGGGCTGAAGGCCGGCGATATTGTGCGCGGCGTGGCGCAGCTAGCCGGCGGTTCGGGTGGTGGCAAGCCGCACTTGGCCCAGGCGGGCGGACGCGACCCGGGCAAACTCGACGAGGCGCTAGAGCAAGTGGCGGGCATCGTCGAGCAGCAGCTAAAATAGGCGAGCTGATTCGTGACTAGCAGTGTACTGCAACACCTACTGGACATCCGCCAGCGCCGCGGCGCTGGCTACCTGCCCCTGCTAGATCCAGATCGGTTGGCTCCAGACGAATTGGAGGCTCGCGCCCAGCTCTGCGTTGCGGCCGGGGCCGATGCGATCCTCATCGGCACGAGCCTGATGTTCTCGTCGCGCAACGCGGTCTGTTTCGAGCGCGTCCGGGCCAAGGTCGATGTGCCGGTGATCAGCTTCCCCGGGAGTTCAGGCCAAGTGGTGCCGACGGCCGATGCGATCCTCTTTCTGTCGCTAGTCAGCGGGCGCAACCCCGAGCTCTTGATCGGCGAGCACGTCAAGGCCGCTCCCTTGATCCACGAGTACGGCATTGAGACCATCCCCACCGGGTATATGCTGGTCGAGTCGGGGACCTTGACATCCGTGGAATTTATGAGCGATACTCGGCCCATTCCGCGCGACAAGATCGACATCGCCATGGCCCACGCCTTGGCGGCCGAGTACTTGGGCATGCGGCTTATTTACCTAGAGACCGGCAGCGGCGCTTGCGCTTCTGTGCCCGACGAAATGGTGAGCGCGGTCGCCGATTGTGTCTCGGTGCCGGTCGTCGTTGGCGGTGGCATCCGCGAGCCGGGGGTGGCGCGGGCCAAGGTAGAAGCCGGCGCGGGCTTCGTCGTCACGGGCAGCGTCGTCGAAGACGATCAGCAGCGCTTGTGTGCCCTGAGCCGAGCGGTACACGCAAAAGAATAATTAGGAGTAGCAATAGGTAATGGTTGAAAAGACGGCCACGATCAACAATCCACTGGGTATTCACGCTCGTCCAGCCGCGCTCTTGGTGCAGACGGCAGCGCAATTCAAGGCCGAGATTTACCTTTCCAAAGGCGACGTCGATGGGGTCAACGGCAAGAGCATCATGGGCGTGATGATGCTGGCCGCCGAGCAAGGTGCCCAAGTCGCCGTCCGGGCCGAGGGCGAGGATGAGTACGCGGCCGTCGAGGCCATGGTCTCACTGCTAGAGAGCACATTCGAGGGGCAAATTTGACCGCGACCAGTGAACATAGGGTTTTCGATGGTATATGCGTTTCTCCCGGTATTGGCATTGGCCGGGCTTTCGCATATGACAAGCAGGCCCCGGTTATTACTCGCCAGCGCGTTGCGCCGCATCTGGTTGGGGAGGAGATTGAGCGCTTTCGCAACATACTCCACCAAGCTGGGGACGAGATTCGGCGCATTCGCCGCTGGGTCGCCAGCGAGCAGGGCGAGGAGCTGGCACAGATATTCGACGCCCAGCTAGCCATGCTAGAGGACGCATCCATCATAGAGCGCACCGAGGCATTGATTCGCGGAAAGTACTATTCGGCCGAGCGGGCGTATGCCGAGGAACTGGAGAAAGTCAAAGAGGCCTTTGGCAGCATTGAGAACGAATACCTGCGGGCGCGGGTAAGCGACATCGCAGATATCGAAAATCAGGTATTGATGCGGTTAGCAGGGGGCGAAGTCAAAGCACTCGATTCGCTCCGCGCCAACACGATTGTCCTAGCCCACGACTTGCTGCCCTCGGAGATGGTGCGCTTAGAGCGCCGCCGGATTAAAGGCGTGGTGCTCGATGCCGGCGGTGCGGCTTCGCACGCGGCCATCATCGCCCGCTCGTTGCAGCTACCCACGGTGGTTGGCACTGGCGACTGTTCGCAGCAAGTAGCAGACGGCGACTTGGTGGTCGTCGATGGCAACGAAGGCCAGGTCCACCTGCGGCCCGATGCCCTCGGCGAGCGGCGCTATCGGGCGCGTCGTCGGCGTCAACTGCGGCGCGAGCGCGACCTAGAGCGGCGTCGCAACTTGCCCGCCGTTACCCGAGACGGGCGGGAAATCGCATTGATGGCCAACGTCGATGTGCAGACCGAAGTACAGATGGCGCTCGACAACGGTGCCAGCGGCGTGGGCATGTACCGCACCGAGTTCCTGTATCTCAACTACCGCTTGCCGTCTGAGGAGGAGCAGTTCAAGGTCTATTCCGCCCTCGTCGAATCGCTGGTTCCACATCCCGTAGTGATCCGCACCATGGACTTGGGAGGCGACAAGCTGTCCCACGTTTTGGAGGTGCCGCCCGAGGCCAACCCCTTCTTGGGGTGGCGCGGCATCCGCATTTGCCTCGATACCCCAGATCTGTTCAAGACGCAGTTGCGCGCCCTGCTCAGGGCCGGAGTACGCGGCGCGGCGCAAATTTTGTTGCCAATGATATCTAGCTTGAACGAGCTGCGGCGCATCCGGGTGCTAGTGGAGGAAGCCAAAGACGAACTGCGAGCGGCGGGGCACCCCTTTGCCGAGCATTGCAAGCTGGGCATTATGGTTGAAGTGCCGTCTGTGGCCTTGATGGCCGATCACTTTGCCGGCGAAGTAGATTTTTTTAGCCTCGGCACCAACGACCTGACTCAGTACGCATTGGCTGTGGATCGTGGCATGAGCAAAGTGGCTTGGCTCTACGACCCGTTTCACCCGGCGGTCTTGCGCTTGATCAAGATGGTCGCCGACAGCGGCCAGCGCACCAACACGCCCGTGAGCATCTGCGGCGAGATGGCCGGCGACCCTTTGGCCACGACGCTCTTGCTCGGTCTCGGGCTGGATTGTCTGAGTCTAAGCCCCGGTCTCATCCCGGAAGTCAAGGAGGTCATTCGCGCTATTCACGCGGAAAAGGCGCGGGAGATCGCCGACCAATGCTTGGCCATGGACACTGGAACCGAGGTGCGCGAGTACTTGGGAGATGCCGTCGGCGAATACGTACCCTTCTGGCGTCAGAGGTATCACTGAAGGAGCTTGAGAATACACCATGTCCAAATACATGTTCACTTCCGAATCCGTGTCCGAAGGGCACCCCGACAAAGTCGCCGACCAGATTTCCGACGCCGTGCTCGACGCCATGCTCGCTGAGGACCTCAACGCACGAGTGGCCTGCGAGACGCTTGTTACCACCGGCCGAGTCGTCGTCGCTGGCGAGGTTAAAAGCGAGGCGCATCTAGACATCGAAGCCCTCGTCAGGCAGGTCATCGCCGATATTGGCTACTGCGATCCCGCGCAGGGCTTTGACTTTCGCTCGTGCTCTATCCTCGTGGCCTTGGACCAGCAATCACCCGATATAGCCCAGGGCGTCAACTCGGGCGAAGGACTGCACAAGGAAGAAGGCGCTGGCGATCAAGGCATGATGTTTGGCTATGCCTGCCGCGAAACCCCCCAGCTTATGCCGCTGCCTATTACCCTCGCGCACGAGCTGATGCAGCACCTGACGCGGCTGCGCAAGGACGAGAAAATTCCCTATCTGCGCCCGGACGCCAAGTCTCAGGTCAGCGTCGAGTACGACGACGGTCAGCCCGTGCGGATAGGAGCCGTGGTTCTCTCGACCCAACACGCCCCCGAGGCCAGTCACGCGCAGATCGAAGAAGACATGATCGAACAGGTGATAAAAGAAGTAATCCCCGCCCACTTGCTCGACTCAGGCACCCGATACCACGTCAACCCCACGGGTCGCTTCGTCATCGGGGGGCCGCACGGCGACTGCGGATTGACCGGCCGCAAGATCATCGTCGATACCTACGGGGGCGCGTGCCCGCACGGTGGGGGTGCCTTTTCAGGCAAAGACCCCAGCAAGGTGGACCGCAGTGCCCACTACATGGCGCGCTACGTGGCCAAAAACGTGGTGGCCGCCCGCTTGGCCGCCCGCTGCCAAGTGCAACTGGCCTATGCCATTGGCGTGGCCGCGCCCGTATCGGTGCGGGTCGATACCTTTGGCACGGGCGTCGCGCCCGACGAAGAGATCGCCGCGGCCGTGGAAGAGGTCTTCAAGCTAACCCCCAAGGGCATCATTGAGGTTTTACAACTGCGGCGACCCATCTACCGGAAGACCACCAACTACGGCCACTTTGGGCGCGAAGAGCCGGAGTTCGTCTGGGAACGGACCGACAAGGCCGAGTCGCTGCGCCAGGCCGTGGGGATCAAATAGAGCCTTGAGCGGCTATCGATGACTGCTGTCTCGTGTCGATGGCTGGGTGCGCTCCTAGGGGCTGGAGCGTTGATGGGCTGCGAGGTAAATCCCCCCCAAATTCCCAGCACCAATTTCCAGATCAGCATCCCGGTTGCCGACGACCGAACAACGGTTCAGGACTTGGCCGACGAGCGCCCCGGCTTCCTGAAGATAGACGACGAGGGCCTGCTCGCGGTAGATTTTACAGCGGACTTCAACCACCGCGAAGAAGTTGGCGACCGCCTTCGCGTCGCGCCCGTCTCTGCTGCCTTGGCGGTGCCGATTGGGCCGGCTGACGGTGCGATTGCCAAGACCGAGGCCCTCGCCTTCGGCGACGACCGCATCCAAATCGCGCACGCGGTCATTGCCGAGGGCGGCCTGACTTTCAAGGCGACCAACCAAACCGCGATCTCCTTGCAGATCGAGTTGGTCTTGGACGATGTCAAAAGGCCAGACGGTACGCCCCCCACCTTCCTCATCGACGCGCTCGCTCCCGGTGAGAGCAAGACGGTGCTCTTTGACTTGGCTGGCGACGAACTTGCTCCGCAGAATCCCCTTGAACTGCGGTTCTCATACCGAGTGCAGGGCGAGTTCGCAGAGGCCGCCACCAACGAGCTATTGCTGGAGGTCGAAACCGAGGATTTGCTACTTAGCCGCGTCGAGGGGGTGCTCAACGAAGTCATCCTGCCAGTCGCTCCGGTCGCCCGCGTGGTCAATTTTCCCACGGGCTTAGATCAGATCGCCTTCAACTCGGTCGCCTTAGAGGTCGACCTGACCTCAGGCATTGGTTTCCGCAGTCGCATTGACTTTCACATCGAGGGCACTAACGGCCATGGCGAGCGGGGTTCCCTGACGATTTCCGAAACATTCCAGCGCGGCGACCCAGATCGCCCAGTATCGCTGGCCTTGTCGCTGGCCTCCGCAGAGCTGACCGAGTTTCTCAACCTGCTGCCGACCGAAGTCGCGGTCTCGCCGACCGTGCGCATTGGCGACGGCGAGTCCGTGGAGGTAATCGATTCTAGTCACTGGGTGCAGATTGACCACGTGCGCTTTGCCACACAGGGCTATTTTCAGCTAAAAGAAAACACCCGCATCGAGTTCGATCCGATCTTTCGCCGCCTACAGGACGACAATGCTCGCCGCCGCATCCACGCTGGCCTCGACAGTGCCGTTGCAGTTACCGCGATTGAAAATCACCTGCCCACCGCCATCCGCGTCAGTCTGTGGGTCGCGCCGAGGGCCGAGGATGTGTACGGCAGCGAAGACCTGTTCACCGACAACGAAGCCAATGGCTATCTGCGGATTCCCAAGCAGGGTTCCCTTGCAGTGGGGGCTGGCGAGGTCGGTCCTGAAGGACAGGTTGTGACAAGTGCATTCAGCCACCAACGGATCGCGCTCTCGGACGAAGACGTGGAGGTCTTTCTGCAGGAGGAAGGCGTCTATACGGGCATGCTGGTCGAGCTGGACAGGACGCCGAGCGAGGTAGTGATGCGGGGGAGCGACTTCGTCGCCGTAGAAGCTGGGGCGGTGATTTTCATGGAGTTCAACGAGGACTTGGTCAAGTAGGGCGCAGATGCAAGGCAAGGGATTGATTACTATAGGGGCCCTACTCATCGCCGGGGCCTACGGGCAGGTGGCCGCCGTTCCCGGTGACGCCAGCCCGCGGGCCATGGCGCTGGGCCAAGCCTATACGGCGCTGGCCCGGGGGCCGGAAGCCGTCTTTTGGAATCCGGCGAATTTAGCTCTGTCGGACAGCCGCAAGTTTTCCTGGGACTTGCTCGGCGCGGGCCTTTGCTTGGCTGTCGAAAACAACAGCTTTTCGGTCGCCACATACAACGCCCACTTCACGGCCGCCAACGAGAAGGTCTCTCCCAACGGCAGCCCGTACTACATCAGCCCAGTAGAGAAAAAAAAGCTGCTCGCCGACATCCCAGATGCGGGTCTGCGCATGAACGGGGATATCGAGCCGACGGTCGTTGCGGGCCTCCCGCTCAACGGAGGTGTGGCCTTTGCAGTCGAAGAAGTGCGCTCGGCTATTGCCGTGGGGTTTACCAGTGGGGTCGAGAGCGAGATTCCCAAGGACGTGTTAGAGCTTTTCTTTTTTGGCAACGAGTTTGCGGAGGACCGCTTGGTAGCCGGCAAGAGCGAAGGATACGACATCAGCGACTGGAATGGGTCGGGGTGGGCCGTGGGTACGCTCAATGTCGCCGTTGCGAAGCCGGCCCTGCCTGCTCGTCTCGCGCCCTATCTAAGCGAGTTCACAGTCGGCAGTACGCTCAAGCTCTCGATGGGCACGTACGGAGAGATTATCGAATCCGGCGGCACCGGACTGGTAGCCCATGTCGGCGGTGCTGAGGCGGATGCTTGGCTGATTGCCCAGCACGCCAAAATGGGCGTCGGCGTTGGCATCGACGTCGGCATTGCTGGCCGAAGCAAAAGCCGCAAGACGACCTTCAGCTTCAGTGCGCTCAACTTGCTCGACATGTTCTCTTGGAATGAAGGGGTGCGCCAAGATTCCATTTTCCTTGCTACTAACGAACTGCGCATCTCCCGTTTTTTGGACGCGGACTCGCGGTCCATTGAGGAAGTATTCGACAACCCGGATTTCGACGGCGACGGAGATCCAGACTTTACCAAGCAGATCAGCCAAAAGCCGTTCTCGCGCTCGCTACCGGCCATGCTGCGGTTCGGGGTAGCCTATCAGGCCAGGCCCCAGCTAACGGTGGTTGGCAATTGGGACCAGGCGTTCAGCTCCAAGTTTGGGATGCGGACTCGGCCGCGGCTGGCCGGTGGAATCGAGTACTGGCTGGCGGACTGGTTGCCGGCCCGCATTGGCCTGTCGCTGGGCGGGCGGAGCAGCAGTTCAGCGGTCGGCTTTGCCTTTGGTCCGTTTGTGCTGTCGTCCATGCAGGTCCGCCTCTTGGAGACCAGCCTAGCCATGCGCGGCGGACTCTTACCGGGAATAGCTAGGGGCACTGCCGTTTCTGTGATGTTCTTTCGCTTGAGTCTCGGCTGACGGTTCCGATTCCCTCGGTTTTTTGTCCATTTCAACGCCTTGAGTGCCACAATGTCCTATTCGATGGGCAAAATGTGTCAAAAGTGGAACATATCGGCGCTGGTACAGTATTTGCAATCATTTGGACAGGCAAAACCGACTTCTGAGAGGAAACCGACATGAATACCACCTATGAGGCCCTCGAGCGCTACGGACTCGATTTGGTGGCGCAGGCGCGCGCTGGTCGGCTCGATCCGGTGATCGGGCGCGACGAAGAGATCCGCCGCACCATCCGCATCCTCTCGCGCAAGACCAAGAACAACCCAGTGCTCATTGGCGAACCAGGCGTGGGCAAGACCGCGATCATCGAGGGTTTGGCACAGCGCATCGTGCGCGGCGATGTGCCCGAGTGGATGCAGGATCAGACGATCTTTGCGCTGGACCTGGGTGCGCTGATGGCCGGGGCCAAGTACCGGGGCGAATTTGAAGAGCGGCTCAAGGCCGTGCTCGACGAAATCCGCGCCAGCGAGGGCCGCATCTTGCTCTTTATCGACGAGTTGCACACCATCGTCGGCGCTGGCAAGACCGAGGGATCGACCGACGCGGGCAATATGCTTAAACCCATGTTGGCCCGCGGCGAACTGCACTGCATCGGCGCAACCACGCTCGACGAGCACCGTCGGCACATTGAGAAAGACGCCGCGCTGGAGCGGCGCTTCCAGCCGGTGCTGATAGACGCCCCCACAGTAGAGGATTCGATCTCGATTCTGCGGGGCTTGCGCGAGCGATTCGAGGTCCACCACGGCGTGCGTATCCAAGACAATGCTTTGGTGGATGCGGCGGTGCTGTCCAACCGCTACATCTCGGACCGCTTCCTGCCAGACAAGGCCATTGACCTAATCGACGAGGCGTGCGCTGCCATTCGCACGGAGATCGACTCAGTGCCGGCCGAGTTGGACCAAATAGAGCGCCGGGTCATGCAGCTAGAGATCGAGGAAGCCGCGCTGAAAAAGGAGCAGGACAAAACCAGCGAGGAGCGCCTCGAAAATCTGCGCAAGGAGTTGGCCGACCTCAAGGTACAGGCCGGTGCCCTGCGCGCCCAATGGGAGGAGGAGCGAGCGTCTCTGGTGGGCGAGCGCGCGTTGCGCGAGGAAATTGAGCAGGTCCGGCATCAAATCGAAGAAGCCGAGCGCCAGTACGACCTGAACCGCGCCGCCGAGCTAAAACACGGAAAATTGCCAGAGCTGGAGCGGCAGCTAGCGGCGGCGCAGCAAGCGGTAGAGGACAGTGGCCCGCGGCTGCTGCGCGAGGAAGTAACTCAAGAAGAGGTGGCCGCCATTGTCGCGCGTTGGACCGGCATTCCGCTACAGAGACTGACCGAGGGCGAGCGCGAGAAGTTGGCGCGCCTCGACCAGACCTTGCACCAGCGGGTCGTGGGCCAGGATGAGGCCGTGAGCTTGGTGGCCGATGCCGTGATGCGGGCACGCGCTGGCATCAAAGACGAGCAAAAGCCGATCGGCTCTTTCGTCTTCTTGGGGCCGACGGGCGTGGGCAAGACCGAGTTGGCCAAGGCTTTAGCGCAAGCCCTCTTCGACGCCGAGGAGAACATGGTGCGCTTAGATATGAGCGAGTACATGGAGAAGCACTCGGTGTCCAAGCTGTTGGGCGCTCCTCCTGGGTACGTGGGCTACGAGGAAGGGGGTCAGCTAACCGAGGCCGTGCGCCGCAAGCCCTATTCGGTGGTGCTTTTCGACGAGATTGAGAAGGCCCACCCGGACGTTTTTAACGCACTGTTGCAGCTTTTGGACGACGGGCGGCTCACCGACGCGCAGGGCCGGGTGGTGGATTTTAAGAACGTCGTGGTGATTATGACTTCCAACATTGGCTCGCCGCACTTGGTCGAGGGCCTGACGCCGAAAGGGGAGATCGCCGAGTCCGTGCGCGAGCAGGTTATGGGCGAGTTGCGGGCGTACTTTCGTCCGGAGTTTCTCAATCGGATTGACGACGTGGTGCTCTTCAAGCCGCTTACTTTGGCGGGGATCGAGGAGATCGTCGAACTGCTGATTGACGAGTTGCGCCAGCGGCTGGCTGCAAAGCGCATCGAGTTGGTGGTCGCGGCACCGGCGCGGCGGCACATTGCCCACGCAGGTTTCGACCCGGTCTATGGCGCTCGGCCGCTCAAGCGATTTTTGCAGCGCGAACTCGAAACGCGGATCGCTCGCTTGCTGGTGGCCGGCGACATGCCCGAGGGGTCGCGGGTTGAGGTGGTACTCGACGAAGGCCAATTGGCCGTGCGGCACCAGCCGCCGGAAGCGGGAACCGATAGTTAGCACTTGTCGTCTTTTTTGTGGACATTGAGAAATATCCGTATTTTCACACCCTTTTCAGAGAGGAAATGCCATGCGGAAGTTGTGTTTTTCCCTGTTCATTTTAAGTCTTGCCGCGGCGGGCAATGCCCGAGCCAGCGAGAACATGCAGTTCCTGCGCCAGATGAGCGATGGCTTTGCCGAACTCGCCGCGCAGGTCAAGCCCGGAGTCGTAAAAATTACCACGGAGGGCACCGAGGAGGGCTCTGTATTCAGCCTGCCGTGGGGAAGGCCCTTCCGCGTCCCCGACCAGCAGCGCCGGGGTCAGGGTTCGGGCGTGATCGCTGAATTTGACGGCCAGCAGTACATCATTACCAACAACCACGTGATCCGCCACGCCGACGACATCCGCGTAGAAGGGACGGATTCGCGCTTCTTTGCAGCCGAGGTGGTGGGCCGCGATTCGTTGAGCGATATCGCCGTGCTGAAGATCGATGCCGACGACCTACCCACCTTGACAATGGGCGACTCAGATCAACTGCGCGAGGGCGAGTGGGTGATGGCCATAGGCCACCCCTTGGGCTTGGCTTACTCCGTGACTATGGGCACGGTCAGTGCGTTGGGGCGGGCGCGTTTCGGGCCTGAGTACGGCTCTTTCATCCAGACCGACGCCGCCATCAATATGGGCAATAGCGGCGGTGCCTTGGTCAACTTGCGCGGGGAGCTTGTGGGCATCAACACTGCCATTCACAGCAACGACGGCGGCAATATAGGCATTGGCTTTGCCATTCCGATCAACTTAGTCCAGCACGTAGCCGAACAGCTTATTGAACACGGCGAGGTGCGGCGCGGTTTGCTCGGCGTGCGTATCGACAACTTGGGACCGCTGCTGGCCGAAGCCATGGGGTTGGACAATACCCAAGGCGTGTTGATCACTAGCGTGAGTCCCGAGCGAGCGGCGGATAAGGCTGGTGTCAAAAGGGACGACATCGTGCTGGAAGTCGATGGCCAGCCCGTGCATAACGCAGTTGATCTGAGGAGTCTAAT
Organism: Gemmatimonadota bacterium; assembly: GCA_028875335.1. The sequence goes on from JAPPEF010000168.1 coordinate 15,055, forward strand.
CGGGCGCACGGCCCCCGGTGTGGAGGTCGAGTTGCTGGTACTGCGCGATGGCGAGAAGAAGCGCATTAAGGTCGAACTGGAGGCTCTTACTGAGGAGGTATTGGCTACGTCTGCCGGTTCCCGCGATTTCGACGAGGCGAGGGGGCCGCTGGGGATAAGGGTAGAGAATCTGAAAGACGAGTGGGCGGAACGCTTGGAACGCTTGGGATACGAAGATGAATCTGGGGTGATGGTCGTGCGAGTGGCCAGAGGCAGCGAGGCGGCGAAGCGGGGTTTGCGTCGAGGGGAACTCATTCAGGCGATCAAATACAAACAGGCGGAAACCGTGGTGGAAAATGTGGAAGATTATGAAGACGTATTGGAAGAAATTAAGCCGGGGGCCGCGTTTATGATGCGGGTGCTGGGAGAGCGGGGGACGCGGCTGATAGGGATGCGGATGCCCGTAAATTGAGTATGCGCTCGCAAGCTATATGGCATCCGGCCGCTTTGGCCGTATATATCCGTCTCGAATTCCACCTGAGCAGCGCAGCAGCCAAAGGGTTGCTGCGCTGTGCTGCGAGTGGGCCGTATGAAGTGTACTTGAACGGCGAGCGAGTGGGCAGGGGGTTGGGGCCAGCGGTGGCCGAAGTGGCCATGTGGGAGCAGTTCGCGTTGGACGCTGCGCTGAGGGAGGGCGAAAATGTGCTGTTGGTCTTTGCCCTAGGCTGCGGCGCAGCGGACTGGTTTCGCGCCGAGGGAAAGATCGAGCGCAGCGATGGGGCCGAGCAGGTGCTGTACACGGGCGCGCCTTGGCAGGTGCAGCCGGCCGATGCTTGGGGTCCGGCTAGCTATGTAGCCGTGCTGGCACCGGCTGAGTGGACCAAAGGGCAGTTCGCGGGATGGCGGGAAGCGGCTGTAGTGGACGGAGCCGAGCCGAGGGATTGGTCGCCGTTGCCCACGGTGGAGAGCATGGCGTGGGCGCGGGAGGTGGCGGCTTTTGGCGAGGTAGCTAGCGAAGGTGCGCTCGAATGGGTTGCTTTCCCCGAGACCATGCAGACTGCCAAATGCGTGCGACGGGAAGCGTTCCTGACAGGCGGCAAAACCTACTCCTTGGTGCAGGCAACAGACGCAGCTCGGGCCGCGTACTTGGTTTTAGACTTCAGGCGGTTGCTTCGCGGATTTCCCCATCTGCGGCTGCGGGGCAAGGCCAGCGCAGTGATTGACCTAGGTTTTGCGCGTGCGGCGGGCGAAGTGGAGTCGCGCTTGCGCTACGTGTGCCGCGACGGATTGCAGGAGTGGACCGCGCCGCAATTGGCGACGTGCCGCTACCTAGTGGTGCGGATCGGATCGTGTCCAGAAGACATGGAAATAGACAGTGTCGCGCTGGTGGAGCGGCGCGTAGTTGTCGAGCCGCGCGGGCGCTTTACAACCGTGGGCGAAGATTGGGAGCGGCTGTGGGGGACTGGGGAGCAAACCTTGGCCGCTAGCCGCCAAGAAGTGTATTCCCTCGGCGAGGAACGGCTCAACTGGGATCAGCTCTACGTTTGGGCCATGAACGATTTTTATGCGACCGGCAACGTGGATACAGTGCGCGCCGTGCTGGCTGGCAGCGAGATACCTATTGGCGGGGAACAGGCCTGTTTCCACGCGCTGTTTGTCGAACTGGCGCAGCGCTACAGCGGCGACCGATTGACTGCCGAGCGGCTAGCGGGTCTAGTGAACAGCTTGCAAACGGCCGAGGGTGCGTCGGCGACTTCTGCTGTCGCTGTGCAGGCTGGGGCTTGGCTGGCGGTCGCGGCCTTGTGCCGACGCACTGGCGACCGTCAACTAGCCATCCAATGCGAGCGCGCCCATCACCGAGCGCGCAAGGCATTACAAGCCGCTTGGAGCGAAGAGCAAGGGCTTTTTGCCGATGCCGCCGGGGCTGCTGATTGTAGCCGCTGGACGAATGCCTTGGTGCTCTACTTTGCGTTGGCCAATCCCAGACAACAGGTCCTCGTGGCGCAGCGCCTATCCGGCGGCTCAGCGTCAGAAGGCGATTTGTGGCAGGCGTTTTTTGTCGCCGGGGCGCTGTGGCGGGCGGGCGCAGATACGGCGGCCTTGGCTTACATACAGAGAAAATGGGGCCGCTTGCTGGCGCGTACGGGACGGACATGGGGTGAGAAGGCCGGGTCGGTGGCCGCGCAACCTGGACCGGAGAGCTTGCTGGCGGCGCACGTGCTAGGAGTTGCGCCCAAGGCCGAGGGAATTTTGGAGATTCGGCCGCAGTTGTCCGGGCTCGAACGCGCCGAGGGCGTCGTGCCCACGCCACACGGCGATGTCGAGATCGCTTGGGGCGCGTATGGCGGCGGCTTTTCCGCGCGCCTTTCCGTGCCGCACGACGGCGAGACGCACCTGTCCGTACCCCGCTGCGACAAGCGCTTTCCCCAAATCGAAATCAACGGCGAGACCGTGTGGAGCAACGAGAAGGCCCACCCCAATTTCCACGTGCAGGAACTAATCAGCCAAGAGGAGCGGGTTGTGATGGTGTTGCGGCGGGCTGGGCAATACGAAGTGTCGGTGGACTAGTGGCGATATGACTACAGCATCTCTCTACTACGTCGTTCACAAGTCGCACGATGCGCCCCCCGAAGGTGCGCCGCTGCTCCTGCTTTTGCACGGCTATGGTGCCAATGAGGAAGATCTGCTGGGCTTGGCACCGTACTTGGATGCGCGGCTGATCTGCGTCAGTGCTCGCGCGCCCTATGCGCTCGATTTTGGCGGTTTTGCATGGTTTAATATCGAGATCGGCGCGGAGGGGCTGCGCTTTGCTTTTGCCGAGGCCGAAGAACCGCTCGTGCAGGTCTTGGCCTTAGTGGATGCGCTGCGGCAAGACCACCGGCCAACTCGCGTCTTCATCGCGGGGTTTAGCCAAGGGGCGAGTATGGCGCTGGCGGCCGCGCTGAAGCGGCCTCGGGATTTTGCTGGGGCCATTGCATTGAGCGGACTATGCTGTCCAGAGATGTTGCCAGAGAATGTGTCAGCGGTGCAGGGCCTAAAGGTTTTTATGTCGCACGGGCGGTTTGACCCGGTCATCCCCATTGCCCAAGCCCGCGCCTCTAGGGACTTGCTTGCTCCCCTCGGGTTGGATTTGCAGTACAAAGAATACGATATGCCCCACGCGATTGCCCCGCCGTGTTTAGAGGACTTGGACGCTTGGCTGCGGGCGCGGCTGGACACTCCTTAAAAAATCAGGAAAGCAGGGACTCGACCCGCCTTGGCGTGAGCCGGTGGCCGAAAAGCGGCTGCGAGCGGGTGGGGGTTGAGCGCTGCCAAGTGGCGAAAAGCCCTCCGTCTGCTTCGGTCAGCACGGACACGTAGCGCGAGCAACCCGTGCCTTCTGGTGAGACAAAGAGTGGCTGGAGGTGGCTGAGGCGGTGGAGGCGCGGAAATTGGCGATCAAAGCCATACGCCAAGCCGCCCAGTTCTTCGCAGGAGTAACCGCGCGGTCGGGTGACTCCCTTTTCATGCGCTTTGAGTGGGTGCATGGACTCGGCCCCGTCGTAGAAATAGAGCGAGAGCGAGGGCAAACAGGCGAACGCGCCCACCTTGGGCACGGGCAAACGGCAAGTGATGCGCAAGGCAGCCACATCCCAGGTCGGGCCACGGGGAAAAAAGTCGTGGCCGTGGCTTGCGCACGAGTCAGCCGCGAGCGCGGCACGGCCCGAAGTGCTCGCAGACCAAGTGTACGGATGGCTGCAATAAAGTAGCAGAGGCTGTCGGCCCATTCTGGCTGAGAGGTTGGGGTCTTTGAGGTGCAGATAGGCTGGATCGTCGCTCGTCAGCAGCGGGGCAATCGAATCCTGTGGGTCGAGTTGGTCGATGGAGGTAGCGGAGAAGGTGTCGATGCTCCAGACGCCAGTGCCCGGCTTCTGAAAAGCGGCGACGGCCCGCGGATAGAGGCGAACTTTCTCGGTGGAGACCAGCACTTGGACTCGACGCTTGTTGAGGCGCAGAGCGCTGCCCTCAATGCTGAGCACGGCCGAGCCGCAGTAGAGGTCGGATTTGTCCCAAGTGCGAACCTCGGCGAAGCTCCGGCCATTGTCCGTCGAGCGAAAGATGGCCAAGGCACGGCCTCGGGGGCCAGCGGTCAGCCCGGTGCGGCTGTCGCCGGCATCGCGGTAGCGACCGATGAGATAGAGGCTGCCATCGTGGGGATCGCGGACCGAATTGCCGCCGCCAAACCAGAAGCCAGCGCGGTCTTTGGTCGGTTCGACGAGGCATCGGCCGCGTTTTTGATCGATGAGACGAGTGCCGAGGCGGATGAGTTTGCGTTCGAGCGCGGGGGGTAGCTTGTCCATAGCAGAGCCGCGCTAAGTATGACAAAAAAGACACAAAAATGTCAAGTAAATGACACATTACTGTCAGGCATCCCAACCGGCCAGTTCTTGGCGGGCGATGGCTGCCATGGCGTCGAGCCAAGCCGGGTGGTCGTTGAGGCAGGGCGCTAAGTGGAACTGTTGGCCGCCCCCGTGAGAAAACTGCTCGGCTCCTTCGCGGCCGATCTCGTCGAGCGTCTCAAGGCAATCGGCGGTGAAGCCGGGGCAGATGGCGACTAAGCGGCGCACGCCCTGCCCCCCAAGGCGCGCTAGGACTTCCTCGGTATAAGGCTCTAGCCAAGGTTCTTTGCCGAAGCGCGACTGGAAGCCGCTGACCCACTCGTCGTCTGCGAGGCCAAGCGCTGTGGCTAGCTGGCGCGCGGTTTCCTCGCAGTGGCGGCGGTAGGGGTCGCCTTCATCGACGTAGCGCTGGGGAATGCCGTGGAAGGTGATTAGGTAGCGGTCGGGCGTCCAACTGAGGCGGGCGACCGCTTCGGCGACTGACTGTTTGAGCGCGTTGATGTACGCGGGGTGATCTGCGTAGGGAGGGACGAAGCGCAGCGTCGGCATTTGGCGTTTGCGGTCAAAGAACCAAGGGCAGCGCCGGCCCAAGGCCGCGCGGTTGACCGCGTCGTAGATCGAGCCGGTGGTGGCGCAGGAAAACTGCGGGAACATGGGAAAGACGAGGATGCGCT
>JAPPEF010000039.1 GCA_028875335.1 Gemmatimonadota bacterium
ACGGTGCCGTAGTCGCTGACCGAGCTGACTACGATTTCGTCGCCGGGCTCGAAGCCGAAGGCTGCGGCCAGCACGGCTAGGGCTGGCGTGCAGCCCGGCGTGGCGATGCAGTGCGCGACGCTGTGGGCCTCGGCGAAGGCTTGCTCGAACCGGCCCACCATGTCGCAGGTGAGACCGGAATCGACGACCTCGGCTAGGTACTCCATGGCTCGTGGGCCGATCTCGCGGGGAAAGGGTTGGGGCAGCGGTCCATCGAACTCCTGCTGAGTTGCAGACCCGTAGCGCGCGTGTTCGCGTAGTTGGACGGTAGCGGTATTGGATGTCATGGGCAGCTCCGGTTTGCGGAAAATAGATGCTCTAGTGTTTGATATAATCTGGCAGGTGTCAAGCGCTAGAACTAGCGGGTATTGAGCCGATGGTGCGGCACCTTGGATCAACGACGCATTGAGTGGCCTAGCCAGTACTTGATAAAGTCCCCATTTGGCGTAATTTGTGGCATTATTTTACATAGATTGGGAATTGCGGAACTATGGCCACCGAGACTGCTGGACGCGCCAAAGACTACAAGGCGGTGATAAGAGAGGCTATTTCCTGCGGAGAAACATTCCTCAGACTCACCATGAGTGGCGAGATTCGAGGTGAATCCATCCCTTGGACCAAGGCCGTGGTACGCCCTGTCGAGTTGAGAGGTGAAAGGTACTACCAATTTATCTACTACGACCGCAAAAAGTCGATAACCAAGAACTATAATAGTACAGAGCTTCCCCAAAGGCTTGAAGCCTTGCTCTCCATGCCGTTTCGCCTCATCCACGTGCAGACGACGAGCGGCGACCTCCATATACGCATCACCAAAAAGGGGAAAGTGCTACTCACAAAAGCTAGACCTTCCCGAACTGAGCCGCGGCCACATCTGGCACACAACCGCGTCAAAGCTTATCCGATTCCCCGGGATACTCCAGATCGATTTCTCCAGGGCATTGGCATTATGGATTCGTCCGGCGAGGTAAAGCCCACCATGCAGAACAAATTCCGCCAGATCAACGAGTTCATCAGGCTCATGAGTCAGGCCATTGCGAGGAGTGGTCTCTCCGGCCGAGAACTGACGATTGTCGACTGCGGCTGTGGGAATGCCTATCTGACCTTTGCCGGGTACCACTATCTGCATCACATTCAGGGCGTATCGGTCCGGGTCATTGGGATTGATAGAGAAGTCGAACTCATTGAGCAATGCAACGAGTTGTGCGATTCCCTAGGCTGGAGCGGGCTGGAGTTTTTTCAGGCCCGGATCGCTGATTATGCGGCTGAGGTCGCTCCGGATATCGTCCTGAGTCTACACGCGTGCGACACTGCGACCGATGAGGCGATTGCACAGGGAGTAGTCTGGCAGAGCCCCATCATTCTCGCGGCCCCCTGCTGCCAGCACGAATTGCGTCCCCAGATTGAAGCTTCTCCGTTTGAGCCGGTGCTGAAACACGGCATTTTAAAGCAGAGAACCGCCGATATTCTGACGGACGCCTGTCGCGCACAAATACTGCGCATTTTGGGCTACCGCACAGATGTGGTCCAATTCATAGACTCGAAACACACGCCCAAGAATCTGATGATCCGCGCCGAGAGAACCTCGAACCCGGGAAGTCGGTCGGCCATAGCGCAGTACAAGGCCCTTACCGATTTTTGGAAAATTGAGCCGAGTATCGAAAGGCTATTGAAAGACGAACTCGCGCCGTATTTCGAGCGCGATTGAGCATGACTGAGGCGCGGGATCGGACGTGTTAATCGCCGATGCGATTCAGCCAATCCCAACTCGCAATTTTCCGCAGCAACTCCACCCTGGCCTGGATGTGATAGTTCAATAGCAGGCGTCGCAGTACAGCTACTGTTAGAAACCACTGGAGGACGCCGTCTCCCCCAATGGGTTCGGGCTTGTCTGTTGCCGCGATATACGCCCCGACAAATTGCTTGGCGAGGTCCAGTGATACTTCGGGGAAGAGACATTCCCGACCTCCGAATTGGAGCGACGCGAATGCCACATCGTAGAGCGAGTAGTCAATGACGGCCATGTCGAAGTCCCACACTGTGGCGATCTTCGACTCCCATA
>JAPPEF010000184.1 GCA_028875335.1 Gemmatimonadota bacterium
GTGCAAACCTAAGTTTAGCCAAAAAGGATGCCCTCACCTTAACCCGAACTCACGTTAAACAAGGGAGCAGACATATGGGTATGAACGAAGTTCTCAATTGGATCATCTTGGCCCTTGTGGTGGGATTGGGTGTGGAAATCAAGAGACTCAAGGCGGAGATCGGACGCCTTAAAGACGGCTTGAATCAGGAAAAAGCCGTCTGATCAGTCCCGCGACAGCGGTGAAGAGGCGAGATTAAGCGCTTTCTTGTGATGCCTTTCAGGCGAAGGGTACCGGAAAGGTACTGTTGGTTATTTCCACTTTGTTTGCACGTGTGGATAGTCGCGCAGCCGTTGGTCGGCGCTGATCAGCACTAGACTGTGCATCCGCGCGGTGGCGACGATCATTTGGTCGGCTGGGTCTTTGTGGAAGGGTGCAGGCAAATGCGCCGATTCGAGGGCTATATCCACCGAAAGGGGGAGAAGTTCTATAAACGGGGATTGGGTGGCGTGCGCTACCCACTGGCGCACAGGCATAGATAAATGCAAAAGCCCCTTGGACGCTTTTTTTGCCACTTCCCAAGGGCTGATCGCCGCTAGTCCAAAGGGCAGGTGATCCGGCTCCAGCAGCACCGCTCTTATCGGGTCGGGCAATTTTTCCGGTGACTCCAAGGCCCAGATCCACGCATTGGTGTCGAGCAAGTACTTCACTGGCAGGCTTCCCAATCATCCTCGCCAAGAGGCTCATCCCAACCGGGCTGGTACGCGACAGTACCGCGGAGCGAGCCGAAGAAGGATTGGGGGTCGGGTTTAGTCTCTGGCTCGGGAGGGACGACGCGCGCTACGACCTTGCCGCGATTGGTCAACTCCACGGTTTGGTATTTGGTGCCGACTTCGCGGACGATTTGGGTGCATTTAGCTTTGAACTCGCTGATGGATATCTGCATGATCTCAACTCCTGACTATATAGTCATTTTATATGACCATATTAAACCACACGCCCCTTCTTGTCAATGAAACTGTACTTAGTCAGAAGAGTGGATTTAGCCCCGCTATATCACAGCCGGCCGCGGCCCGCCCGTCGCCCAATCCAACAGTTCGACGGTATGGACGACTGGTACTTCGGCGCGGGCAGCGATTTGTTCCATGCAGCCGATGTTGCCCGCCGCTACAATCTGCGGCGCGACGCTGGCAATGTGTTCTACTTTGCGCGCTTGTAGCTGTTGCGCCAAGTCGGGGCGCAGCATGTTGTACGTGCCCGCGCTGCCGCAGCAGATATGGCCTTCGGGCACTTCGACGACCTCAAAGCCCGCGGCCTGCAGCAGTTGCCTCGGCGGTTCGGTGACGTGCTGGCCGTGTTGGAGGGAGCAGGCGTCGTGGTACGCTACCTTCAGGGCCGGTGCGCGGTTGGCCTCGCCCAACCCCAATTGCGCCACTACCTCGGACACGTCCCGCACCCGCTTCACTACCGCCTTGGCCTTGTCGGCCCACTGCGGGTCGTGGCGGAAGATGTGATCGTATTCTTTGATGGCCGTGCCGCACCCCGACGTATTGAGCACAATCGCGTCCAAACCACCCGTTTCCAACTCGCGATGCCAAACTTCAATGGCGCGTTGCATTAGCTTGAGACTGCGCTTGCGCTCGCCCATGTGAAAAGTCAGCGCGCCGCAACAGCCCATGTCCGGTGGAATGACCACCTCGGCTCCCAACCGGGTCAGCAGCCGCACAGTCGCGTCGTTGATCTGCGGTCCCAACACCTGTTGGACGCATCCGGTGAGCAGGGCCACGCGCAGCCGACGCGTGCCCTCGGCTGACACGACTCCGGGCCGGGCTACAGCAGCCGGTCGCGGCAATCGCTTGGGTGCCATAGCTAACAGGGGCCGCATGACGCGGGGCATCAGGAAGGAGAACATGCGGCCCACGCCAGACATTCTGAGCGCTAAGCGCGTGCGGCCGGGGTAGGGCAGCATTCGCGTCAGCATGGCGCGCAGCAGGCGGTCCATCAATGGCCGCTTGACGAGCTGATCTAGTCGCGGTCGGGCCGTCTCCAAGAGGAGCGAGTAATCTACGCCACTCGGGCAGGTGGTCTCGCACGCGAGGCAACCGAGGCAGTTGTCGATGTGCTCGACCGTCTGTCGGCTCGGGGGGATGTCCTCTTCGAGAACGCTTTTGATGAGGTAAATGCGGCCGCGCGGCCCTTCGAGTTCGTTGCCGGTGAGCAAGTAGGTGGGGCAGGTGGCATTGCAAAAGCCGCAGTGGACGCAGGCGCGCAAGACCTTTTCGGAGGCTTCAACTTCTGGGTCTTGGAGCAGATGGGGGGGGATTACCGTGCGCATAGGTCAGCTCAGTTCGTCCCGCAGCCAGCGCGCGAGGGCCTTGTCTGGTGCGCTGATTTCTGCGAGCGATGTGTAGTAGTAGGCTTCCCAGCCGTCTTCTGGCAGGCCGGTGAACAGCATTAGGTTCAGGGGGTAGTTTTCGGAATCCGTGCAGCGGCGGAAGTCGTCGCGGAAGAGAAAGGTCGGCTTGCCGAGGGCAATGGCCGCTCCCAGCTCGACCATCACCCCCTCGTCCGGGGGCGTGCCGTTGACAATGGCGAAGATCGCGTCGGCTTCGACCACGTCGCGCAAGTCATCCTGACCGACTTGGTAGGCCCAGCCCGGCGCGGAAAAATCGACTTGGTTGTTGCGGGAAAAAGGCTCCCAGACCTCAGCCCCCAATGCCTCTAAGGCAGAGACGAACTGGGGCAGGAGCCGCTCCTTCCATTGGGCCGAGAATCCATACGGGCTGGCGAGATAGAGGGTCTTTTTCATTGTGCGCTCCGGCGTTGTGCATTATACGCCCTATATTGTTCTCTGACGTTACGCATCTGCACCGAATCGGTCGATGTAGGGGCGTCCCTTGTGGGCGCCCATGCGACACCGCGTATTCAGTCAGCGGGATCCGACGCAGGCAACCACAAGGGTTGCCCCTACAATGCGTAACGTCAGTTATTCTGTAATAATAGATAGTGCAACGCAAATGTTCATATACGCGAAACTAGGCGTCCCCCATGAAAAATCTGTTTCCCATCCTCCGCGAGCATATCCCACTCGCTCCCCTCACTACTATGGGCCTCGGCGGCCCTGCGCGCTACTTGGCCGAGTGTACCTCCCTAGACGAAATGCGCGCCTGCTTGACGTGGGCGGCTGATGAGGGTCTTTCTGTGCAAGTGCTCGGCGGCGGTAGCAACGTGCTTTTTGCCGATGCGGGATACAGCGGCGTGGTGCTCAAAGTGGGACTCAGCGGCGTGGTGTTCAATGGAGCGACTGTCGAGGTAGGGGCTGGGGAGGATTGGGATGAATTTGTCCAGTGTTGTGTGGAGCGCGGCTTGGCTGGCGTGGAGTGTCTTTCGGGCATCCCTGGGTCGGTGGGTGCGACACCCATCCAAAACGTGGGTGCGTACGGCCAAGAAGTAAAAGACACCATTGTGGAGGTGCGGGCGCTCGACCGGCAGACTTTGGAGGAAATCGCGTTTGCTCCCGCTGAATGCGGCTTTGCCTATCGCCAGAGCCGCTTTAAGGGAGCCGACCGCGACCGCTTTATTGTGACCTCGGTGACGTATCGCTTGGATGTTAGTGGCCAGCCGCAAATCCGCTATCCAGAGCTGCGGCGGCAGGTGGATGACGAGCGCCCGACCTTGGCTACTGTGCGCGACGCGGTGCTCGCGCTCCGCCGCAGCAAGTCTATGGTCATCGACCCGCAAGATCCCAACTCCCGCTCTGTCGGCTCCTTCTTCTTGAATCCAGTCATTGACGCGGAAGCCTTTGCCGCGTTAAAGGACCGCTATCCCAATGTCCCGAGCTTTCCCGATTCGGCTGGCGTCAAGGTTCCGGCCGCTTGGCTCGTCGAGCAAGCGGGATTTCACAAGGGGTTGCAAAGGGGCGACGTTGGCATCTCAGAGCGACACGCGTTGGCTTTAGTCAATCGCGGTGGGACGACTCACGAAGTGCTTGCCTTGGCCGGTGAGATTCGGGATGCGGTGGAACAGACTTTTGGGATTTGGTTGGAGCGGGAGCCGGTGTTGGTGGAGGGTGGGGGATGAGCGAGGCGGCTGCTCGGCATAAAATCGACCAGTTACTCGAAAATGCTGGTTGGCGATTCTTCGGCGACGACAATGGACCGGCCAATATCCGCTTGGAGGCGCACGTCGCTCTCAAGCGCGACGACCTCGACAGTTTAGGAGATGATTTTGAGCATTCCGGTCGAGGATTTGTCGATTTTCTGCTCATCGACGATAGAGGATTCCCGTTGGTCGTGTTGGAAGCCAAGTCCGAGAACAAGAATCCACTGGTCGGCAAGGAGCAGGCCCGCCGCTATGCCCGCTCGCTGAACTGCCGCTTCGTCATCCTCTCCAACGGCAATCTGCACTACTTCTGGGATCTAGGGCGCGGTAATCCGCATATTATCACTGCCTTCCCGTCGCCGGACTCGGTGGAGGGGTACAAACAGGTTGCGCCTAATCCGCAGCGCCTGATTGATGAACGGGTTGGCGACGACTACATCGCGCTCACGCAGCGGCCTAACTATGCGGCGGAAGCCGGGTGGCGCAACGAGGCCGAGCGTTCCGGATACATTCAGACGCACGGCTTGCGATTTTTGCGCGATTACCAGCTACGAGCGATCCACGGTTTGCAACGGGCAGTCCGAGACGGTCGAGATCGATTCCTGTTTGAGATGGCTACCGGCACTGGCAAGACGCTAGTGGCCGCCGCTGTTATCAAGCTGTTTCTCCGCACCGGCAACGCCCGCCGCGTCCTCTTCTTGGTCGATCGGCTGGAGTTGGAAGACCAAGCGGCGAGCAAGTCCTTCGTCCCGTACTTGGCGAATGACTTTGACACGGTCATCTACAAGGAGAAACGCGACGACTGGCGGCGGGCGCACATTGTGGTCACGACTGTTCAGTCGCTGCTGTTCAACAACAAGTACCAGTCGCTGTTTTCGCCGACGGACTTCGATTTGGTGATTTCGGACGAGGCGCACCGGTCTATCAGCGGCAACGCCCGCGCTGTATTCGATTACTTCGTCGGGTACAAGCTGGGGCTGACCGCGACGCCCCGAGACTACCTCAGAGGTACCCATGCGAGCGGCCCGCATGTGCGCGACCCGCGCGAGGTGGAGCGCCGGTTGTTGCTCGACACCTACCGCACTTTTGGCTGCGAGAGTGGCGAGCCGACGTTCCGCTACTCGTTGCTCGACGGGGTGCGCGATGGGTATCTGATCAACCCTCGGGTCGTTGACGCACGAACGGAGGTGACCACCCAGCTTCTCGCCGACGAGGGCTTTGTGGTGTCTTTTACCGATGATGAGGGAGAGCAGCAGGAGGAGGCGTTCAAAAAGCGCGACTTTGAGCGGGAGTTTTTCTCGGAAGCTACCAATGCGGTCTTTTGCCGGACCTTTTTGGAGAATGCGCTCCGCGATCCGATTAGTGGGGAGATTGGGAAGTCTATCGTCTTTGCGGTGAGCCAGGAGCACGCGGCTAAGCTAACGCAGTTTTTCAACGAGATCGCCGACCGCATGTTTCCGGGCAAGTACCAGTCGGACTTTGCGGTTCAGGTTACGTCGCATGTGATGGATGCCCAGCAATTCACGGTCAACTTCGCCAACAATAACCTCCGGGGATCTGGCAACTTTATGCGCGAGTACCGGACGAGCAAGGCGCGGGTATGCGTAACCGTCGGCATGATGACCACTGGCTACGACTGCACCGACATTCTCAACTTGGGCCTGTTTAGGCCGATATTTTCGCCGACGGATTTCGTCCAGATCAAGGGACGCGGCACCAGAAAGCACAACTTCCTCGACCAGATGATAGGGCACCGCCCCACAGACGTCGCCGCTGACCCGGAGAAGACCACTTTCAAGCTGTTTGACTTCTTTGGCAACTGCCAATACTTCGAGAATGAGTTCAACTACGACGAGGTATTGGAACTGCCTCGGTTGCGAGATAGAAGTGATAGGGAAGGGGACGATCCGAGGCCGGTTGTATATGCTGGCACGTACGAGCACTTGGGAAGCGACTTTCTCTCGACGATCAAGCAAGAGCAGATCGGCTCCGAGGGGATGAGGATTGATCGGATGTTCTTCGACCGTTTTGCCGACGAGGTGCGCGAAAATGACTTCATTGCTCAAGCTATCGAGGCGGGCCAATGGGATCGCGCCATCGACTATGTGAATCAGGAAGTTTTCGACAAGCCAGAGGAATACTACACCCTCGCCAAGCTGCGCCAAGCCGCTGCGGTGGATCGTCGTGTAACCTTGCGCGAGATATTGGAGAAAGTCTTTGATCTCATCCCGCGTTTTAAGTCGAGGGACGAGTTGCTCGAAGAGGAATTCGCCAAATTCGTTGTTGATCACAAGCCCGACGAGGCCGAGTCCATTGCGGCGATTAGGGCGTATTTCAAGGCGTACCTGATCAGCGGACAGACCCGAGACATTATTGAGAATCGACGCTTTGCTGAATTGGCGACCAATCCGGCTTTTTCCTCCAGCGACTTTCGCGCAGTGCCGGAGCCATATCGTGCGCTCGTTCCCGAGTATGTCAAGGATTACGTGTCTTTGAACCAGTTCGCCGCTTAGAAAAGGTACATGGCGTTCGAGCCGTGGAGCTTGACGGGTTTCGGGGGATACGATACGTTGGACCTAACAGGTTTCTTGGACAGATTGGCGTCGGCTTTCTTAGGTGGGGATCATGCCCAGTCTACCGAGTGATAAGAGCTTTCTCTCCGAGAATTCAACTGTCGAGCCTTTTTGATATGGGAGAGAAGCTTTGAGCACGGAATCCCTACAGCCCCATCCAGATGTTTTGCCAGAACAATTCCATCTTCTCGCAGAGACTGTACGTGAGGAATGCGCTCATCTTTCCTCAATACGAGAGGTCGTTCTACATCCTGCGTACCAGCAGATCATAGGCATGGGGCCGCAAGCGCTGCCGTTGATTCTTAGAGAACTCGAACACAAGCCGGAACACTGGTTTTGGGCACTTAGGTCGATTGCACGAGAAGATCCCGTGCTTCCCAAGCATCGGGGCGTTGTCGCAGAGATGACCCAAGATTGGCTGAAGTGGGGGCGGAGGAAAGGGTTGCGCTGGTGAATCTGGAACGCTTGTTCCCAAGTCCCACCATGACATAGAGGCTGGCAATCAACCCGGCCTTCTCATCCGCGATTAACGTATTTATCCGAGTATTTATCCGAAAAAACCGTGAATGGCACCCATTTTTGTCGATTCATTCACGGATATTCGACGATATAGCGTGAATGGCACCCATTTTTATCGGTTCATTCACGGATATTTGCCAATATACCGTGAATAAGATACAATAATGGTATGGCGACCACAGAGCCGATAAGAAACCGCATCCAAGGCTTGAAACGAGCGTACGATACCTTGCGCCAAGGCAAGGAATCGCTACTGTCGATGATTGACGAAGTGGAGGTAGCCGAGAGTGTGTACAACTCGAACGCGATTGAGAATTCAACGCTTACTCTTGAGGAGACAGAGCGAATCCTGTTGGAGCAGATGTTGTCCCGCAATGTGTCTGTGCGGGAAGTCTTTGAGGCGAAAAATCTAGCCCGCGTCACGGAATATAAACGCGCCAAAGCTAAAGACAGCGAGCTGAGCAAAGACCTGATACTACTTTTGCATCAGATGCTTATCGGCGGCATTAATGATGCCATCGCGGGACGCTTTCGCGAGCAAGGGGAATACGTGCGAGTGGGGACTCATATTGCGCCGGCACCTGAGCATGTCGAGCGCATGATGGATGAAATCCTCGTCGAGTATTCCAGCGATCTCGGCTCCTACTTCCTCGATAAAATTGCCCGATTTCACTTGGATTTTGAGACCATCCATCCCTTTTGCGATGGCAACGGCCGCTTGGGACGAGTTCTCATCAATTTTCAACTTATCCAGCTTGGACTGCCGCGCCTTATTATTCGCAACTCGGAAAAGGAGCGGTACTATCAAGCGTTCAGGGACTATGGGGGTCGCCAAACGACTAGGACGATGGAAGATATTATGGCGTTGGCGCTCGTAGAGTCGCTGCACAAGAGGCTGAGCTATTTACAGGGGGAGGCCATTATCCGGCTGTCGGATTATATCAAACAGCATGGACTCTCGGCACCCGCAGTCACCAACGCTGCCCGTCGCCAGACCATTCCCGCTTTTCGCGAGAAGGGGGTGTGGAAGATCGGGGCAGAATTCGTTTACGGGACCTAATATGCTCGATACCGCTACTAAACGCCGCATTGACACGGCACGCGACATCCTCGTCGGCAAGGTGCCCGATCCGAAGAGCCAAGTAGAGCAGATCACCATCGCGCTCATCTACAAGTTTATGGACGATATTGACGCCGACAGCGAGGAGTTGGGTGGACAGCGCACGTTTTTTGCCGGTGACTTTGCTCGCTATGGCTGGCCTCAACTGGTGCGCGCTGGCTTGGGCGGCCACGAGACTTTGAATCTGTACGCCGAGGCGATCACCCGGATGCCGGAAAATCCGGGCATTCCGCTGCTGTTCCGCGACATCTTCAACAACGCCTATTTGCCCTACCGCGACCCGGAGACTTTGCGCGCCTTTCTCAAGGTCATTGACGAGTTTACGTATGATCACAGCGAGCGGCTCGGCGATGCTTTTGAATATCTGCTCTCGGTCCTTGGCTCGCAGGGGGACGCCGGGCAGTTCCGCACTCCGCGCCATATCATCGACTTCATTGTCTCCGTTATTGACCCGAAGAAAGATGAAAAGATTCTCGACCCGGCCTGTGGCACTGCCGGGTTCCTGATTTCGTCGTACAAGCACATTCTCAAGTCCAATATCGACGACGAGGGTAACAATACGCTGACGCCGGACGAAAAAGGGACACTCGCGGCCAACGTTAGGGGCTATGACATTTCGCCCGATATGGTGCGGCTGTCGCTGGTGAATCTGTATTTACACGACTTTCGTGAGCCGCACATTTTCGAGTACGACACCCTGACCAGCGAGGAGCGCTGGAACGAGTATGCCGACGTGATTTTGGCCAATCCGCCGTTTATGTCGCCGAAGGGCGGCATACGTCCGCATCGCCGCTTTTCGGTGCAATCCAAACGCAGCGAAGTGCTGTTTGTCGATTACATAGCCGAGCATCTGACGCCTACGGGGCGCGCCGGTATCATTGTGCCGGAGGGCATTATCTTTCAGAGCCAGACGGCCCATAAGCAGCTACGCAAGATGCTGGTGGAGAATTATCTGGTGGCTGTCATTTCGCTGCCAGCGGGCGTGTTCCAGCCTTATTCGGGGGTTAAGACTTCCATTTTGCTGCTGGATAAGGCGCTGGCGCAAAAGACGGATCGCGTTGCCTTTTTTAAGGTGGAGAATGATGGGTTTGATTTGGGGGCACAGCGGCGGGAGATTGCGGAGAATGATTTGCCGAAGGTGAGGGAGGAGCTTGGGGAATATCTGGGGCGGCTGCGGACGGGCGAGTCGGTGACGAGCGATGGGGTGGCGGAATCTGGGGTGGAGTACACTGCGGACAACGTTCAACCTAAATTTGGGCTGGTCGCCGAGAAGGGGAAAATTGCGGCGGGTGGGGAGTATAATTTGAGTGGGGAAAGGTATCGGGAGAACCAGCACCGAGAACATTCGTTTCCTCTGGTTTCTCTAGGTGATTCAGAGCTTTTTTGTATTGAAAGCGGTGGTACTCCAAAGTCTAGGGTAGAGGAATACTGGGATGGGGGCGTACCGTGGGCTACATTAGTCGATTTACCGCCCACTGAGCTTATCGCTGAGATTAGAACTACGCAGCGCACAATTAGCGAGACCGGCCTTGCTAAATCGTCAGCGAAACTGATTCCAGAAAATTCTGTTATTGTTTCAACTCGTGCTACTATAGGTCGAATTGGCATTAATCGCATACCGTTGGCGACCAATCAGGGATTCAAAAATATTATTGTCAAAAACCTATTGCGGGCGATGCCTGAATATATCGCTCTTGCTGTGACGAAACTTGTGCCCACCATGAACGCTTGGGCCAGTGGAGGCACGTTCAAAGAAATTTCCAAATCAAAATTTTGTGAGTTGCAAATTTCCCTGCCGCCGCTAGAGGTACAGCGGGAGATTGTGGCGGAGATTGAGGGGTATCAGCGAGTGATAGACGGGGCGCGGGCGGTGATTGACAACTATCGGCCGCAGATTGTGGTTGATCCTGAGTGGCTGATGGTGACCTTTGCGGAGGCTCCTTTCGAGATCATCGACGGTGACAGAGGAGTGAATTATCCGAAGAAGGAGGACTTCTCATCAGATGGTTACTGTGTCTTCCTCAACACAAAAAATGTCCGCTCAGATGGTTTCAACTTCAACGAGGTGGAATTTATCACGAGAGAGAAGGATGAGACTCTAAGAAAAGGCAGGCTTCGTCGTGGTGATGTCGTCCTTACGACTCGCGGAACAATTGGGAACACAGGCTATTATGACAACTCTATTCCATTCGATGCTGTGAGGATCAATTCCGGTATGCTCATTTTCAGGTCTAACGAGAATAGGTTGTCTGGGAAGTATCTTTTTCAGTTTTTTCAATCTCAAAATTTCAAGGAACAGCGCGACTCGATCACATCAGGTGCTGCACAGCCACAATTGCCAATTCGCAGTTTGAATGAGGCAAAGATTCCGGTGCCTAACCTCGAAACTCAGCAAGCCATCGTCGCCGAAATCGAAGCCGAGCAGTCTCTTGTCGCTGCTAATCGGGAGTTGGTGGAGCGGATGGAGGGGAAGATTCGGGCGGCGATTGGGCGGGTGTGGAACAATTCCTAGTCAACAGGAGATAATGCTATGGTAACGGTTACTTTTGAACTACCAGAAGATGTGCTTTCGTCGGTGCGAAAAGATCCCGACCATTTCACCCAAGAGTTGCGTTTGGCTGCCGCTGTGAAATGGTACGAGATGGGACTAGTTTCCCAAAGCCGAGCAGCCGAAATTTCGGGTCTATCCCGCAGTGAGTTCATCTCAGCACTAGGCCGATTCGAGATCTCTATATTCCAGTACAATATGGACGAAATAGCGGAGGAAGTGAACCGTGAGTGAAGGTTGGGTGCTCAATGCCTCGCCGCTTGTCGCCCTAGCCAAAATCAGATAGGAGCCAAAGCCATGTTGAAACGCTTGCAGATACGGAATTTTCGCGGCTTCAACGCGCTTGAAATCGACCAATTGAGCGGCATTAATCTCATTGCCGGCAAAAATAATTCCGGCAAGACCAGTTTACTTGAGGCAATTTCTCTGCTAGTTGGAGCCGGAGACGCACGTCTAGCAAAAAATGTCAATATTATTCGCGGCTTGGAACTGGAGAGTAGAGTATCGCCAGCGATGATTGGCCCCTTGTGGAAACAGCTCTTCTCTGATCTGGACATGGAACGGGCCATTGAGATTGAGGGAGAGCATACGTCGCATGGTCAATTGGCTTTGAAAATCACATCCGAGAGACAAGCGTCCCCTGAGACTGATCTTGATCTTATGGAAGAAACTTCGGTGCCAGATTTCAGCGAACGTTCACTCGCATTTCAGTATATCGATCCTTCAGGGAAACGCGTCGAAAGTCAGATACGTGTGAAGGGACAGGAATTTGAAATCAATCAGCCTCCTACAAATGCCTCGCTTGGTGCGATAATTCTCTTGTCTCGCACTAGGAATATCCGCAGAGATGCCGTAAGATTGGGACAATTGAGGAGGAAGAAACAGGGGTCTCTACTATTAAAAGCACTACGGGTTGTCGAGCCGAGATTGCAAAGCGTTGAGGAAAACTCCTCCAGCGGTACACCCATGATTTGGGGGGATATTGGGTTGTCAGAACTGGTGCCACTGTCAGCAATGGGCGAAGGTATGACCCAAATCGCCCGGCTCGTTTTGGCCATAGCTTCCATGCCGGATGGTGTAGTCCTGGTAGATGAGGTTGAAAACGGCATTCACCACTCGGTACTGCCCGATGTCTGGCGGGCCATTGATGAAGCGGCCAAGCAGTTCCACACGCAGATTTTTGCGACCACGCATAGTTTTGAATGTATAGAAGCGGCGCATCAAGCCCTTGGCCCTGACGGCTTTCTTCTGCACCGACTCGAAGTTAGCGACGAGGGAAATCGCTGTGTTACCTACGAACCGAATGCAATCGATGCCGCTCTCCGACACAATCTTGAGGTTCGCTAAGTATGCCAAGAGCAGAAGAAATCAAATCGGCAATCCAGCTTCTCGTCGAGGGCAATGATCCGCGCAATTTCTTTGAAGCGTTTGTCGAGCATCTATCGCTTGCAAATATCCAGATTCAGAATTTCGGCGGTGTGAGTGAGTTAAGTGGTTTTCTGCGTGCGTTTGTGAATGCGCCGGGCTTCCAGATCGTCCAGAGTATCGGCATCGTTCGGGATGCGGAAACGTCCGCTGAGAGGGCATTCCAAAGTGTTCAGTCTTCGTTGGAGAGAGCCGAGTTGCCTATGCCGGACAGCCCCGCAGAACGCACTGACACCAGTCCGGCAGTGACGGTGCTGATACTGCCCGGCGATAATCGCCAAGGGATGCTTGAGACGCTACTTTGCGAGAGCTTTGCGGATGATCCGGTAGAGGACTGTATCAATGACTTTTTCAAGTGTGTCGAATCTTTGCCGAACGTGTCCATCGAGAGATCAGACAAGGCCCGTGCCCATGCCTATCTGACAACAAAGCCCAATCCTCATTTTTCCGTAGGTGTAGCAGCAAAGAATGACTACTGGGATTTGAATCACAGCGTCTTCAGCACTGTCCGCGATTTTCTATGGATGATAGCTGCAATTGAGTCGCCGCCCGCGAACTAACTAAACGGATGGAGCAGTTGCAAGAATGCGCCCATGACAGGATTTCCACCCGCCACCCGCGCTTGTGCATGCGCTACAAAGTGCTGTAAAAACCTCTACTCGGCTTCGTCTAACAGGTGCCTAAAGGCTTCTAGGCTCGGCACCTGTATGGCCGCTCTGTGCAACTGCTTGAGGCGCTGCATATCGTCAATGGCTCCAACGCGAGCGGCCAACGGATCCGACACGGACAACCCAAAGCGAATCTCCAGCACGTCGAGCAAATCTTCAACGGCGCGTTCTCGGCCTCCTTGCTCGATACCTTGCTTGATACCTTGCTCGATGCCCTTTTCTGTAAAATACTGCACTACCGACGATTCGTACATGGTCGCCTCCGAGATGATGGTCGTAATCGTTTCTAATCTATACACTAAACCGCTCAGAATGGCAAGATCAGCCAAGTAATTGGCCTTGAGGGTCTCGTCCATCGGGACCTCTTGCGCCCGGTGGATACACTGGCGCAACCATGCCTCGGTATCCATCCCCGCCGGCCGCTGCATCAACGGCGCAAACGGCAGCAAGCCCATAAGGCCGCGGTCTAGGATAAGCTGACCTTCCAGTTCACTCAGCCGAATCACCTTGTATTGCACCAAAACGCGGTAGCCATGTCGCTCTTGGAGATAGTGCCCCGGATCGGTGCGGCCAGCGTCGGGACGCAAATAGATGACGTTGGAATAGATCGGTAGGCCGTGCTGCTCAATGCCGCGTCCTATATAGCCCGCCATGCGATGCGGCATGGGTGGACTACTATCGGTGGTTTGAAATTCGTGATGGACCAACGCCTCCTCGTCGTTGATGCGCACGCGGATGAGGCTGTCGGTGCGGTGGGTCTCGACGGTGGGTTGCTCGGTGTCGATGACGTCGATGACTTCGACGTCGTCTTGGTGAAGGGCGAAGCGGGCGAAGTCGTGGGGGTAGGTGTGGATGAGATGTTTGGCGATGGTATCGAATTCTGCCATGAGACCTGCCTTGGGTTGTGGGTGGAGTGGTCCCCGCAACGGGCAAGAATTGTGCCAAGGCGGCGGCTCAGAGGGAAGGAGGGGGTATGAGGCATTGGAGTGTAGCGGAAAGGATACAGGAATGGGAAGTTGGGACAAAAGCTGCGTAAGGTCAGGTCGTAAAATGATGGCTGCAACCGAACTGTCGCCGCTTACCCAGCGGCTGAGCGATGATCTCACGACTTCTCCCTTATTCAACAAAACCGTTGTCAACGAATTTGTTGAATAAATCGCAAGATTTGCTTAAAAGCGGCTTCCTACCAATAGCTCAGCGCGTCCTCAAAAATTCCCGCTAGTTCCTCAGCGTCAGCCGCTCGCGGCGAGAGCTTGGTCACTCGGTGCTGCGGCAGCGTACCCTCGACCAGTGCCGGGATGTGCTGGCTTCCGTAGCCGAGTGTGCTGAGGCCGTTGGGTGCGCCGAGTTGACGCATCAGGGAGACGATGCGGTCGGCTAAGATCGCGCCCGCGTCCTCGTCTTTCGCTCCGGTGCAATCGGCCCCCAAGACCTCGGCCGCCCGCAGATGCCGCTGGGGACAAGTCGGTGCGGTGAAGCGGAAGACCGCCGGTGAGTTGACGATCACGGCAAACCCGTGGGGCACCAGCGGGTAATCAATGACGTATCCCTCGGGCACATAGCTTTCCACCATGCCAGCCACTGGATAGGACATGCCGTGCGGCAAGTGAACGCCCGCGTTGCCAAAGCCAATGCCGGCAAGGGCTGCGGCCAAGCACATGGCGCTGCGGGCCTCGTCGTCGCTGGGATCGGCCACGGCGCGGAGCAAAAATTGCTCCACCAACCGCAAAGCCTCCAACGCCCACAAGTCGCTGACGGGATTCGAGCCTTGGTAGGCCGGTCGCAGTTGGGGTCGGTCGGGTCGGGGCCGCTGGTCAAACGGCAGGGCCGTGTACGACTCCAAGGCGTGTGAGAGCACGTCGAGGCCGGTTGAAGCGGCCACCTGCGGCGGCATGGAGCGCGTGTTGTCTGGATCGACGATGCCCAAGGTTGGGCGCATGTAGCGGTGGGCCATGCCGGTCTTGGCCTTCATCTCGACGAAATCGAAAATCGCCACGCCCGTGGTCTCGCTGCCGGTGCCAGCGGTGGTGGGAACGGCGATCAGCGGCTTGAGCGGGCCGGGCACTGGCTCACCCCGGCCAATGGGCGCGTTGACGTAGGTGAGGAAATCGGCTGGGTACGTGGTATATACGTTGGCGGCTTTGGCCGTGTCCATCACCGACCCTCCTCCGATGGCGACGAACCCGTCAAATCCTTGTTCGGCGAATGCAATCGCCGCCTTGAACGAGGCGTCGGTCGGCTCGACGCGCACTTGGTCGAACAGCGCGTACTCGACGCCCGCTTCCGCAATGGCCGCTAAGGCCGTCTGTACTGGTGCTTGCTCGCGCAAGTTTGGGTCGGTCAAAACCATGACCCGCTGCAGCCCACGGTCCTTGAGATCCATGCCGATCTCCTTGGTGGTGCCCGGGCCGAAGCGGATGTTGGAGGTGGCGATTTCGTAGGCAGTGTCGAGAAGCATAGGGTTTTGTCCTTTCGGGCGGGGAATATAGGCTTGACTTGGAGGGGGAGGCAAGGCTAGTTAAAAGGGATTTGACAATGGGAGATTGCCGTGGTTGAACGAGCGCATATGACGCACGAGGAAGTGGAGGAAGGGCAGCAGTTGGCCTTGGATTTTGGCAAGTTGCAGCGGGCCGCGGCCTGTGGCGAGGGATTGGTGCCGGTGGTGGCGCAGGATGTGGATAGCGGCGAGGTGCTGATCGTGGGGTACGCCAATGAAGAGGCGCTCGACTATACGCGGCGCGAGGGCATAGCCGCGTTTTGGAGCACGTCGCGCAACGAATTGTGGGTCAAAGGCGCGACCTCGGGCAATGTACTCGAACTGGTCGAAATCCGCGTCAACTGCGAGCAAAATTCGCTGTTGTATCGCGTCCGGCTCAAAGGGGAGGGAGCCTGCCACACCGTGGACGCAGATAGTCGGGCGCGGTTGGGGTGTTACTATCGGCGGCTCGTGGGGGATCGGCTTGAGCCGGTTTGAATTCTAACTGACGTTACGCATTGTAGGGGGCGGTTTGAAACCGCCCCCTACACGAATCGTTCAAATCATTCTGGATTGCTATATTTTTGCGGATAGGAGGACTAGGCGATGGCTAATGCCGTGATTGTCGTGGATATGCAGAACGGCTTTATGCGTCCAGACGGGACGCTCTACTGCGGGGATCACGCACGGGAGATCATCCCGCGAATTGCCGCGCGGGTCGAGCGCGAAAAGGCCGCTGGGGCCGCGCTGTTTTTTACCCAGGACAGCCATACTGCAGACGACCGCGAGTTTGAGATGTTTCCTCCGCACTGTATCGAAGGCAGCGAGGAGGAGCACATCATTGACGAACTGGCACCGTTGGCTCAAGACGCGCAGATTGTCAAGAAGCGGCGCTACAGCGCTTTTTTCGAGACCGAGTTGGCCGCGATGTTGGATGAGTTAGCGCCGGACAAGGTCGTGGTGATGGGGGATTGCACGGATATTTGCGTCCTGCACACTGTGGCCGGGCTGCGCAATCGCGACTATCCGGTCGAAGTCCCGGCCGATTGTGTGGCCAGCTTTGATCCCCAACAACACGAATGGGCCTTGGGGCATATAGAAAAAATCCTCGGGGCACAGGTTACCAATCGCTGATGGTAGAGCGCGCCCCATACGCGCCCTCGGCTGCGACGCTGGCGGGCGACAACGCGGATATTTACTTCCGCCGCAGTTGCGACATCCTCGCGGCTGAGCAGCTCAATCCGGTTGTGGCGATGGAGGTGTTTACTCGGCGGCACGCCCTGCTCTGCGGTATGCGCGAGGCGCAGGCCCTCTTGCGGCAGGTGCTCGATGCGGAGGCA
This sequence comes from Gemmatimonadota bacterium, assembly GCA_028875335.1. The sequence continues at coordinate 16,750 of JAPPEF010000184.1, forward strand.
GAGGTGTGGAGCTTGGACGAAGGGGATTGGATCGAGCCGCGCGAAGTCGTATTGCGGATTCGCGCGCCCTACCGGCAGTTCGGGCTATACGAGACGGCGCTGTTGGGGATGCTCAGCAGCGAGACGGGATGGGCCACGGCCGCGGCGGAGTGCGTGGCTGAGGCCGATGGGGTGCCGATCATCAGCTTTGGCGCTCGGCACATCCACCCGGAAGTCAGCGCCCGGATGGAATACGCGGCCATCGTCGGGGGGTGCGTTGGATGCGCCACTCCGCAAGGGGCTGCCCTCGCTGGTATTGAGGCAACCGGGACTATGCCCCATGCCCTGATCTTGTGTCTTGGTGATACGCTCAAGGCGGCTGAGGCATTTGACTGTCATATCGACGCCGAGGTCGAGCGAATTGCACTGGTTGATACCTTTAAGGACGAAGCCGAAGAAAGCCTGCGGCTGGCCGAGGCCCTAGGCGAGAAGCTGTGGGGCGTGCGGCTGGACACCCCCAGCGAGCGCGGCCGGGTCACGGCTGAACTGGTCGCGGAGGTGCGCGCGCGGCTCGACCAAGCCGGGCATAGCCATGTAAAGATCGCGGTCTCCGGCGGTTTGGACGCCGAGCGCATCAGCTATTTTCGGGAGGCAGGGGCACCGGTGGACGCCTTTGGGGTCGGTAGTGCGATTAGTGCCGCCGCGGCGATTGATTTTACTGCGGACATTAAGGAAGTAGATGGTTGTCCCGTGGCCAAGCGGGGACGGATACCGGGGCTTACTGAAAATCCCCGGCTCAAGCGATTGGAACTCTAAAAGGAGCATGTTATGAGCACATACGATTTTGGCAGTGGACGCACAGATCCCGGCTCGTTCCCCACGGAGGCGCTGGCCGAGGCCGCGAGCGAGGCCGTGCGCGAGTTGGGTGCGACGCTAGTGAGCTATCCCGGCGACATGGGCCATCAGGGCTTGCGCGAGGTCATGGCCATGCGCGAATCCAAGCGCGAAGGCATTGACGTATCCGCGGACCACATCGCGCTGATGAACGGCTCCATGCAGGCGGTTACGCTGGTAGCCGAGGCGCTGATGGAAGGGCCGGGGGACGTAATCGTCACCGAGGAACTGACGTATTCCGGGACGATTGGCGCGTACAAGCGGTTGGGGGCTGAGTTGGTCGGGGTGCCGCTCGATGAGCAGGGCATGCGCGTTGATGCGCTGGCCGACGTTTTGGCGGATTTGCGCCGCAAGGGTACCCCGCCGCGCTTTATTTATACCTTGGCGACCTACCAGAATCCCACCGGCTCGGTCATGCCGAGGCAGCGCCGCCTCGAACTGCTCGAAGTAGCGCGCTACTACGATACCATTGTGGTGGAAGACAACTGCTACGGCGACGTGCATTTTGAGGGGCCGGAAGAGCCGGCGCTCTACGCGCTCGACGACAGCCCCGACGTCCTGTACATCGGCTCGCTGTCCAAGATTTTGGGGCCTGGTGTGCGGTTGGGCTATTTGTTGGCTCGGCCGCCCATGCTGGGGCGGATTCTCGACCGCCGCTACGACGGGGGCAATAGCTTGTTGGCGGCCGCTAGCTGCGCGGCCCTATTCCGCGACCGGCTGTGGCAGCACCTAGCAGAGACCAATGCCATCCTAAAAGAAAAGCGCGACGCAGTCTTCGCCGGTCTCGAAGAAAACGCGGGCGATTTGTGCACGTGGTCGCGGCCGGTGGGCGGCATGTTCATTTGGATCGAGTTCTCCGAAGATGTGGATCGCGATCGTCTCATGGCTTTGTGCGCTGAGCGCGGCATTGTGGTGGCGAGGGGGCAGGGTTTCCACATCCGGCGCGAGGACGTGCCGGCCATACGCCTCGCCTTTGGCTTTGCCTCGCTGGAGGCGGTCCGCGAGGGCGTGCCGCTGTTGGCCGAGTGCATCCATCAGGCGCGGGTCCCCGTGATGGCCTGATGGGTCTGCCCGCAATCGCCTTGGTGCAGATGGAGGTCAAGCCCGGGCGGCCCGACCTGAATGCGGAGCGGATGCTGGCCTTTATCGCGCAAGCGCAGGAGGCTGGCGCTGAGGTTGTGGTGTTTTCCGAGCTGTGTATCAGCGGCTATATCCTCGGCGACTTGTGGGAGATGGACGCTTACGTGGAGGATTTTGCTGCGTATAGCGACGAGATTTGTCGGGCTAGCGACGAGTTAACCGTAGTTTTTGGCAATGTGGCGGTGGACCCCGTCCACAAGGGTCAGGATGGACGGCGGCGCAAGTACAATGCCGTCTATGCGTGTTCCAACGGCGAATATGTGGTGCGCGAAGCCGTGCCCGCCGGGCTCCCCTGCGGCGTTCACCCCAAGACTCTGCATCCCAACTACCGATTTTTTGACGACGACCGGCACTTCTTCTCGCTGCGCCACCTAGCTGAGGCCGAGGGCCGGCCGCTGGAGGACTGGTTGCACCCGTACAAGGTGCGGCTCCAAGACGGGCGGTCCTTTGGCTTTGGTGTGCAACTGTGCGAGGACATGTGGTGCGAGGATTACTGCCACAGCGGCGAGCCCCTCGACACGCTCGCGCTGTATCGCCGCCGTGGCGCTAAGGCCGTATTCAACCTCTCGTCCTCGCCTTTTACTTGGCAAAAAAGCGACAAGCGCAACCGCGTGGTGCGCCAGATATTGGCGCGCTCGCCCTTGCCGTTCTTCTACGTCAACCAAGTTGGGGCGCAAAACAACGGCAAGAACATCATTGTGTTTGACGGCGACAGCACGGCGTACGCGGCCAGCGGGGACATTGCGTGCCGCGCGCGTCCGTGGCGGGAACAGCTCGTGCTCACGGGCCGCGCCGAGGTCGCGCCGCCCCAAAGCGAAATCGCAGCCCAGTACGCGGGCATCCTCACCGGGCTGCAGCACTTGGACGATGTGCGCGGTGCGGAGAGTAAGTTCCTCATTGCGACGAGCGGCGGCGTGGACTCCAGCGTGGTCTGCTGTCTGCTGGAGCGCGCCTTTGGCCCAGAGCGCGTGTTTGCGGTCAACATGCCGACGCGCTTCAACGCCGCGGTTACCCAAGACAATGCCCGCTCGCTGTGCACCGCGCTGGGCGTCGATTACCTTTGCTGCCCGATCGAATCGCTGTACGAGGCCGTCGCCGCTCTCGTGCAGGATGCGGAATTTTCCGTGGGTCAGGGCGAGTACACTCGGTTGGTGGATGAGAACGTGCAGGCGCGCATCCGCTTTGCCGATGTGCTCTCCGGCTTAGCGGCCAAATACGGACTCGTGTTCACGTCCAACGGCAACAAGACCGAGGTCGC
>JAPPEF010000396.1 GCA_028875335.1 Gemmatimonadota bacterium
CCGCTTCGTCATCAGCCACCACAGGTGCGCCGACGAGGACGAGGGACAACGCACTAAAGAGTAAGCGCTTCATAGAGCGACTCCTTTGGGGAAGAGGTGGGTGTGTGGGAAGATAGAATAGGATGTAAGAGGAAAAACGATCTGACGCAAGCCTTAAAGCCCCAAGATGTCGAGGCTGTCGCGGTGGATTAAGGCGTCGATCTCGCGTTCGTCCAAGCGCGGCAGGGCCGTGCCATCGAGCATTGTGTTCAATCCGTACAGACCCTCAATGGAGGCGTCGATCGTCGTAAAGGGGTAGTCGCTGCCAAAGAGCAACTTGTGCCAGACGCCGTATTCCTGCACCAGCATCAGACTGTGGTAGAGCTGGAAAGGCCGATAGTGGAGGGCGCTTATGTCGGCGTACACGTTGGGATGTTTGCGGATGACAGCTACGCACTCACCCTCATAAGGATGCGCTAGATGGGCCATGATGATCTTGACCTGTGGGAAGCGGATGGCCACTGGGTCGAGATGGCGCGGCAAGGTGCAGTCGATCAGAGCTTGGGCGACGAAGGTGGTACCGGTGTGCAGCAGCACGGGCAGGTCGTGCTCGGCGGCGTAGTGCCACAGCGGGTCGAGGCTTTGGTCGTGCGGATAGAAGCCGGCGTACATGGAGAGCAGCTTGATTCCCTTGAGGCCGAGTTCTTGGTGCCCGTAGGCCATTTCTTGCTCCCAGCCGTCTTGAGTGGGGTCCAGCGAGAGGAAGCCGATGAGTGTTTCCGGGTGAGCGGCGACGTAATCGGCGACATAGCGGTCGTCAACCCAGACGCCGGAACGCCGGGCCTTGCCGCCGAAGACGATGGTCTTGTCGCAGTTTTGCGCGCCCGCGCGATAGGCGGCATAGGTTATGGTTAAGTCGAGGGACTCGTTGGCTTTGGCCACTTGGGTAGCTTGTTGGCGAAATTGGTCGGTGAAATGCTCGGGGTACTGCCAAGCGTGGCTGTGGACGTCGATGACCATGAGACTCTCAGATTGCGAAAAAATGCTTGTTATTATTATCTTTATTGATGAGATATTAATGAGAATCAAAAATAAGGAAATAGTTTAGGGCTGCCGTCAAGGGCCAAGCGCTTGCTGGTGCGCTTCGTCGAGCAAGAGCCCGCTAACATTAAATTAAGGAGAAAACCATGCAGCGAACGTTATCGACTGTTGTCTTGCTAGCCCTTCTAGCAAGCGGTCTCTTTCTCGGTGCTCATACCGCCTTGGCCGATGAACGCCAGGTTGGAATCCTGACGTATGAGGTTGGCACGGCGATTGAGCCAGGGATGCTGCCGGAAGTTACCGGCGGCACGCCGCCGTTTACCTACAGCCTCGCGCCAGCTCTGCCTGTGGGCTTGACATTTGACGCGGCCACGCGAACGATCTCGGGTACGCCGCTGGTGGTGACTCCTGCCACGGAGCACATATACACCGTGACAGATGGTGCCAATGCCAGGGCGTCGCTGCCGTTCAGCATTGAGGTGGTGCTGCCGCCTCTGGAAGCTGTGCCGTCGCTCAGCGTGTTGGATGCGCCCAACGATCAGGGTAGCCGCATCGTCCTGACGTGGACGCTCTCGCCGTCGGACCGGGTCTTGCAGGGGGTTGTTGCTGGAGCTGTCGGCCCGGCTGCGGCTGAGCCGGTTGTCGGCGTCTATGGCTACAACATCTATCGCCGCGCGGCGGGCGAAGACGAGTTCACCAGGATCGCGCAGGTTGATGCCGGGGTTGCGTCCTTTGTCGATGAGACGGCGCTCAACGGCGTGCGCTACACCTATCAGGTGCGGCCCTACAACTCGGACAATGAGGCGGGTTCCGACATCGAGCAGACGGCGATGGCTGTGCGCAACCTCGCGGTAGATAGCGAAGGGCGTGCGCTGTTCGGCCTGTTCGGTACTGACAACCGCATCGGTTTCGACGACTTCTTCATCTTCGCAGACAACTTCGGTTTGACCGCAGAAGACGCCGGGTTTGATCCGGCGTTCGATCTAGCGCCGAGCGCGCAGACTGACTTTGAGGATTTCTTCGTCTTTGCCGACAACTTCGGTCGCAGCACGGCGGCGGCGGGTAAGCGCGTGCCCCTTTTCGCTGGTTTGAATGCGGATGCGCGGATGTATCTGGACGCGCGGACGGCGCTGCCGAGTGTGGGTGAGGACTTTGTCCTCGACGTGCGCTTGGCAGACTTCGCCGCGATCAAGGGCTATGGCTTGCAGGTGGCGTATGAGGCCGACAAGCTGGAGTTCGTCCAGGTGCTGACCGATCAGCCGCTGGGTGGCAGCGCGTTGGCTGCGCCGCAGGTGCTGAGCGACGAAGAAGGCAAATTGGCGCTGGTCGCCCACGGGGACATTGTCTTCGACGGCGAGTTGGCGCTGAGCTTGGTGTTCCGTCCGACGACGGAGATCGAGCATACGGTCATTGAAATTACCGACAACCAGACGTATGACAGCGCGTTTGGCTTCAATCGCTTGGCGCTGCCGGTGCCGGTACAGTTGCAGACGCGTCCGGCGGTGTTCGCGTTGGCGAGCAACTATCCGAATCCGTTCAACCCAGCGACGACGATCAAGTATTCACTGCCGCAGGCGGCGGACGTGGAATTGATGGTCTATAACATCCTCGGTCAGCCGGTTCGGACGCTGGTTGCCGAGCATCAGAGCGCGGGTCGCTACGTCGTGGAGTGGGACGCGACGAACGACACCGGGCATAGTTTGTCCTCGGGAATGTATTTTTACCGCTTGGCGGCGGGCGGTGAATTCCTCGAAACCAAGAAGATGCTTCTGCTCAAGTAGCATCTGCAGTAAAGCAAATCAGTGAGCTAGGGTCTCCAACTTCAACGCGAGGCCCTAGCTCCCACATTCTAAATCATCAGTAATTACTCTTAACTTGGGGAGGTAGAGTAATGCTACGATATTCAAAGTTTTTGCTGCGGCGATTGGCGTACGTGCCTTGGCTGCTGGCCGTCGGTTTGGTGTTGGGGGGAGCCGAGGAGGCTGAGGCGCAGACCCTGACAGTATACCCTGGTTACGCGTTGGAGGGCTCTATTATGGAGTTCACGGTGGCGCTGGCACCGCAGCAAACAGAGACGGTGACGGTGTCTTACGCGACCGCGGAAATCGCCGACCAGGCGGACGCGGGTACCGACTTCGCGCCGACGTCGGGTACGCTGATTTTCTATGCAGGTCAGTCGATTCAGAAGGTGTATGTGCAGACAAATCAGGATAACTTGCACGAGGAGAACGAGACCTTCACGCTGTCGCTGACGGGCGCGCAGCCCGCGGCGCTCAATATTTCGAATGTGACTGGGACGGGCACGATCCTAAACGACGATGCCCCGCCGTCGCTGAGCGTGGCCGACGCGAGGGGCACGGAAGGCGGTCCGATAATCTTCACGGTGACACTGTCGGGGACGGTGAGCACAGAGCCTCTGAGTTTGACTTACTCGACCGAGGACTCGACCGTGGACCCGAACCCAGAGGACCTCACGGCGACCAGTTCCGGCAATGGCGTTGATGCCGACTTCACGGCCGCCTCCGCCGTTGCACTGACTATTCCTGCGGGTAGAACGTCGGGGACGGTGATCGTGCAGACAACTCATGACGTCGTCGACGAGGCGGACGAGACCTTCATCCTGCGGCTGACAGTACCAACGAATTCTGAATTGCAGCCGACGAGGGTCGACACGGTGGCGCTGGGCACGATCTTAGACGATGACCTCTCGCCGACGCTGAGCGTAGCCGATGCGACAGACGGGGAAGGCAATGTGTTGAGCTTCACGGTGACGCTGTCGTCGGTGAGTGAGCAAGACGTGGTGGTGTCTTACGCGACCTCGGACGGCACGGCGACCAGTTCCGCCAATGGCCTTGATGCCGACTTCACGGCGACGTCGGGTATGCTGACTATCAGTGCGAGTATGACGATAGGGACGGTGCGTGTGCCGACAACTCAGGATATCTTAGGCGAGGAGGACGAGACCTTCAATCTGGTGCTATCGGACCCGACGAACGCAACGCTGCTCGACGCGACGGCGCTGGGCACGATCATAGACAACGACCTGCCGTCGCTGAGCGTGGCCGACGTGAGCGGCCCAGAAGGCGGTCCGGTGACCTTCACGGTGACGCTGGCGGGGAAGACGGGGGGACTCGTGACAGTGGCTTACGCGACTACGCCTGGCACGGCGACCAGTGCCGACTTCACGGCGACGTCGGGTATGCTGACTTTCCAGCCGAATGAGCAATCTAAGATGGTGCCTGTGCAGACCACACACGACACTGTCGATGAGCCGAACGAGACCTTCACGCTGTCGCTGTCGGGCCCGACGAACGCAACGCTGCTCGACGCGACGGCGATGGGCACGATCGAAGACAACGACGCTCCGTTGTCGTTACGCGTGGCCAACACGGAGGGCACAGAAGGCGGTCTGGTGAACTTCACGGTGACACTATCGCGGCCGGTGAGCACCGAGACGGTGACGGTGTCTTACATGACCGTGCCTGGCACGGCGACCAGTTCTGCCGATGGCGTTGGTGCCGACTTCACGGCGACGTCGGGTGTGTTGACGTTTGCCGTGGGTGAGACGTCTAAGCCAGTGCCTGTGCTCACCACACAAGACAATGTCTACGATCCGAACGAAACCTTCTCGCTGATGCTGTCGAACCCGGTGGGTGCCACGCTGATCTCCACCGACGCGGTAGCGGAGGGCAAGATCACAGACGACGAGACTCCGCCGTCGCTGAGCGTGGGCCCCGGGAGGGGCGTGGAAGGCAATAATGTGGACTTTCCAGTGACGCTGTCGCCGGTGAGTGGGCAAGCCGTGACGGTGGATTACGAGACCGCGTTCGGCACGGCGACTAGTGCCGACTTCACGGCGACGTCGGGTACGCTGATTATTGCTGCGGGTGAGGGGTCTGGGACGGTGTCTATACCGACAACCAATGACCTCTTGAACGAGGAGGACGAGACCTTCACGCTGACGCTGTCGAACCCGTCGGCCCCCGCCACGCTTGGGACCGCGATGGCGACGGGCACGATCGAAGACGATGCGTCGGACGACGCAATCACCCTAACAGTGAATCCTAGTAGCGTGCGCGAGGACGCCAGGGCGACCATTATCACGGTAAGAGCCAAAACACCCAACACAGTGACGGTGGATACGTATGTAGCCTTGAGTCTCGGAGCAGAATCCGTTGCCGATCTCAACAGCCGCTTCCTCATAACGCTGCCCACTCTCAGGATTCCGAAAGGCGAGAATGAGGCGGAGGGGACGATCACCTTCACTCCTATTGATGATGCGGTCGAAAACAATGATCTTCCGATCACAATCGAAGGTAGGGCCGGTGCTGGGAGCGTCGGGGGTACGGAGATTGAGCTAATTGACGACGACAAGCTAAGTACAGAGATCAATCTCTCATTCTCCGATGCCAGTATAGGCAAGAGTGATGGTGCGACCAATATCGTCGTGACGGCCACCCTAAATGGAAGTACGCTGCGAGACGACCTGAGCTTTGCCCTGAGTATTGATGAGGGTTTTGAGGGTAGTGCGGCGCGCGATACAGATTACCATGCGACGATGACCCCGATAACCATTCCAGACCGCAGGATATCGGGGACGACGACGATTACCATTACTCCTAGGAACGTAGGAACCGGCATCATTCGGGTTTATACTAAGCAAGACCCGACAGTTGATGGACGTACGATAACGGTTAATGGTGCGTCAATCGAGCTAACAGGTGATCCCGCTAAAGCGATTACAGGGCTGACAGCAACGCCTTCCTCGATCCGCGAAGACGCTGGGCCGAGGGTGATCACGCTGGAAGTTACCTTGCAAAACGCCTTGGTGACGGACGAAGTAGTGCAGTTCACTATTTCGGACGACAGCGACATTCCGGGTGACGATTTCATAGGTGCTGTGGCGGCGCAGCGCGATGTGGATTACTCTGTGATCGTGGAGCCGCTCATCATCCCGAAGGGCGAGACCAAGGGGACGACGACGATGACTGTCACCCCGAGGAACAACAACAACAAGGATGATCCCCGGGCTTTCATGGTGAATGCGAGGGTTGGCAACAACCCACTCTTCAGCACGGGAATCCTGATTACCGACGACGACACGACGAGCGATTCGATCACGCTAGAGGTGAGTCCAACCCAGATAACCGAGGGAGCAGGTCCGACCGCAGTTACAGTGACCGGCACCTTGCAGGGGAAGGTCTTCGGCGATAACGTGGTCGTGAACTTGGTCATTAGTGACGACATTAATAACGATGGCAAGGTGGATGAGAATGATAAGGCGGCGACGCGCGATTTAGACTACACAGCCGTCCTTAGCCCTTTGGTGATCCCAGGCGGCGCAACACAAGGGACGACGACGCTGTCCATCACGCCCCTCGCCGACAGCAGGACGGAAGGCGACGAGAAGATCGGCTTGCGGAGTTTGGGGAACCCCAGAGCTATAGATGAAGATGGGGACATCCAGGAGCTGATAGTCTCTCCAGTGGCGATAACGCTGAAAGATTCCAGCGCGGCCGGGGTGCCGCCTGAGCCGCAGGATCCGACGCGCCCGACCTTCGCTGCCGCGGATACGATTGCCAACCAATCGTACATGGTTGGAACGGCGATAGACGCGCTCGTACTGCCGGAAGCTAGGGGCGGCACTGCACCTCTGACGTACAGCGTCTCGACTCTACCGGCGGGCTTGGCGTTTGACGCGGCCACGCGGACGCTTTCGGGCATGCCTACGGCAGCGACCGACGGCGCGGTCACCATCATCTACACGGTGATCGACAGCGACAGGAACGCCAGCGCGTTGATCTTCTCCATCACGGTCGAAGAAGGTGAGATGCCGCCCCCGGTTGCCGATGCGCAGCTAACGGCGACTCCTTCGGCGATTCGCGAGGACGCTGCGACGACGCAAATCGCGTTGACCGTGTCCTTGGCATCTGCCAAGGCCGCAACTGAGACCGTGACGTTCACGGTTGTTGCTCCAAGCGAAGGCAAGCCGGCCGTGCGCGATGTGGACTACGTTGCATCCTTGGGGGCGATCGTCACCATTCCGGCTGGTGCTACCGTTGGGACGACGATCCTCACCTTCACCCCCATTAACAACACCGCGGTGGACAGCCTGAGAGCAATAGGTGTGCAGGCTACGTTCGCCTCTGGTGCGACGCTAATGACGGACATCAAAATCGTCGATGACGAAACGCCGAGTACGGCCATCTCGCTGTCGGTGAATCCGCACGCGATAGTTGAGGGAAGCGGTGAGGCTAATATTACGGTGACCGCCACGTTGAACGGGAAGGTGTTGGGAGAGAACGCAACTGTGGTAATAGCCATTGATGGTACGTCAACGGCGACGCGCGATGTGGACTACGCCGCGCTATTCAATCCGCTGATTGTGATTCCAGCCGGCTCGATAACGGGGTCCACGCAGTTTGCGATCCGCATAATCGACGACGATCTAGTGGAGGGCAACGAGACCATCAAGCTGATCGGTGTAGTTAACGGGCTGGCGGGAGATGAGGCAGAGATCACCCTGAGCGACCAAGCACCGATGACGCCTGATCCGGGTGATCCGAGTGATCCGGGTGATTCGTCCCTCGCCTTCGCTGCCAACACCGCGATCCCAGACCAATCGTACACCGCTGGGACGACGATTACCCCGCTTGTGCTGCCGGCAGCATCGGGCGGCACGGCACCGCTGGTGTACAGCGTCTCGGCCCTGCCCGCAGGCTTGGCATTTGACGCGGCCACGCGGACGATTTCGGGCACGCCTACGGCAGCGACCGACGGCGCGGTCATCGTCATCTACACGGTGATCGACAGCGGCGGGAGCGCCGCGGTGTTGACCTTCAACATCACGGTCAATGCGGAGCTGGTGATCGGCGATCTTTTCGACCTTTTCGGCTCCTCCGGTAAGATCGTGCCAACGGCCTCGCACGACGGCTTGGCTGAAATCCGCGAGTTCGTCGTTGGCCAGCGCGTGGAGAGCATCGTGCTGCCGGCAGCATCGGGCGGCACCGCACCGCTGACGTACAGCCTGTCGCCGGCCCTGCCAGCGGGCTTGACGTTTGATGTGGCCACGCGAACCATTGCGGGCACGCCGAGGGCCGCGGCCGAAACCGTATATACGTACACGGTTACGGACGCCAACGGAGCGACCGCGTCGCTGTCGTTGCAGACGCGGCCGGAAGCGTTTTCCTTGGCGGACAACTTCCCCAACCCGTTCAACCCGGCCACGACGATCCAGTATGCGTTGCCGCAGGCGGCGGATGTGGAGTTGACCGTGTATAACGTGGTTGGTCAGCCGGTGCGGAGGCTGGTTGCCGAGCATCAGAGCGCGGGTCGCTACGCCGTGGAGTGGGATGCGACCAACGACAGCGGGCACAGCTTGTCGTCGGGGATGTATTTCTACCGCTTGCAGGCGGGTGAAGAGTTCCGCGAAGTCAAGAAGATGCTGCTGCTCAAGTAGCAATCATTACATAGCGCGTTAATGAAATGGGGTCTCAAACTGCGGTTTGAGACCCCATTTCTTATATTACAAACCAACAGTCAACCACTCTTTTCGGGGAGACCGAGTAATGCTACATACAAAGTTATTGATGCAGCGTCTGGTCTGTGTGCCTTGGCTGCTGGCTGCTAGCTTGGCGTTGGGGTGGGCCGGGGAGGCTGCGGCGCAGGCGGACTTGAAACTGTCGGTGAATCCTGCGAGTGTGCGCGAGGACGCCGGTGAAACCGAGGTCGAGGTGACCGTTCAAGTTGCGGATGATACTGCGGTAGATGCGGATACGTCTGTACTCTTGAGTGTCTCCACTGAGGGGCTTAATACTCGCTTCCGCATAGAGCTAACCACTCTCAGGATTCCGGCTGGCGAGAAGAAAGCAACGGGGATACTCACCTTCACTCCCATCAATGACGATATCATCGACGAAGATCTTCCCATCGATATCAGCGGCAATGCTGGTGGCGATAAAACGGTTGAATCGGCGACAATTACGCTAATTGACGATGACAAGGATAGCCAAAACATCGATCTGTCGGTGGATATTGCCGAGCTAACTAGGTTCGACGACGCGACCGACATCACGGTGACGGCCACCTTGGATGGCAAGGTTCTAAACGAGGATACGAGCTTTTCCTTGGTCATTGGCAATCATCCCAACTTGACGAGCGACCCCAACACCGATACGGATGACGATGGCGATATGGACGAGGCCGATGCGACCAAGGACAATCGCGAGGCACTGCGCGATGTGGACTACACGGTGACGCTGGCGACGCTGACGATTTCGCGAAGGTCGGTGTCGGGGACGGCGACGATTACCATCACCCCCAAGAAGCAGTTGCCTGGTACGATCCGGATAGAGTCTCCTGATAAGGATACGGACGCGGCGGGGATACAGATTGCAGATGATGGGCTAACGCTTAATCCCGTGGATATAGCACTAAAGAAGGAGGTCGCAGCCACGGCCGATGCCATTACGCTCAGTCAGGAGAGGGTTCGCGAGGACGCGGGTGAGACGACGATTGAGCTGACCGTCACCTTGACGGAGGCCTTGGTCGGGGACGAGACGGTGAATCTCTCGGTTTTGCCAGCCGGTGCTGTTTTGCCGTCTGGTGATACGGTGACGGAGACTCCGCTACGCGATGTGCATTACAAGCTGATCTTTGGTGAGTCGCTCACCATTCCGGCTGGTGCTACCGAGGGGACGACGACGTTTACCATCACTCCCAAGAACGACACTGATGCAGCTCAGCGCGGGACGATCTATATACAGATTAGGGTCGGCGACGTATTGGCGACTAGAACGATAGTGCTTGTTGACGATGACTCGAACAGCATGAATATCTGGCTGACGGCGGCTCCGGCTGCGATAAGCGAAGGGGCCGGTACGACCGATGTTATCGTGACCGGAACGTTGGACGGGAAGGTGTTCGACAGTGATGTGGTCATGCTCTTGACCATTGATGCAGATATTAATGGCGACGGCGTGGTGAATGACGACGATGAGGCGGCGATGCGCGATGTAGACTACTCGGCAACCGTGCGTTCGCTGACGATTCCGGCCGATGCGGCGTCGGGGACGACGACGTTCACCATTACCCCGACTGACGACAAGACTGTGGAGGCCGACGAGACCATCAGGCTGACTGTGCCGGATGCCAACAATCAAATTACTGCCCAATATGCTGACGAGGAGGATGTCACGCTGACGGTCAGCACGGTGGACATCACGCTGCAAGACACCGGCGTGGGTGGTGCGCCTTCCTTTGCTACGGACGCTGCTATCGCCGACCAGACGTACGCAATTGGTACGGCGATTGCCGACTTGGTACTGCCGGAGGCATCAGATGGCGACGCGCCGCTTATATATAGCGTTTCAGCTTTACCAGCGGGCTTGGAGTTTGACGCGGCCACGCGGACGCTTGCGGGTACACCTACTGCAGCGACCGACGGTGCGCTTGCCGTCACCTACACGGTGACAGACAGCGGCGACGACACGGCCACGCTGATTTTCTCTATCACGGTCAATTCTGCTCTAGCAGCTGAGGTTGCGGCTGCTGGACTGACGGCGGTGCCGGCAGCGATCCGCGAGGACGCTGCGGCGACGGCAGTCTCACTGACGTTTACTTTGGAGGCCGCCTCAACGGCTGACGAGAGCGTGCGGTTCGTTATCGTGGCTCCAAGTGAGGGGACGGAGGCGGTGCGAGATGTGGACTACACGGTGGTACTGGAGGCGCTTATCACCATTCCGGCCGGTACCACCGAGGGGACGGCGACGCTGACTATCACTCCGATCAACGATGATGCTGAAGAGGGCCTAAAGGCTTTGGGCGTGCAGGCTACGCTGGTATCAACCGGCGCGGCCCTATCGACGGACATCACGATCAGAGACGACGAAACGCCGAGTACGGCTATCGAACTGTCGGCAGATCCGAGCACGTTGGATGAGAATGCCGGTTTGATCACTATTACGGTGACCGCCACGTTGGACGGCAAGGCGTTGGATGAGGACGCGACCGTGAGAGTGACCATTGATAACGAATCCACGGCGCAGCGCGATTTGGACTACTCCGCGCTATTTACTCCTGTGATTGAGATTCCGGCTGGGTCGATAACGGGGACGATGGATTTTTCTATCCTCCCTGTCGCCGACAATGAGGAGGAGGGCGACGAGGTCATCAGGCTGATCGGGACGATTGACGGGCTGGAGGGCGACGATGTAGAGATCACGATAAGCGACCCCGGAGCGGCGAAGGCAGTGGTTCAGACGCGGCCGGAAGCGTTCTCCTTGGCGGACAACTTCCCCAACCCGTTCAACCCGGCCACGACGATCCAGTATGCGTTGCCGCAGGCGGCGGATGTGGAGTTGACCGTGTATAACGTGGTTGGTCAGCCGGTGCGGAGGCTGGTTGCCGAGCATCAGAGCGCGGGTCGCTACGCAGTGGAGTGGGACGCGACCAACGACAGGGGGCACAGCTTGTCGTCGGGGATGTATTTCTACCGCTTGCAGGCGGGCGGCGAGTTCCGCGAAGTCAAGAAGATGCTGCTGCTGAAGTAGGGGGCGGTTTCAAACCGCCCCCTACTGGACTTTTCTTTTCTTCTCTGCGTCAGTTGGGCAGGGCAGTAGCATATATTTCGTTTATCCTGCATTTTTAAATAGTTTCTTCCGTCAAGGTTAGAATATGCCGTTTCTAATCCAGGTCTCATATTTTCTTTAGGAGGTTGTGTTGTGATACGCACGAAATTATTCACGCGGTGTTTGGCCGATGTGCCTTGGCTCTTGGCCGCCGGTTTGGTGTTGGGATGGACTCCCGTGGCGGCGGCGGAAATTCGGCTATCTGTGGACAGGGAGAGGGTGCACGAGGAAGCCGGTAGGACCGAAATCACAGTGACAGCCAAAAATTACGACGATTCTGATGAATTAGCTAATGTGCTTAATGATATCTATGTGAACTTGACACCAAGCACGGCTGGTCTCAACAGTCGCTTCAATATAAATCTACCCACTCTTATTATTCGGCAGGGCCAGAGTCGGGCATCGGGGACGATCATCTTCATCCCCATTGATGATGACCTCAAAGGAGACGATGATGTAGACGACGGAATCGCTGATGATCTTAACATCACGATTTCTGGCTCTGCCGGTGCTACTCCGGTCCTTTCGACGTCTATTACGCTGATTGACGACGACAAGGCGAGTCAGAATATCCGCCTCACGTTTTCTCCGGCCACGCTAAACAAGAGGGCTGGTCCAACCGAAATCGTCGTGACAGCAGAATTGGATGGAAAGGCGATGACCAGCGATGTGTCTTTTCAATTGCGTATTGATGAGGCCAGTTCTAGTGCGAGGCGCGATACGGATTACTCTGCGACGCTAGCTACGATAAAAATTCGCCGGCGCAGGGAGTCGGGCACGGCGACGATTACCATCACTCCCAAGGACCAAGGGACTGGCATTATTACGCTAACGGGTAATGTAGCTGGCATGAATGTTATTGCCGGACAAATCAGAATAACGACCGCTAGCCTTGGTGTTACAAGCCTGACTGCGACTCCTGCCTCGGTCCGCGAGAATGCTGGACAGACGAAAATCGCGCTGACAGTTACCTTGGACCAAGCTTCATTGGTTGACGAGACCGTAACGTTCAGGATTATGTCAGGCTCAGGCTCGGCCGTGCGCGATGTCGACTACAGAGCAACACTGCCTCCGAGTAGTGAGATCACCATTTCGGCTGGCAATACCAGGGGGACGGCGACTCTCACGTTCACTCCATTGGATAATGAAGAGGAGGATGGCGATAGATCCTTGAGCGTGCAGGCCATCGCATCAGGTGGTTCGGCGCAGACGGTCATCACGATCCTCGACGACGAAACGCTTAGTCAGTCCATTGAGCTGTCAGTGAATCCTACTGAGATAAGAGAGGACGCCGGGGCGGTTGAGGTTACGATCACTGCAACTTTAACAGGTAAGGTATTGGACGAAGACGTGATCCTGCTCTTCCAGACCGATGCTAGTACGGCGATACGCGATGTGGACTATGTGCACCCTCGCATCTCCCTGACGATTCCAGCCGGCCAGACACAGGGCTCGGGGACGGTCACTATCACCCCAATTGACGACGGGGCGGAGGAACCCAATGAGACGATCATCTTGAGGGTTACGAGCAATCCCCAAAACGAATATGGTGATCCTATCGTGGTCGACACCGCGACGATAACGCTGAAAGATACTGGCAAGCGCGTGGAGCTGCCGGTAGGCGATACAATACCTACCTTTGCAGGTGCCGCCGCCGATCTGTCGGCCACGGTTGGCACGGCGATTACTCCTGTCGTGCTGCCGGCAGCTACGGGCGATGGCATCCTGACGTACAGCGTCTCGACCCTACCGGCAGGCTTGACGTTTGACGCGGCCACGCGGACGCTTGCGGGTATGCCGACGGCCGCGACCGATGGCGCAATCACCGTCATCTACACGGTGCTCGATGGCGACGCGAAAAACCCCGAAAGCGCGGCGCTAGGCTTCACTATCGAGGTTGCTCCTAAACCTCCGCTCGCGATTTCGGTGTCAAATCATTCGTCCATCCGCGAGGACGCTGGGCCGACGGAAATCACCCTGATAGCTACCTTGGCGGAAGCCGCATCGGCTGATGAGACCGCGCAGTTCGATCTTGTGTCTCCAAGCGCGGGCACGCCGGCCGTGCGCGATGTCGATTACGAGGTACGCCTACCTAGTGATAAGGCCATCACCATTCCCGCTGGCGAGACCGAAGGGACGAGGACGATTACTCTCAACCCCCTTGACAACGATAAGATGGATGGCCCTAGGTCCTTGAGTGTGCGGGTAACTGCATTAGGTGACTCAGCGCAGACGGACATCACGATCACCGACGACGAAACGCCGAGTACGTCCATCGTGCTATCAGTGAAGCCGTACACGATAAACGAGCAAGACGGCAGGACCTCTGTTGAGGTGACCGCCACGTTGGACGGTCAGGCATTGACAGAGGATACAACCGTGACCCTGTCCGTTGACTATAATGGGTCAACAGCGACGAGCGGTGCGGACTACGCCGCGTCGTTCAATCCCGATGCATCGCTTGTGATTCTATCCGGCTCGATAACGGGGTCGAGGCAGTTTGTTGTCGTCCCCGTTGCCGATACTTTAGCAGAGGGCAACGAGACCATTAGGTTGATCGGTGTGGCTGACGGGCTGGAAGGGGACGGAGTAGAGATCACGCTGAGCGATCCAGCAGCGGAGCCAACGGTGTCGGCCGAGCCGGATTCGTCGGATTCGTCGGATTCGTCCTTTCGCTTTGCCGCCGCGGTCGCGAATCAAGAGTACACGGTTGACGTGGCAATTCCCCCGCTCGTGCTGCCGACAGCTATGGGCGGCACTGGCGAGCTAAGGTACAGTGTCTCGGGCTTGCCAGCGGGACTGACGTTTGACGCGGGCACGCGGACGATTTCGGGCACGCCTACGGCAAAGACCGATGGCGCAGTCACCGTCACCTACACGGTGATTGACGAAGCCGAAAACACCATCGCAGTGACCTTTTCTATCACGGTCAAGGAGGAGCTAACTTTTGGCGATCTTTTCGACCTTTTCGGCGCTAGTAAGGTCGTGCCGACGGCCTCGCACGACTTGGCTGAAATTCGCGAGTTCGTCGTTGGTCAGCGCGTAGAGGGCCTCGTGCTGCCGGCAGCATCGGGCGGCACCGCACCGCTGACATACAGCCTGTCGCCGGCCCTGCCAGCGGGCTTGACGTTTGATGCGGCTACGCGAACCATTGCGGGCACGCCGAGGGCCGCAGCCGAAACCGCCTATACGTACACGGTTACAGACGCCAACGGAGCGACCGCGTCGCTGTCGTTGCAGACGCGGCCGACGGCCTTTTCCTTGGCGGACAACTTCCCCAACCCGTTCAACCCGGCCACGACGATCCAGTATGCGTTGCCGCAGGCGGCGGATGTGGAGTTGACCGTGTATAACGTGGTTGGTCAGCCGGTGCGGAGGCTGGTTGCCGAGCATCAGAGCGCGGGTCGCTACGCCGTGGAGTGGGATGCGACCAACGACAGCGGGCACAGCTTGTCGTCGGGGATGTATTTCTACCGCTTGCAGGCGGGTGAAGAGTTCCGCGAAGTCAAGAAGATGTTGCTGCTCAGGTAGGGGGCGGTTTCAAACCGCCCCCTACGGGCCATAATTTAATGAACTGATGTTACGCATCTGCACCGAACCGGTTGATGTAGGGGCGTCCCTTGTGGACGCCCATGCGACACCGCGTATGCAGCCAGCGGAATCCGACGAGCGCGACTGCACCTTTTACGTTTCCTCGACGGCAAAGTAGTGCTCCAATTCTCGCAGCGTATCCGGGGCCGTGCTGATATCGCGCACGATGATGCCGCGCTCAATGACGGCAATCCGGCGGCAGACCTCGGTGATGTGGTTGAGATCGTGGCTGGAGATGACGAGCGTCGTATCGGTGGTTTGGTCGAGGGTTTTCAGCATGTCCTTGAGGCGGATTTGGCTCGTCGGATCGAGATTGGCAAAGGGTTCGTCCAGTACCAGCAGCCGCGGCTCGACCATCAAGGCAGCGACAAGCCCCACCTTTTTCTTGTTGCCCTCCGATAAATTGCGGATATACTCGCTCCCGTCGAGTGGTTGATCGCCGAAAAAGGGGCGGTGATGGTCCCATTTTTCCTCTATCTGGTCTGGACTCATGCCGTACAGGCTGCCGACGAAGTGGATGTATTCCATGGGCGCTAGATAGTCGATTAGGAAGGCAGGGCTGAGGTAGGATCCTGTATAGCCCTTCCAAGCGTCGTCTTGGGATACGTCCTGCCCGTTGAGCAGTACCTGGCCCTCGCTTGGGCGGATCAGATCGAGGACGAGGCGCAAAAAGGTGGTCTTGCCAGCGCCGTTATTGCCCACCAATCCGAAGCTAGCACCGCTGTCGATATCGAGTTCGGGCAGGTCGAGGACCGTCGCCAAGCCGTAGCGCTTTTGCAAATTTTGGGCCTGTAGGTGCATGTTCAGGTACTCCCCCTAAAACCGGCAGCCATGCGGTACTTGCATTTTTGCAGCCGATGGGCCAACAAACGAATCCAAACAGGACTGAGTGCCCAGCACAGCAGGCCACCGACAGCTAAAGATGCTGGCCCCCAGTCGGTCGCTAGCATCACAATAACGGGTGGGGCTAGCAGGGGAATGATGGCTAGCAGGTGGTGCAGGGAGGTGCCCTGCTGGTTAAAAAATGAGGAAGGGGAGATATAGAGGCGTTTGCGGTTCATGGTGGCGAAGAAAAGCATACAAGCAGTGCTGAAACCGATATTGTAGAGCAAAAAGACGCTGTACGTGACGAGCGATTCGGGGGTCAAGATCAGCAAGAACGGCAGGCACACTAGCGCCAATACCGGGCAGGAAACTTGCAGCAGCAATAGCTTGGCCCATAGCAGGTGGCGTAAATTGACCGGCCGGGCCAGATGGCCGTCAAAATAAAGACTCTCCCAACCGAACATGAATTGGCCGTAATTGAGTGCGAAGCCACTAGTGAGAAAGAACCCCCAAAGATAGTAGAGGAATGTGGAGTCGGATGAACCACGGGTATAAAGCATGAGGTTTATCAACCCCAACGGCACAAACATCAGGGCAGACCACAGGATTTGTCGGGGGCGCTTGTTGCGGATCGCCAGTTTGATTTCTAGGGCCATCAGTTGGCCGACAGAACCCAAGCTGGCTAGCCGGTCGAGCAGACTTTGAGACCCAGTAGTGAAGCCTTTTTCGGACGGGGCTTCGTCGTGCAAATGGTCCTTTAACAAGCGACAGGTCAAGCCAAAGAGCAGGCAGGTCGCCGCCAGCAGGGCTAGTGCCAGCACAGGGCCGCCCTGTCCTAGCAAAGAATCGAATACTGCGCTCGACAGCGCGCCCGTATAGCCCCACTGCTGCCAATAATCCAACGCGATTAGACCGCTGGCCCCACCGCCCAAGATCCAGACTGGCAAGGCGCGTCTGATCAAGACTAGGCGGACGCAGATGACCAAGTAGTTGGATAGACCGAGAACCGCCACGATGCCCGCCAACCAAGACAGCGATGTAAAAGGGGGGTAATCTAGCGCTAGATTGCTGATCCAGAACGGGATGAAGAAGGCCAGCGGCAATAGGTTGTGCAGGTGGAATAAGGCCGCGAAAGAGAAAAATCGCGCTAGCGCGGGCCGGGAAATGGGCAAGTGAAGATAAGGGCCAATTTTTACCTGCGGCGTGTTTTGGAAGAGCAAGCGGGTTAGGAACAAGAGTAAGAAACCGCTCAATAAGTGTTGATTGACTACGCGGACGACAGCGGCTGCGGGATCTTGGCTAGTTAGCAGATGACCGATGAAGGCACCTGAGAGGGCGAGGATGAATAGGAAATACAGCGCTAGCAGAACTAGAAAAATGGCGTAGGCGACGCTTATGCCGCTCCAAGAGGGGTTGCGGATGAACTCCTTTCACTGGTGGCGCAGCAGGTTGCGATAGAGCATGGCTAGTGGCCTAGAACGGCTCGGCTTGGCGGTAGGGCGAGGGTTGGGAGAGCGTGTCGAGGAGGGCGGAGCGAGTGGGGAAGAGGAGAGCGGCTCTTTCGGGCGTTATGGAGAAGACGTGGCCAGTGGTGTAGAGGCGGAGGTAGCGGCCTCGGTCGTCGGCTGTGCCAATGGCGAGGGTGTCTATGGTACCCTCTTCGTCTTCGAGATAGAGATAGCGGGCCTGTGCAAAGGCATCGGTGCGGCCCGGATCGTGCAAAGCCGACCAAGTCAGGCGTTTGAGGAAGTCGGCGTAGGCTTCTACATTCGCGGAGAGGCAGGTCTCCGCATCGGTCGCAGACGAGGCGATCCACTCGTAGGTCGGCATCATAGGGCCCGGTGCCGTCATAGCTTTTAGCTGGCGGCTGAGGGATTGCACCGGGTAGGAGGGGTCGCCGGCGAAGGCGATTTGCCGGAGGCCCTTGCGCTGTAAGGCTTGGGGCAGGACGCGGCGGTCGAGCATCGGCGCGGGCGGTGCGGTGTCGAGGGCGTGGACGGGATGGGCGTGGAGGTGAAAGATGCTGTCGGCACCAACGCGCTGGACATAGGATTCCCCAGCGCGAGCCCCAGGGGCACCACGTCCTTGGCGTACTCTTAGCAAAGGACGCCCCTGTTGGTCAAGCAGGTGGATGCGGACGCTACCCGGACTGAGGCCATAGCGGGCCAAGTCCCCAGGCTCGGTCGAGACGAAGGTCGCAGGGGTGGCGAGCAGACTCTGGAGCAAGTGCTCGACGCGGCGGTTGAGGACAAAGGCACGGTGGTAGGCTGGGAAATACCAAGTGTTCCCGCGCCGGACGTAGTGCCAACGGCGTCCGGCGGCGTGGACTTCAATCTGATCGACTGATGAGGACGGTTCGGGTGCCAAGAGGCGCAAAGCCCCTTCGGCGCGGCGCACCGTGCGCTGGTGCTCGCGTAGGAAGCTCTCCCCGAGGACGAGTAGGACCAGTAAGGCCCCTAGTGCGCAGAGCAAGCGAATCACGTTCGCCTCGTGCGGCGATAGAGGGCGTAGCCCAAAAACAGCAGAGGTCCCGCGCCTACTACGAACACTCGCCACAGACGTTTGGACTCGGCGCTTTGGAAGGGGAAGCCGCGCGAAGTCGGCCGCCGCGCCTGCAAGGTGGCTAGATCCTCGCCATAAGCGTTGTACGCCACGGCATTGAGCAAGAATTGATCGTGCTGAAAGCCCGGGGTCAGCAAGTGCTCGTTTTTGAACATCTCCGAAGAGCCGATCAAGAGTAGGACTCCCGTTTGTCGCGGACGCTCGCCCACGCGCTGGAGCGTGGCGCGGCCATCCTCACTTTCAGTAAAGGCGACCTCGGGAAAAGGCCCGGTAAGCAGCGCGGCTAGGGGTTGGAGGCCGGGCAGGTACGTCTGCGGGGCGAATACCTCGGGCGGCAGCCAACCGCCCTGCCATGGGTACGCCCAGGCTTGGGGCGAGGTGGAGATCAGGGTTTGGGCCGTTATGCCCGCGCTATTTAGTTCTGACGAGTGCAGAGCAAAGCGGTTTCCCCAGATAAAGAGCTGATCGCCGAGATGCCGGGTGATCGGCGAGGTGTGGTCGTAGTGCTGGCCGACGGCGCGGATCAAGAAAGGCAAGGCGACCTTTTGCGGATCGTACTCGCGCACGGCCGTGCGGTTGACTTGGGTTTCTAGGTCGAGGTGGGACTGGGTGCGGTCGAAGAGCACTTCGCGGAGTTGTTCAACGCCAAAGAGCTTCAGGTAGCGGTCGAGGTCTTGGAATTGGGGCTGGGGCCAGTACACCGTCTGAAACCCGGAGCCGCGGTACTGGCGCTGCTGGATGTTGAAGTGCTGCATGGCGACAATGGCCTTGCCCCCCTGCGCGAGATGCTGGCTCAGCAGCAGCAGGATCGGACCTGAGTCGCGGCGCGGCTGCATCCACAACAAGACATCTACGTCTGAAGGCATGCTCGGCGTACGCGGGTTGATGTAGCGGACGTCGTAGAGATAGTCGGCGAGCAGGGTTTTCAAGTCGCTGTACACGTCGGTGCCGCCCGGGGCGATGAGCCCTTTTTTCTGGTAGTCTTCGAGGGCTTCGGCTGGCGAGAGGCGCGGCAAGTCGGAGATGACGGCCACGCGCATTTTGCGCCCCTGTTGCAGGCTGTGGGAGGCTGCGGCCAAGAGGAATTCGAGATGGGTGTGTTGGTCGAGGCGCGGGACGGCGATGGTGTTCGCATTGTCAATTAGACGCAGGCCGCTCCACACGTATTGGGTGGCGAGGGTGTCGTGGAGGACCCGTTCGACTGGGAAGGGTATCAGTCCCTCGGCGGCGAGCGTTTGCTGTTGGTCGGGAGTCAGCGCGTCGGGGCGGAGCACGCGCAGGGGAATGTTGCAGTCGGCGAGCAAGGTGCGGATGCGGTCTT
>JAPPEF010000101.1 GCA_028875335.1 Gemmatimonadota bacterium
AGAGCACGCCGTCGAGATGGTCGATTTCGTGCTGGAGGACGCGGGCGAAAAGCCCCTCTGCTTCCAGTTCAACCGCTTGACCCTCGCGATCGTAGCCTTGGACCTCGACGGCTGTCGAGCGCGGGACGACGCCGCGCAATTGGGGAATGCTCAAGCAGCCTTCCCAGGCGTCTACTCGCTCCGGCGACAGGGTGGTAAACTGCGGATTGAAGAGCACGGTTAGCGGAATGGCGGCCTCGTCTTGGGGGTCGGCGTTGGGATTGCCGAGGACGATCAGTCGCAAGGGTTCAAAGACTTGCGGCGCGGCCAAGCCAATGCCCTCGTAGTCGATCATGGTCTCGATCATGTCGTCGATCAAGCGCTGCATCGGGGGGCTTTGCATCTGGGTAGGGGGGATCTCTGCGGCGCGTTGGCGCAGCACCGGATGCCCCATCCGCGATACTTTGCGAATGGCCATGGCGTTACGGCGTTTGGGGCTTCGACGACTCGACTGAGCTCGCCGAAGTCCTGAGCTCAGCCGAAGGGGGAGCCGCCGAGAGACAGCAGCGGAAACCCACTAAATCGAGGCGGTAGTCGGAGTCGAGGAAGCGCCCGTAGCGGGCGTCGGCCCGAGCTAGATTGACGTTGTGGAAGAAGGAGCCGCCGCGCACAATCCGCCAGCGGTCGGAGCGCGAATACCAAGAGGCGGTCCACTCCCAGACATTGCCGATCATGTCGTAGACGCCGTAGTCGTTGGTGCAGCGTTCATACGCACCGCTGGGCGCTAGGCCCGGCCCGCGCTGCCAGACCCCATCGACGGCAAAGCGCGTATTGCAGCGCCCCGGCTCGAATTCCTCGCCATAGGAGTACGCGAAGTTCTGCGGCCCGGTGCAGGCTTTCTGCCATTCCTGTTCGGTACACAGCCGCTTGCCCTGTTCCGCGCAGAGCGATTCCGCTTCGCCCCACGTGACATCGACTTTGGGCAGGGTACCGCGCTGGTTGGGGTACTCGTAGATGTCGATGTAGAAGTCCGGGCCGATCCACACCATACCTTCCACGTCGGCCGCGGCCAGCGCTGGCAGGGCGAGCAAAAAACAGAGGGCTAAGAGTTTATTCATGGTCGCTTATTCCGCAAATTGCACCGCACCAAAGCGGGCGGGGTGGTGAAAGCCGCGCTGGTAGGTCTCGCTCCAGGCCGTGTACTCGGTCTGCTCGTGGTAGTGCTGATGGAGCGGGTCTGAGTCTGGAAGGTCATTTAGGCGGCTTTTTAGATTGCGCCCGCCCTTGCGTTCGATGCGGTAGAGGTTGAGTCGCCAGACATCGCCTGCTGTCGGTCGCCCACCGCCTGTGACGCTATCTGCCATAGCGGCCCAGGGAATGGCGATTTCCGCAGTCCAGCCCCAGTCGAGCGCGAGCGAGTCGTTCACTGTGCCGTAAGCTTGGACCGCTGTTTTGAGCCCGGCGATATCCCAGTCTTTGGACGAGTGCCACTCGGGCGACACCGAGTAGATTAGCAAATCGACGACCGCATTGAGCGGGTTGACCTCCAGCTCTAGGTAGCGCTTGCCGTCGCCGTCGGGGTCGATGAAGACCTCGACGACTTCCTCGCTCCACATCGGATCGTCTTCTTGATCGTAGATAGCCCACATGTCCGCATCTTGACAGACGAAGGCAAAGTAAAAGTAATCGCTATCCCACAACATCTTCGCCCGCGTGGGAAAGAGCACTTCGTCGTACTCGTTGAGGATGCGCTCAAAGCGGTTGATTTGATGCGCTCTCTCCCACGAGAACTCATCCAGTTTGCCATCAACGACGACCGGTTCGAGGGCGCGTTGAACTGCGTATTGCGCTTCCAGACCTACTTCGGCGTGCGATGCGAGTGGGAGAATGGCGAGCATCAGAATCGTCAAGAAGGGCATACATTCTCCTTATTTTAACAGACTAAATATACGAAAATCGCGTGGGCTTACCAAAAATGTAAAGGGACGATGCCAAGCTGGCACCGCCCCTTTGTGTCGTTTGTAGATAGTCGATATTTACACGTCGTAGTAGAGAGCGAACTCATAGGGATGAGGCCGCAAGCGGATGGCATCGACCTCCTCGGTGCGCT
>JAPPEF010000063.1 GCA_028875335.1 Gemmatimonadota bacterium
ACCGCAATCGCCCATGGTGCGCATTCCTTCGACCACGCCTTTGACTAGCAGGCGTCTATAGGTGACACCGGCCTCTAAACCGTAGAAGAATTCGTCGCTGAAAGCCCCGCCTCGCTTGCGATAGCCGACCGCGCTCGTCAAGTAGCCTGGGAGAGGGTACAGCGATTTGCCTACCAACAGACGCATGTCGATGTCCCTCTCGCCTGTGCCCAAGGGAACCTTGTTGTCGGCCCCACCCACTAGACTCGGCCCCAAGCCAAGTCCGCCCGCGTCTAGGGAGCCAATGCTATCTTGATCTATGTCGTAGCCCAAGGGGAATTTGCCCCCCAGCGCTAGGGATACCACTGCCGGATTGCGCAGCAAGCGCCAGCGCAGGCGCAGTTCCAAATCGGCCAGACCCGATTGGACTTCGTCGGGGTGGATGCGGGTTATGGTGGTATCGGGGCCGTCGCTTCTGTTGAATACCTTCACCTCGGTATTCTTGTACACCAAGCGCTTATAGGGTAGGGTGGCCACCAAGGTCAAGCGCTCCTGCAAACCATATTCTAGGTAGGCCGATATACTCTCGTCGCTCAATTCTTCCATGCTGGGTTTTGCCACCCGCTCCCGCCGCTCGCCGGTGGCGTCCAGATAGTTTTGGGAGCGGAAGGAAAGTCCGGCGATTTTGAAGTACATGCCGCCTGCGTCCTGCGTCCAAGCACCGGCGTGTAGTTGAGCGGGGGCAATCGCCAGCAGGAGAGCCGCCAGCGGGATCCAGCGCCGCAGGGGGCGGAGCGAATTCGATTGAGTGTTGTGGTTCATAACAATCTCTCGGAAAGTGTTGGAGTTCAGCGGTCCCCTAACTATTCTGTCGATTATGTACCGACCACTCACAAATGGCAATGTTCCTAGTCCTGTGGCAGCGTTGCTCAATAGACGTAGCGCAAGCCGACCTGCACTTGGCGCGGATCGCCCAAGCCCGACTGCACGGTGCCGTCGAAATTGAACAGGAGGCCGACGCTAGAGGGATCGCGGAAGTTGTCCGTGTTGAGCAGGTTGAAGACCTCGACAATGGCTTCTAGTTGACTGCTGCCCACCAAGATAGGCCGCGATAGGCGCACGTCATAGGAGAAAAATTCGTTGTCCTTGCGCAGCGTGTTGCGCGCCGTGATGCTATCGTCGCTGCAGATCCGGTCGGAGGTCGCGCCCCACGGGTTGGTCGAGCGGTCGCCCGCGCAGGATGCGGAGATTGGCTGCGCTGAATAGTAGCTCAGGCGCTGGTTGAGCAACACTCCGCCGGGCAAGGTGGCCAAGGCCCACGCATTGAAGCGGTGGCGCTGGTCGCGGTCCGAGTAGCCCCATTCGCGCTCCAGTTGGGTCGCATCGACGTAGCGGAAGGTGAAGGGATCGCGCTCGTTGTCGTCGTCGGATTTGTCCCACGACAATGTGTAGTTGAGCTGGAATTGCAAGTCGTCCTGTATCATCTGCCGCAAGCCGAAGCTGAGGCCGTGGTAGCGCGACTTGGCCGTGCTCTCGACTACGGTCAAATCGCCGATGCCGTTGCTGCCATCGGCTCCTAGACCCGTCGCCCACGGAGAGCCGAAGATGGCGTCGTTGCGGTTGACAAAGCGCGTCAGATTATCGGCGCGGGCGTACGTGTACCCTAAGGAGCCGACTAGACCGGATGCATGTAATTCGCGTTCGATGCCGACGTTTGTGCTGATGGTGCGCGGGTTTTCGAAATTTTGGTCAAAGACAAAGATGCTGGGCCAGAAGGGATCGCCTTGGGGCGTAGGCAATAATTCGCCGTAGGTCGGAGGCAGTCCCAAAATGGGCGTCAGGGCGCTGGAGCGGAAAATGGATTGCCCGCGCGAGCCATTGGTCGAGCGCGTACTGGCCAAGTTCAAGCCCGGAATGCGGGCGTAGTAGATCCCAGCACTGCCGCGCAGCAAGGTCTTGTTGTCGCCGTGTACATCGTAGGCCACCCCTAGGCGCGGCTGGAACATGTCCCAGTCCGAGGGAATGGTGCCGTTGGAGGGGAATTCGTAGGTACCCGTCTCGTTGGTCACTGTTTTGCCGATGAAATTGGCGAAGAACACTTCGCCTGGATCGGTGAGCACATCGGGCTGTATTTGCGCCTCCCAGCGCAGGCCGTAGTTGAGCGTCAACTTGTTCGAGGGCTGCCAACTGTCCTGCACGAACAGGGCCAATTCGTGCTGCGGAATGTGCTGGGTGCCCGCTTCTTCCACGGTCAGGCCGCCGACGCCGGACTGCTGCAAATAGAGCAGAACCGGCCCGGTGATAGCCGTTCCGTCGGGGCAGGCCCCGGTGGTGCTGGTGCTGCCGTCGGCGCACTCGACGTAGCCGTTGCCCTGCTCGACGAAGTTGAGAAAGCCATCTAGTGAGCTGAAGATGTAGCGGCCATTGGCAAAGCCGATGAAGGTCTGCACGGATTCGACGCGGTTCCACTCGACGCCGGCTTTGATTAAGTGATTGCCCTTGGACACGGAGATGTTGTCGAGCGCTTGGATGCGGGTGTCGTAGTACTCGACCGGAATGAAGAAGGGCATGCCAAAGCGATAGCCGTGGACAAAATCCATGCCCGTATCGGGGAAGGGACGCCCGGTGTTGGGGTTGTCCGGGCCAAGGTAGGGACGAGGGCGATCCTCGCGGGAGACTTGGAAGCGAAATTCGTTGGTGGTGGTCGCGGACAGCAGCGATAGCAGGCTGCCGTTGAAGGCGTGGGACCAGTCCCGTTCTACGGCGTTGGCGCTGCGCGCCCACGAGTCCACGTCAAAGGTGCCGTTTTCCTGTTCGGACCAAGTGTAATTGTATTTGAAGGTGGCGTAGTGCGCCTCCGACAGGCGTGCGTCGATCTTGGCGAGCAAAGCGCGGGCGTCGTTGGTGCGGTCAATCGGCCCGTAGTCGCCGGCTAGCGCCCCGTTGAATTGCTCGTCCATAAAGGCGCGCAGGCGGGCATCGATGCGCTCGCCATCGCTCTGCTTGGTGTCTCTAAAAACCTGCTGGTCGTAGGCGGTAAAGAAAAAGGCTCGGTCCTTTATCAGCGGCCCACCCATAGTGAAGCCGAACTGCCCCTGACTAAAATCCGGCGCACGCTCTATGCCCTCGTGTCGCGCCGTGCCCGACAGGGCGTCGTTTTTGCCGAAAAAATGTACTGAGCCGTGCAACTGGTTGGTGCCCGATTTGGTGATGACGTTGACAAAACCGCCGCTGGAGCGGCCGAATTCCGCGTTGGCTCCCTGCGGCACCACCACCATTTCCTCCACCGCGTCCAAATTAAAGGTGAAGGCCGGGCGCTGGCCGCCGCGCTGCTCGCCGAAGAAGGGGTTGTTAAAATCAGCGCCATCCACTGAGATGTTGTTGTGAATGCCGCGCTGGCCGCCAATGCTCAGCTCGTCGCCGTCGGGGCCTTGGACGATGGCCACGCCCGGCGTCAATAGCGTCAGGTTGAGGAAGTTGCGCCCGTTGTTGGGCAGGTCCTGCACGGCCTCTTCGGGCAGGCGCGTGGCTGGTTCGCTCTGCGTTATATCCACTGTGGACAAGGCCGCCTCGACGACCATTTCCTCCATCTGCGGCAGCATTTTGGCGATCAACTCTACGGTCTCGCCGACTCGCACTTGCACCCCGGTCTGCCGCACTTCGGCCTGTCCGGCCGCCTGTACCGTCACGTCGTAGGAGCCGAGGGGCAGCAAGGTCGCAGTGAACAGCCCTAGATCGGATGAGGTAAGGGTGCGCTCGTAGTTGGTGCGGGTTTCCTTGAGCACGACGGTGGCGTTGGCGATGGGATTGCCAAACTGGTCCCAGACAAAACCGCGAATTACGCCGGTGGTCGCTTGGGACTGAGCCCAAGCTCCGTCGAGTAGGACGACCCAGAGTAGGACGGACAGAAGGGGCAAGAAGCGAAGTCGATGCGTCGGCATAAGCTATTTCATTGTGAAGATGGTTGGGACAGGGAGTCTAACTTGTTAGGGCCACTTTTGCCAAGATTACAGACAGACTATTTTACAACATTAGCCAAAATTCAAGCTCGGTCAACTATCCGTCCGGTTACCTCTTGCCACTCGACAAATGCAAAAAACACAGCCCGCCCTAATTGCCTTTGACGCCGACGACACTCTGTGGGAAAACGAGATTCACTTTGAAACAGCCAAGGATCGCTTTACGCATCTGTTGTCCTCCGACTCCGATCCAGAGTGGACCGAGCGGGAGCTGTACGAGACTGAAATGCGCAACCTAGCCCATTTTGGCTACGGCATCAAAAGCTTCACCTTGTCCATGATAGAGACGGCCCTCGATCTGACGAAGGGCGCGGTAACGGGGCAGCAAATCCGCCAGATTTTGGACTATGGCAAAGAACTGCTGCAAACGCCCATTGAACCGCTGCCCCACGTCGAGGAAGTGCTCACTCACCTGTCCCGCACCCATCCCCTGATGCTGCTGACGAAGGGCGACTTGTTCGACCAAGAGGCCAAGATCGCCCGCTCTGGCTTGGCCGACCACTTCACTCATATCGAAATCGTCAGCGAAAAAAACGAGGAAACCTACGCGGCCCTGTTGCAGCGCCACGGCATCCAGCCGGCGGACTTCTGCATGGTGGGCAATTCGCTCAAATCGGATATCCTGCCCGTCGTCGCCTTGGGTGGGCACGCCGTCTATGTGCCGTACTACACCACTTGGCTCTACGAACGCGTCGAGCCTTCGGAAGCCGAGCGCCAGCAATACCATCAAATATCCCACCTAGGGGAACTGCCCCGCCTGCTCGCCGAGCAGTTCGCTTCCACCGTCCAAAACTAAAACCGTGACTTCGTCCGGCTTTCCCGCGCGACGGATCTGCAATGCCGGAGACTGGACCTACCACACCTGAACCGGGCAGGGTTGGCCGTCTGCTGCCGGCTGCCTTTCGCTCGCGGCTGGCCCTAGAGCCATCCGACCCGGAGCCTAGCGTCGAAGAGACCGGCTCGGCCTTTACGCTTAGGGCCTTTGCCCTAGGCACCTTTTTGGCCGCCTTTATCGGCGGCGGCGTGGCCTATAGCACCCTGTATTTGCAAGGCTCCTTCATGGCCTTGGGTTTTAGTACGGTCGGCGCGGTTTGCCTGCTGGCCCTGCTGACGGGGCTGATCAATCCCCTGCTCAAGCTGTGCGGGACGCAGGGTTTGCGCCGGGGCGAATTGCTGCTGGTCTATGTTATGATGGTGATGGCATCGCCTATCCCCATCGTTTTTACCTCGAAGATCATCAGCCAGCTCGCCGCTCCCTTTTACTTTGCCACGCCCGAAAACGATTGGCAGAGCCTCATCCACCCCCACATTCCCCACTGGATGATGCCGCGCCAGCTCGGCGACGCCCAGTTTTTCTTTGAGGGGATGGGTGCCGACTACGCGGTGCCGTGGAAAGCTTGGCTGTTGGCGCTGGCGGCTTGGCAGCCCTTTATCTGGTCTCTCTTCTTGGTGATGATCGCCATCATGGTCGTTTTGCGGCGGCAGTGGATCGACAACGAGCGCCTCGTCTATCCGCTGGTGCAAGTGCCGCTGGCCATGACCGCAATGGGAGAGGCTAAAGAGCGCTGGCCGCCCTTTTTCAAAAATCGGGGGATGTGGATCGGCTTTGCCCTTGCCGCCACGTGGAGTACGCTGCACGGTTTGTATGCCTATTTTCCGGAAGGCGTACAATTCGCTCGCGGCGTCGATCTGTTCCACCAACAACTGTCGATCATGCGCGGCACCACTACGCTGTATGTCATCTTCCGCTTCAACATCTTTGGTTTTTTCTACTTCCTCAAGACCGAGGTCGCGCTCAGCCTGTGGGTTTTCAATTTGTTGGCCAACCTCTTGCGCGGCACTTTCGCCATCCTCGGCATTGGCAATACGCCCAGCTTGGGCGGTGGCCACGGCATCGGGCACACGCTACAGGTCTATCACGCCATGGGCGCTATGCTGGTGCTGTTCCTCGGCGGCTTGTGGGCCGCTCGCCGCCATCTGGCCGCGGTCTGGCGCAAAGCTTGGTCCGGCGACCTGGATATTGACGACGACGACGAAATACTGTCCTACCGAGCCGCGGTGGCCATCCTCGTGGTCGGCACGGCGCTCATGATTGGCTGGCTGTGGTTGGCTGGATTGCCGCTGTGGGCCGGCGCAGCGTTGATATTTCTAGCCGGTGCCCTTTTTGTCGCCTTTACTCGAGTGGTCGCCGAGGGTGGTCTGTCGGACGGTGCTCCGCCCGTGGTGCCGGCCGGCATCCTCATCTCCGCAGTCGGCTCATCGACGCTGGGGGCACCGGGCTTGGTCTTGCTGGCCAGCACCTACATCTGGACGGCCAATGTCCGTAGCTTCGTCATGGCCTCCTGCGCCAACAGCCTGAAGCTGGGCCAAGAATTGGGCCGGGGCCGGCGGCCTTTGTTCTGGGCTATGGTCGTGGCCATAGCCGTGGCGCTGGCGGCTTCGATTTGGATGATCTTGGAGCTGAGCTACGAACACGGCAACCTCAATCTGCGGCCAATGGGTAGCCGCGAAGCGCCCTACCGCTATGTCGAGAGCCTGCTGCGCTATCCGAGTGAGGTGCATCTGTGGGGCTGGATCAATATGGGCTTGGGCGCGGCCATCATGCTGGGCTTGACCGTGGCCCGGTGGCACTACGCTTGGTGGCCCCTGCACCCTTTGGGCTATCCCATTGGGCCGACGTGGATTATGGACCACCTGTGGTTCAATATGTTCTTGGCTTGGTTTGTCAAAGTCCTAGTGCTCAAGTACGGCGGTGCCGAGCTCTACCACCGGACCAGGCCGTTTTTTATGGGCCTGATCTTAGGGCAACTGCTGCCGGGCGGCATCTTCCTCGTCATCGACCATTTTACCGGCACAGTTGGCAATGTGATTTTCTGGGGTTAGCTACTGACGACCTAGGCTTGTCATGCTGAGGAAGCCGATAGGCTGACGAAGCATCTTTTGCCTACGCGGCCTCGTCGGTAGGAGATGCTTCGACTCCGCTTTGCTCCGCTCAGCATGACAGGGCAACTTAGATATCTACTGATATGAATAACTCAGGATGGCTATATCTCGCCTTCTGGTTCGGGCTACTGCAAACGCCTTGCTACGGCGAGGTGGCTGCTTTGCGCGCCACCATCGAAGCCCTGAGCGCCGTCGAATCGCGCTTGGCCGGCTACCCCGGTGCCGAAGCGGGTGCCGCGTTGGTGGAGCGCGAATTGGTCGCGGCCGGCGTCGAAGCAGTACAGCGCGATTCGTTTGCAGTGGTCGTGCCCATAGATCGAGGTGGTCGCCTGCGCTTGGAGCAGAGCGGGGAGGAGGTGTCGCTGTGGGGTCTGTGGCCGAATTTGGCGCGGACGGTTACGCTGCCGCCAGAGGGTCTGCGAGCGCCGATGATCTACGGCGGCCGGGGCCAGTGGAGCGACTTCGACGGCCACGCCATGGATGGGCGCATTGTCCTACTGGAATTTGACAGTTGGAACCACTGGCTGCACGCCGCGTCGCTGGGTGCCCGGGCCGTGGTATTTATCGCGCCCGAGCAGGCCAACCGCCACCAAGCCGCGGCCAAGTACGCCCACGTGCCGCTCGACATCCCCCGCTTCTGGGTCGAGCGCGAAGCGGGCCTCGTGCTGCGCCAGCGCCTGCGGGACGGTGAGCTGTTGGTTCACTTGCAGGGCCGCATGGACTGGCAACAGCGTCCGGCGTGGAATATCTGGGGCGTGATCCCAGGTGCCCATCCCGAGCTGGCCGCCGAGCGCGTCGCCATTGAGGCGTACTACGACGGCATTTCCGTGGTGCCGGGCCGAGCGCCTAGTGCTGAGACTGCCTGTGGCATTGCCGCTTTATTGGAATTGGCCCGCCATCTAGCGGTCCATCCACCAGCGCGTACCATCATTCTAGTGGCAACGTCGGCCCACTTCCAGGGCCGTCAGGGCATGGCCAACTTTCTCGCTCGCCACGCTCGCCGCTTGGAGGAACCGCTCCATATAGACCTGTTCATCGGCCTCGATCTGTCGAGTCGCACCGATCAAGTCGGCATCTGGAACAATACCGCTAGGCCCGAATTGCGGCGCTTTTTCGCCCCATTCGGTCGCCGCTTCAGCGGCTACGCCAGCACCCTAGACTCGGCCGCCGTCGGCAGTCTGGTCAACGGCATCACTCCCATCAAGGGTTTGGACTGGTCGGCGTACATGCCCGGTGGCATCGCCGCCAACAGTCAGTTCGCGCTCGAAGGTGGCTTGATCTCCTTGGGCTTGATCACCGTCAACGACGCCCGCTTGCAGATCGATTCGCCGCTGGACCAGCCCGTCGCGGTCAACTACGACAATCTGGCGCGCCAAGTCGCCTTGATAAACGGCGTGCTGCAACAGGCTCTAAACGATCCGCAATTGTTGGAGGAGAAAGCGGCCTTTGGGCCAGTGTTGCAGGATCGCCTGCGCGACTTGCGCCTCAAGGTGCGGACCTTTCCGCGCCGTTCGCAAACGCCGGACCGGCCAGTGCCCGATGCGGTAGCTGTAGTGCGACGGCAATGGATCACCGCTGGCAAAGCAGTCAAAGGGGTGCGCACGGCCCAAGTCCATCTCAGCGACGACGAGGGCGAACTGCTCATAAAGGGGCTGCCGCAGGCCCAGTACCGCACCAATGTGTACGTCTTGGACCCGCAAGACGGGGCTATTACTTATGCCGCCGATCTGAGCAAAAGGGCAGAGGGATTCCACGGGGCACCGCTGCCCGACGGCTCCATCCCCAGCACCGTCCAGTGGGCAGTCACCGAGAAATCGGTAGTGGTGTTCCCCTGCCTGAGCCGCCCTTTTTACGGCCTCATTAATCCGCGCTCGCTCAATTTCTTGGGCGGCATCACCGTGCTCAACCGCTACGACACCGCCCCGCGCCAATACGGCTACGCGCTGGGCAGCAGCCTCGACGAAGCGGCCGGGGTGGTATTCGGGCCGCTGGACGCCGACCCGCAAAACCGCATCAAGATACTGGCGGGCCGACAACTGTTGTTACTCAACAACGGCATCCCCGACAGCCGACCCAATGGCGAGGGTTTTGCTCTGGCTGAAGAGCGGCTGGTGCCAACGCTGTTGCAGGCCGCTTGGGATATGTGGCGCCTCGACGAGGATCGGCTGCAGACCATGCGCGACCACGCCATTGAAAACCAGCACTTGCAGCGCCTGCACCAGCGCACCGCCCAAGTTCTCGAAGCCGCCCAAGAGGCCGCCCGCCAAAAAGAGTGGAGTCGCTACGTGGCCCATCTGCGGGTGGCCCTGGGATTGGAAAACCAGGTCTATCCCGAGGCCATAGCGACCTTAAACGACGTCATAAAGGGCATGGTATTCTTTTTGGCGCTGCTCATTCCCGCGGCTTTTTTGGGTGAGCGCCTGCTGCTAGGGGCAACGCAGATTACGCGGCAATTGACTGGTTTTGGCGCGTTATTGGCCGTGGTCTGGCTTGCGGTCTCGCAGGTGCATCCCGCCTTTGCCATTGCCCACCCACTGGTCATCCTGCTGGCCTTTGCCATCATGGCCATGGCCGGTCTCGTCCTCGTCCTCATCAGCACCCGCTTCAACAGTTTTATGAAGGAGCGCGGCGACCGGATCCACCACGTTGAGATGCGGCGTTTCAGCGTCGCCCATGCCGCGTTCATGCTGGGCATATCCAATATGCGGCGGCGCAAACTGCGCACCGGCCTGACTTTGACGACCTTGGTGCTGCTGACGTTTACGGTGCTTTCCTTTGCCTCGTACGAGAGCCGAGCGCGCTTTATCTCGCTACCTCTCGAACACGAGGGTGAGTACGAAGGCATCTTGGTCCGCAACCGGGCTTGGAATCCCTTGGGCCAGCCCATGCTGGATTACATCCGCTCTCACTTTTCCGCGGTCGGCCCGATCAGTCCGCGCAACTGGTTCATTTTGCAGGAGGACAAAAAGACGTATCTCGAAGCCGCGTCCGGGCGACAATTGGTGCGGACCTACGGCTTACTCGGCCTAAATCCCGAGGAGACCAACATAACAGGCGTTGACCAAGCTCTGACGGCTGGCCGCTTTTTCACCACCGCGGTTGAGGCTAGTTGTCTGCTGCCTTTGCCGATGGCCGAAGCCCTAGGCTTGGATGCCGGTGACTTGGGACGCGCGCAAGTGCAGGTGATGGGCAAAGAACTGACCGTGATCGGCTTGTTCGATCCAGAGGTCTTCAACGACACCCGCGATCTAGACGACGGCTCGCTGACGCCAGTGGACTTTGAGTTGTCCCAAACCGCCGGCAGCACCTTTCAGATCAACCAGAGCGCGGCCACGACAGCTACCGCTTCCCAGTACCGCCCCTATGTACACATACTGCCGGACAACGTGCTCATTGCGCCCTATGAGGTCGTCCGCCAAATGGGGGGGCGGTTGCGCTCAGTAGCCGTCGCCTTTGACCGGGAGCGATTGGACGCCGGGGCGTCCCAAGCGCTGTTGGAAGACTTCCTGCTGCGAGTGGCCGTCAGCCTGTTTGTCGGCTTGCGGCAGGACGGGACTTCGACCATTGGCGTCTGGGCCTATTCGTCGATTGGGGCGACGGCGATAAAGGGTCTAGGGGTGCTGATCGTACCCATGCTCATCGCGGCCTTCATCGTCCTCAATACCATGCTGGGGACGGTGTACGAGCGCCTCAAGGACATTGGCATCTACGCAGCCGTAGGGCTAGCCCCGTCCCACATCGCCCTGCTGTTTATCGCCGAAGCCTGCGCCTATGCGGTTTTGGGTATTACGCTGGGGTACTTGGGGGGACAAGGGATGGGCTTGGTGTTGAACTACTGGGACATGCTGGGAGGACTCAATTTGAACTATTCGTCCTTGGCGGCCGTGTTTTCGGCGCTCATTGTCATGGGCGTGGTCTTGCTGTCCACGGTGTACCCAGCTCGGGTGGCCGCTCGCACTGCCGTGCCCGACCTCGTGCGGCGCTGGCAGCCCGAGCCGCCGGTGGGGGCCGAGTGGGAATTCCGCTTTCCCTTCTTGGTGTCGGCGGCCGAGGCCAAGGGGCTGTGCGGCTTTTTGCTGGATTACCTAGCGTCGTACGGCGAGGCGTCGATTGGCTCGTTTTACACCGAGGGAACCTTGCTCCAGTCCTTTGCCACGCCCCAAGGCACGGCCTATGCCCTCGAAGCCAAGGTGTGGCTGGCACCGCTGGATTTGGGCGTGAGCCAGCACGCAGTGCTGTGCATCCGCCCCGAGGACCAAGCCAATATTTACGGCCTAGTGTTCTATCTGCGCTGCCTCAGCGGCGACAATGATTCGTGGCGTCGGGCCAACCGCAGCTTCTTGCAGGCGATCCGCAAAGAACTGCTGATCTGGAATACGCTCAAAGCAGCGGAGCGGAGTGCTTTTCAGCAGCGGGCGGAGGAACAACTTCAGCGGCCATAAGCTCGTATAGCCATTATCGCTACTGGCGCAGACTTTCTCTCACAACATTCACCAATCGGAGCGGCACGGTGAAGTGCATTCCGGACATCCGGGGTCAGGACAACCCTTCGGACGGTCGGTGGAACCCCCAGATCATGCTTCCGGCACCTTCAGTTCCGGGTCACGGAACCACGCTGGTAGGATCGAGTTCAGGCGCGCGAAGGAGGCGACAGCAAGCTGCAAGATATTTGGAGGCAACCAAGCGGACATCCAGTGTCTAGTGTACCGCAGACTGTCGTGCAGGATGTTACCGGATCGCGGTTTGTAATCGTTACCGGGAGCCCAGTTCAGGTGGCCGAACATGTCGCTGTAGAGAGTCTCGTAGACCACTTTCAGGATCGTCTCAACGGGTGCCACGTGCTCCAACGCCCGTCTCATCGTATCCGATGTTTCGACCGCATATATCTGGTCTAGTCGGTGCGTGGGGCGGACGTAGACATACGTCAAGCCGTCGCACTCGAAGTTCTCGACAAAGCCCGGGATTCCCATATCCTTGTTGAACCCGTGGTACCCGTCGATCATCTGCGCAGCCTTCAGGGTCATCTCCATGCCGTACATCAGACTGTCGTGGGCTACGGTCGAATACGATCCAGAGTGTTCTCCAAGACCAGTGAAGGCGAGGCGGTCCTCGGCCCCGCGCGTCCCTAGCTCTGCGGCCCGCCTCTGGCAGGCCACGACGCTCAAGAGGTAGGCATCGGATACGCCGCACCAACTGCGGATGACTCGTTCGGTGACGGCGTGCGTCATCTTCGCATTGAACTTGGGATGCTTCATGTGGACCTCCTTAGGGCTTGGGGCGGAGCATCTATAGGCAACTTCGAGTACCCTGTTCGGGCATCGTCGGCAGCACGAGAAAGCTAAGCTATTCGCGATTTTGTAGGCCTAGCCAACATGTCCCTACAGTCGCCTAGCTAGCCTCTTGTTTGGCCCAATGTTAGCAGGTTACGCTATGTGGGATGGAGGCCGCTGCGGACTAGGGATTCCCAGCAGCGCATGGGCGACTCTGCGAGTAGCGTCGAGACTTCCGCCTATAGATTGAGGAAGGCTGGTAATGGGATCGGAAATTTCGGGGTAGTAGGCTATTTTGAAAAGTAAGAGGTTTTGGCGCGGGGTTGCTATTTGCTAATAGTGAAAACGACAGGATAGGATGACAATAGAATCGTCCTCTACCTTGTAAGTGAGACGATGTTCTTTGTCTATACGCCGCGACCAGCAACCGGATAAGTCGTGTTTGAGGGCTTCTGGTTTGCCGATGCCTTGGAAGGGATGCTGAAGAATGTCTAGGATTAGTCTGAGTATTCTCAGTGCCTGCTTGCGATCCGTCTTGACCCAGTAACAGAGGTCTTCAAGCGCGTTTTTATCAAATTCCAACTTCATCCCGTAGTGACCCAAGATCGTCGAAGCGAATCCTATCTTTAGGATCCCGATTAAGGGCCTCGTGTAGGCGACGAGCATTGTTTGGGGAACTAAGCAAGTAGGCTGTTTCCTCCACACGAGTCTCGGCGACTTGCCACGGGAAAGATACAGTTTCTGCGACGTTGAAATCGGACGGCGTTTCCTCTACATGAGTCTCGGCGACTTGCCACGGAAACGATACAGTTTCTGCGACGTTGAAATCGGGCTGCACTGCATTGAACTCCACTTCAATTATGACTTCTTGGTCCCTGACGAATCCAGTTTTACTCATGTTAGCTAGCCTCTTGTTTGGCCCACTGTTCCAATGCCTCATTTAGCTGTTCACGGAAACCATTGAGGGCAGCTTGGGCGGCTTGGGCAATGGGGGGTGATACTGAACTAGCAGGACGGGCATTCTCGGTATTTTTTAGAAGGGCCTGAATAGAGTGTGGGCCTTGTTGGGCCATAGCTTGGCGAAGAATAAACTCCAAGGCCATTATACGTCCTTCTGCTTGTTCAATCCTCTCTTGCTCATTCATGGTGCGATTTGTCCATTGAGCGGCTCGGAAGCCACTTTTTGTAGTTTTGGGTTGTCTCGGCTTAGGCTGCTAGGTCTTGTCGAGCATGTCCAGAAACCCTGACTCCACTTAATAAGAGAAAATTGACAAGAAAATTGACAATCTGTCAAGTCTGTCTCTTGGTCAAAGGTGAACCGCTTTCTACTTATGGGAATTACATACCTAAACGCGAGACCTTAAAGTCACATAATTTGAGTGAAAACAATACTATACGAAACGAAGCGCGTTTCAGCAGCGGGCGGAGGAACATCTTCAGCGGCCATAAACCGACGCAGCCTGTTTTCGCTCAACGGGATTGCACAGCCTGCGGGAAAGGGATTGATTTATCTACTCCAGCTGCTTCCTGCAAGGAAGAGAACCGTCGCTTAGTGCAAAAGCCGATTGTAATTTAGAAGAGAAGGCGGAGAATGAACGACGCGCGTGAATCCGCAAAATCCCCAAGTCAAAAAAAATCCTTTGATCACATCCTCGGACAGCACTACACGGTCTTCGACGGGCTGGCCGGGATGCACGTGGAAGACATCTACCAAGACCGGAACGGCCTCCTCTGGATCGCCACGGCCGATGGCGGCGTAAGCCGGTTCGACGGGGTGCATTTCGATACCTTTGGCCTGTCGAACGGGATGCCCCATCTCACG
This sequence comes from Gemmatimonadota bacterium, assembly GCA_028875335.1. The sequence continues at coordinate 14,034 of JAPPEF010000063.1, forward strand.
GTAATGACGGTTGCTGAGGACCAAGACGGGCAGTTGCTCTTCGGGACGCTCGGCGGCGGGCTGGCCGCGTATAACGGACGTAGCTTGCAGGTGTACACCACCGAGCACGGGCTACCGTCCAACAAGATCCTGAGTTTGCAACCGCAGACCGATGGCTCGATGCGGGTGCTGACCGACGCAGGAGTCGGCCGGTTTGCCGACGGGCGGTGCGTAGAGTGCGTGACAGACATTGCGGGTCAGCCGCTAGGCGCGGTGTACGACATAGCGACTGACGCGGCGGGTACGACGTGGCTGGCGACGCGGGAGCGGGGGGTAATCAGCCTCGATGGGCGACACCTGAGTACGGACTCCAGCGCGAGAAACGGCGCGATGCAGTGGCCTTGGAAATTCGCCCAAGGTACCTCCGGCCCGCTTTGGATCGCCTTTCGCTATGTTGGTACCGAACCCGTTATAGGCTGCTATGATCCGGTTAGCCAACAGCTCGAACTCATCAAGGCGGGCGATCAGGTCGAAGGGGCGGATGTCGTACAGCACGGCACGCGGCATGTGCGCTTGGACGATAGAGGCTGGCTGTGGATGACCCGCCGAGGCGTCCTGGTGTACGACGGGCAGGCTTGGCATCCATTCTACACCCGCTTGCCGGATAGCCACTTTTCGGATACGCGGCTGACGTACGAGGATCGCGAGGGGAATATCTGGGTGGGGCTTTGGGGCGGCGGGCTGGTTTTTTGCGATCCGGTCAGTGTCCAGTTATACACCGAAGCCGACGGCCTACCCGACTGCGAGGTCCGGTGTCTGGGCGAAGACCGCGAAGGTCGGCTATGGATCGGTACGATGGGGGGCCTAGCCTACCGCAAAGACGACCAGATTCTCCCGGTGGCTCCAAGGCGGACGGTCTCGACTCTGGTGGTAGATCGACAGGGGCAGGTCTGGAGCGGAGGGCCCGCAGGACAGGTATTCAGGGAGACGGGTGAAGAGGCCCAGGCGATTGAGGTAGCCGAGACAACCCACGCCGAAGGAATCGCTGGGCTATGGGAAGACCAAGCAGGAAACCTAAGCGTCTGCACGTCTAAGGGGCGATTGGGACGGATCGCAGAAGACCGCTTTATGGAGCGCAAGGAGCGGTTGCCCGGCGATTGCACCGTCGCGTTGCAGGACGGTGCGGATGCCTTCTGGATCGGCCTCAGTAGGAAAACGTCGGCCCTATGCTATTGTAAAGATGGCCGTTTCCACACGCCTGATATGGCCGGCCTAGAAGCTATCGCGGATGTGAGTGCTTTGTGCGAGTATCAGGGCGTACTCTGGGTAGGGACAGAAAACTACGGCCTGTTCGCCTTGGACTACGCCTCCGAGGAGGTCCTCCGGTTTACGGTGGATCAGGGGGCACTGTCCGTCAATGGCATTTTGGCGCTGGTGAAAGACCCGCAGGGTGGTATGTGGATTGGGACTAGCGGCGGCGGCGTATTGAAATACGATGGCCAGACCTTCCAGTGCATCCGGCTGGGGCCGGGCGCGTTGGAGAATATCGTCGAGGCCATCCTGCGCGATAGCCAAGGCCAGTTGTGGTTTGGGACGCGGGCCGGTCTCGTTGCGTATCAGCCTGGGCAGACACCGCCCCTCATCCGAATTCGCCAAGTCGTGGCCGGGCGAACTTGGGACGAACCCCAAGCCGTGTCCTGTCCGGAGAGCACCCCCGAGATTCAGTTCCACTTCCAAGGCATCAGTTTCAGGAGCGAGGCCGAGCAAATGCGTTACAGCCATCGGCTGGTCGGCTACGGCCCGGCCGAAGAGTGGAGTGCGTTCACGCTCGCCAATAGCGCGACGTACAACGGCGTGCCAGCCGGCCCGTTTCGCTTTGAGGTGCGGACCATGGACCGGGATGGCTTGGTGTCAGAAGTAGCCAGCGTAGATGTGCGGGTAGTCCCCGACGCCCAAAGCGCCCACATCCGGCTCTTAGAGCAAATGCTGCGGATCCCGGGTCGGGAATTTCTCAGCCAGAGCCCGGCCATGGCCCAGCTCTTGGAGCAGGTCGCCCGGATGGCCGAGACCGATATGACCGTGCTGGTGCTGGGCGAGACCGGCGTGGGCAAGGGAGTGCTAGCGCAGATCATCCACAGCCTGAGTCCGCGGCGAGAGCACCCCTTTGTCGCCGTCAATTGCGGGGCTTTGCCCGCCGGGCTAGTCGAAAGCGAGTTATTCGGCCACGAGAAGGGTGCCTTTACCAGCGCGGTGAACCGGCAGATTGGCTATTTTGAACGGGCGAATGGCGGCACTTTGTTCCTCGATGAAATCGGCGACTTGTCCCCGGACGCTCAACGGGTGTTGCTCCAAGTCTTGGAGGAGGGCCACCTGACCCGCATCGGCGGCGAGAAGTCCATTCCAGTGGATGTGCGGGTGGTTGCAGCAACCAATCGCGATATGAAAAAGGCCATTCGGGAGGGGACGTTTCGGGACGATCTATTCTATCGCTTGGACGTGTTCACCGTGACGCTGCCGCCGCTGCGGGATCGCCGGGAGGACATCCCGGTCTTGGCAGCGCATTTTGCGAGCCGATATGCCCAAAACCTGCGGCAGCCGGTGCCGGCTCTAAGCGACGAGGTGATAGCGCACTTGCAAGGGTATTTTTGGCCGGGGAACGTGCGCGAGCTGGAGCACGTGATCCAGCGAGCGGTGGTGCTGTGCGAGGATGATGTCATTCAGGTGGCGGATGCGCCGCTTGAGCCGCTGGCCTCTGCTGCGCCGCTTGCAGGGGCTGAGATCGAGGACGAGAAACAGCAAATCGTGGCGGCCCTGCAAGCCACCGAGGGGAGGATCTATGGCGAGCGGGGCGCAGCGCACTTGTTGGGTATGCACCCGGAGCGGCTGCGTTCCCGCATGCGCGTGTACGGGTTGCAACGACCCAAGAAATCCTCTTAACGGGAAAAGGAACCGCAGCCGACGGGCCGGGGTTGTTGATGAAAAGTCGTATAAAAGTCGTATAAAAGTCGTATAAATCCACGACAAAGATCGTGGAAAGCCTTGCGCCGATGGCGAGGCGGTGCCTCATAGAGATCCCCGTCCCATAATTTTAAGTATCATGTTTTTCAATCCTTTAGGTACGTCCTAAAGGATTTTTTTTGTGCATGGCCTGACCATTGGCACACAATTTGCCTGATCTATATCGTCGTTGAGGGCGAGGCCGATACAGAAGAAAGGAGGTGATTTCAAACTGACGCCGCACCCGCAAGGTGGGGGCCTTACTCCCCTGGGCCTCCCCACCGTCCGTTAGGGCTGCTGCGGCCCTAACGATGATAGTTCTTTAACCCGATAACTCGAGGAGGGTTGCTATGTTGTTACCACATCACGCGAAGGACTGGATAGGGGCCGTGTGCTGGATCTTGAGCTACGTCGGCCTCGTTTTGCTATATCACTTGGTGTCAGGTAGTACATTAGTTTGAAATCGCAATGGTCTCATTTAGGCTGTCGATACAGACGTTGGTTGGTTTTTGGGGTCGCGCAGCACGGCGAGGAGGTTCCGTTGGCTCAGGGAGCCAATACATCCGAACTTCTCTGGTAGCAAAAAATTAGTGAGGGTTCAAATTTCAGGTTCAATAACGAGATAACTAACGCTCCTTGCTTCCATCTCAATTGGAATATCAATGTTGTAATGTCGGTCGATTTTGTAGCGTTTGGGTTCTTCTTCTTTTTCACGAACCTTGGCAATTTCAGACAACCCGGTATGATAGAGTGGTAATTTCAAAGTCATCCGTTGTACCGTTTGCGTAGGATTATAGAGCATCGCGAGTCCACAGGGATTGATTTGCGCGTTGGCATGGAGGACGCAATCAATAGAGCGGCCATCTGGGCGGCGCACGTGAATGAGGTCAGAATCCAATATTGGGCGATACTTTTTGTAGAAGTCAACCCATTTCTTAACGACAGTTTTTGTCTGTTCAGTATCAAAAAGTCGAGGACCGCGATAGCACGCAATCACACCGCTACCGAAGTTCTGTGCGAGATGTGATTCGTAGTCCTCAAGGTGTTCACAAAGCGGCTCAAACGTTGCGGCTGCTCCGCCGCCGTGGTACTCCACCAACGGGACGAACATCCAACCCATGCTGGGCGTTTTTTCATACGTGGCATCGTAGATATTCTGCCGGGCAATTAAAATTTGCCGCTCGCGGGGCAAGCTGAAGTTCGTTTCGCGATAGCCCATCCCGCATTTGTTTGAACCGTTGAGGTAATACTGATCTGGCGAATTGATATAGATACCGCGTTTTCGACATTCGTGGTAAAAATGAACGCACGCTTCCCACTGACGCAACTGCGAATCCGCTAAACCGTTATGATGCTCGTGCGTCGTTGCAGCACAGATGTCACCATGATACGGACCGTCAGTCTCTATGATATCCATTCCGGTTGCATCCATGAAATTCAGCACTCGTTGGAAATAACCATCTGCCCATCTGCTCGCAAGACAAGCACTCTGTCCAAACCTACTTCCGGGTTGCCCGGTGTCTGGGTCAACACAGTTGAAATCTTCACCCGCATTCCGCGAAGCACACATTAGTGTATAACCGCCGAGTTGAATACCTTTGTTGTGGGCATAATCGGTCAATTCTTTCATTGTGGTTATGTATTCCGGATCTTCGCTCTCAATATTGAATCCACTGCCAAAGGTCATAATCACCATTTCAAATCCGACTGCGGCGCACTGATCTATCGCTAAACGGACAGCATCTGGCTCGGCACTCCGAACGTGCATGAAAATTGGATTCTCCGTGACCTGTGGCGCGACCGTGCGATACATCTTGCGGCGTGCGAGTCCTTTTCGCTCACGCGCATCACTATCATGTAGAATCTCGAAGGTGCGGAAGCTCTTGAAGGTCTCACCCTGTTGAAGAAGGACTCCCGGACCGAGTGGATAGCGGCTTGTCATCAACAGTGGCATCTGATAGTTATAATCGACTTGCGTCTTGTAATCTGCATCTGGTCCCCAGTGTGTCGTTTCCATTCTGCTGAAGGCATAATCGCTCTCGACATGTAGCCAATGCTTTTCCTGCTCGTTGACAGCAAGGATTTCACAGTTTAAGGCATCAAGTTGAATCGGTTCTTGGCTCTCATTGTGAACAGTGATCCACTTGGACAGTGCTGGAATGCCTTGGTATAATTCATAATGCACGTACACCTGAAGGGATTTAGCGGATGGCGGCGGTGAGAACACAACCGTCAGTTTCACACCTTCTGGTGGATGGACTGATGATGTCGTAGAACGCCTGTGTACCCACGGATAGCGGATTTCAGGTTTACCGACCCTATATTTGCGAAATCGAAATGCGTTCTCGTCACTGGTCAAATCCGCGATCCAATCCGAATCAAGATAGGCGTAGTCGGGCTGTCCTTTCAAGCCACCCACTTCATATTCGTTTCCTTTAATCGCAAGTACCGCCTCTGGTTTGATGGCGCGAAGAAGGGTATTACCGGTAATTTGATTGGTATAATCAACTGTTGCGAAATTAGGTGCGGTAGCGAATGTTCGGCGAATGAGTCCATTGTCGAGAATAAGTTGACTGTCCTTTTCTTCTACTAAAGCGGGTTGGCGAAAAGGTTGAACCAACCAATCATTTTGTTGTGATGTGTATTGCATGTTAAGTGCCTTAATTCTATTGGCTTCCAATTTGGCAGATCGCGTTATGCGGGGCAGAGGCCGCTGCGGGCCAGGGATTCCCAACACCGCATGGGTGATTCTTCAAGTAGGGCCGAGACTTCCGTCTGTAGATCGCTCGCGGTTTCGCCCTCGGGACGCAAATGGGCTAGACGGCCCAGCGCATCCATGGCAAAGCCGACGCAGATGGCGTTCTCGTCGCTGCGGATGA
>JAPPEF010000111.1 GCA_028875335.1 Gemmatimonadota bacterium
CTGCGACCAACCAAACCTTTATACACGTACTCTACGACGCCGATTATCTGTACATCGGCCTCAATATGATTGATGCGGAGCCTAAGAATATAAAAGGACGCATCATGCAGCGGGACGGCACGTTTTCCCCGTTAGACCTCGTTGGTCTCGTCTTAGACACCTATCACGACCACCAGAATGCCTATGGATTCTATATAAACGCCTACGGCGTCCAGAACGATTTTCGCGTTGAAAACGACGGGTCCGGTGGCTGGGGTGGAATCGATCAGAGCTGGGACGGCATCTGGCAAGCTGAAACCCATATCCACGACCGAGGCTGGAGTGCCGAGATCGCCATCCCATTCAAGACGCTGCGGTTTCCCGAATTGGACCAGCATACGTGGGGCATAAACGTCCAGCGCATTGAACGGACCTATACGGAGAATAGCAACTGGGCGTTTATATCGAGAGACGACCGATATCTCCTGAAAGTGTCCAAGGCCGGCCACCTACATGGACTTGAAGACATAAAACCGGGACTTCACCTAGAGGTACTGCCTTATGCAACCGGAGGCTACGGCAATGTGGGGAGTCGGTCCACAGAAGGCTGGTCCAGCGATTTTGGACTCGATTTGAAATACAGCATTGCCTCCAACCTCACCTTGGACGCCACCTTCAACCCAGATTTCGCCCATATAGAAGCCGACGAGAACCAGATAAACCTGACGCGGTTTGAACTCTTCCTGGAGGAGAAAAGACCCTTCTTTCTCGAAGGTCAGAGGCTATTTACGGCAATGGATCTCTTCTACAGTCGTCGCATTAGCGATCCAGATGCCGGCGCTAAAATAACGGGGAAGATCGGCAAGAACAGCATCGGCATGATCGCAGCGCGGAACCGGCCGTCGGACGAGGAGGGTGACCCTCCGCATTTCGGCGTCCTGCGCCTCAAGCGCGATGTAGGGGTCAATTCTTCTATTGGTGCCTTGGCGGTGGGGAAAAATGGCCCGCTAGGGCAACAGGCAGTGGGCAGCGATCTCGTCTTGAGCTTGAACGACAACGATAAGCTCTTCCTCAATTCGGCCATGAGTTTCGGTACAGACATGGACCACCGCAACAAAATGTACAGCGGTAGCTTTAGGCATAACTCTGATCGCTTCCCCTACGGAGTTTGGGGATCTTGGATCGAGCCTAAGTTCAACGTGGATCAAATCGGCTTCATCCCCCACGACGACGACGTTGGTGAGCGAGAATTCGGCCTCTATGGAAGCTACGGTTGGCGTCCCGATTTCCTCGGCATTAGAAATATCTATTTAGGGCAGGATCTCGTCGCCGAGCGGCGGACCAACGAAGAGGGGTGGGAATGGCAATGGAGCAACATAGATGTGTACGTACGGCGACTGGATGACTCGCGGGCGTGGTTCAGCCACGAGAATTGGCAATTGCGATGGCAGCAAAAAAAGTACAACGGCGACTCCTTCTATGCTGGTTTTGACACTGGCAACGGGCGCAAGTACCGGCTCCGCCTCACCGGTCAACTGCGGGATCAGTACGACTTTGCAGACGAATACCTCGGCGATATACGCCGCGTATCTGGGTCGCTGCGGTTCGACTTGTGGGAGGGGTTCTTTTTGGACTCGAGTACGGAATCCGTCTGGGAGTATTTTCCCTCCGGCGCATTAGACGAGGTGAAGCGCACCATGCTGCTGAGGACGACGTATTTTTTGCATCGGGATCTGTTCATCCGCAGCTTTTTTCAGCGCAGCTTCCACCGAGACACCGTCGATCTCAACCTGCTTTTTAGTTACACCTTCGGTCCGAATAACAGCCGATTCTACATCGCCTATAACGAGCATCGAGCCGACACCACAGAGCGGATACTGCTGACGAAATTGAGCTATAGGTTTAATTTCTGATGTCGATCTTGACTTACTCTGCATCAAGCCGCATCTAACCTTCATGCGCCTATACACCTACCTGCTAAAGCTCCAACTGCTCAACGCGCTGGCCTACCGCTTCGAGTATCTGTCCTCCATTGGGCGGAATTTGTTTTTCCTCCTTGGCTCCGTCTTCCTCTGGCGCACCGCGTATCGCGG
>JAPPEF010000018.1 GCA_028875335.1 Gemmatimonadota bacterium
TAGCCGCAACCGTCCTCGACAGCACTTGGGAGTTGGAAGTAGAACAGCTTGGCTACAACCCGCCGCCTTCGGACAACGGCTTGGGCGGCGGCGAGGAATACGATGTTTACGTTATAGACTTAGGGCACGGAGGATGTGGGTTCTCGACTCCTATTTATGGCTGTGCCTATCGCGGGTCGTCCAACGCGGTCACACATAGCCACCTCGAAATCGACAACAACTTCACCGATCCCAGCTACGTACAGACTCGCGGGCTAGACGCCTTGCGCGTGACCATCGCCCACGAGTTCCACCACGCCATTCAGTTCGGCTACTACGCGGACAGAGAAGGCAGTTGGTGGCAGGAATCGACCTCGACGTGGATAGAAGAAGTAGCCTATCCGCACATTGACGATTATCTCCAGTATCTGCCGCATTTCCTCAGCATACCCCACCGCGCCCTCAACTCCAACGCCAATACCTCCCACACCTACGGCAGTGCAATCTTTTCCCACTTCCTCGACCAGCACTATGGCCGCGATCTCAACCGCCTGATCTGGGAAGAACTCAAGGAGCGCCAAAGCGTCAACCTCGATCATTTCGACCGCGTCATCCGCCGCGTTGAGCCGGGCGGCTTGGGCGTTGCTGTTGGCGAATTTGCCGTCTGGAATTACTTCACTGGCCGCCGCCATCGCCGCGGGTTTTACGCCGAAGGAGACAAATATCCGCTCGTCCCCACTCACGACCTCGCAGTCGCCGCCAAGGCGGTAGTCCGCGATTCGAGCCTGCTCGACGCCACCGGCAGCAACTATCTACGCCTCGCGCCGCAGCTCCGCCCAGGCGGCGTTACCCTTGCCTTTGAGTCCTCCCGTGGTGCTTGGCGTCGCCATCTGCTTTTAATCGCCCCCGACAGTATCGCGGTGCGGCCGGTTGCAGAGCCGACGGTCCGCGTCATTGACTGGGATCAGTACGAAGAGATCGTCTTGGTAATCTCCTCGGCCGAAGATCACGGCGTGGCCTATCCCTACCAAGTGTCCGTGGAATTCGACCCCGATCTGACCGACGCGCGAGCGGCCCTCGCCACGCTATTCGAACCCAGCTACCCCAACCCCTTTCGCCTCGGCCAACACCAGCAGACCCACTTGGTCTTCGACTTGGCCGCCCCTAGCACCCAGACCCGCCTGTCGATCTTTTCGACCAACGGCGACTTGGTCTGGTGGAAAGACTTAGGCCCTCGCGCCGCCCGCGAAAACCACATGGTGCCGTGGGACGGACGCAACGCCGCCGGTAAGTTCGTCGCCAGCGGCATCTATCACCTCTTCCTAGAAGCCGACGGTCAGACGGCATTGCACCGTCTAGCCATCGTACGGGACTAGAAGGCCAACTTTCCACAAAAAAATACGGGCGAGGGAATTACCCTCGCCCGCTTCGGCTGTACAAAATGTCTCTGTCAGGCTCGCCACAAGTCGAGCTGGGGCCTGTCGCCGATTTGGATCAGCGATCCAGCCGCCTCAAAGGGCATGCGCCCGCCAATGCAGTACGTACACAAATCGCGCTCGGGCAGACCGGCGCGCACAAAGGCATCTAGCATCCCCTGCCGCGACAAGTAAATCACCGGCATCCCCATCGCCTCGCCAATGGCCTCGGCCGTGCGCCCGCGCGCGATAAACTCGTCGCCCGGCGGCGGGTCCGGCGGCATATCCACCCCAAAGGTGCATCCCCTCGGCACGCCATCGTCGCCAATGATGCCAATCGGCGGCGTGTAACTCACCAAATAGGCCTGCTCGACGCCAGCTTCCTCGTAGAGCAGGTCGCAGGCGCGCTTGGAGTTGTTGCCGCGCACGATGCTGTCGTCGATCAGGATCACGGTCTTGCCCTTGAGCTTTTGCGCCATCCCGGGCAAAAGGTGCAAATTCTGGCCAATCGAGTTCTTGCGCTCGCCAGCAGTCGAGCCTTGGAACGAGCGCTCGCCGCGCATCTTGTAGAACACGGGTTCAAAGGGCAGTTCCGCCTGCTTGGCGTAAGCGCGGGCCGCCACCTCGGGACAGCGCGGCAAGTACGTAACCAGATCGACGTCGGGCGGCAGAAATTCCTCGCTGAGTATCTCGCCCAGCGATTCGCGGATGCGGCGCACGCTGACGCCATTGATGATCGAGTCGAGGTCGGTGATATAATTCCATTCAAAAAAGCAATAAGCGAGGTTGGTCGATACCACAACTTCCTTGTTATAGCTCCCTTCAGGCGTGAGAGAGTAGATCGCTCCCGGCTCCAAATCTTCGACGTATTCGCCGCCGTTTTTGCGGAAGGCAATGTCCTCCGAGGCCATCACGTACTTGCCGTCTTTCCAGCCGAGTACCCCAGGTTTGATTCCGGTGCGGTCGCGGATTGCGATCACGTCTCGCTCGCGCTTGTCGGCGATGGCCAAGGTGTAGGCACCAGGCACTTCCTTGAGAAAGTTGTGCGCACCGCGCTCGCGATAGAGGTAGAGCAAGGCTTCGGTATCGCAGCTCGAATACAAGGGCAAGGGAGCTGAGTCCTCGAAGAAGGCCCGGTCAACTTGGCCGTTGTGGACGGCCGCCACGTCGCAGTCCCAGATCAGGATGTGGTTGTCGCGGTGTTCGACCGAACCGCCGATGACGTGCGGATGCGCCTCCTCGAGGATTTTGTCCTTCGAGCCTCGGGTGGCGTAGCGCACGTGGGCCATGTAGGTGTGGTAGTTGGGGCTGAGGAAAATTTTGTGGAGGTCGGTTACGTCAAAGCGCGAGACCCCGCCCTTCCACTTGATCACGTCGATGCGGCCATCGCCTACTGCAGCAATACCGGCCGCCTCCCGGCCCCGATGCTGTAGCGAATGAATAAAGCGATAGGCGTCGTGCAGAGAGTGGGCTACGGTCAAACCACAGTTGTGGCGAACGACTTCGGCCATAGACATTCCTCGCGGCAAAATGTAAAGGGATTGTAACCAAAAGTACGAGTGACTGCGCCATACGGCAAGGCCACAGTGCTACAATGTCAGAATCAGCCCTTGCGCCAACAGCGAATCAACCGTCTGGGCAAACGCCGCGGTCGCCTCCTCGACATCTTGAGCCGTGTGCGCCGACGAGAGCACGCCGCCGGTGGAACTCATGTTATCGACCCCGTAAAAGCGCAGATGGCGCTGGTACTCTTCTATCAGCTTCCCCGGCATCCCCTTGAGCCGCTCGGCCTCGGTCGTGTGCAAATCCGCCCGGCTGTGGGCCTTTTGCACGCGCTGGCGATCGGTTTCAAAATAGACGTGAAAGGTCGAACATACCCCGTACACGTACCCGGCGATGCCTCGGCGCTCCAGTACTTCGTCCCAAGCGGCCCGCAGTTCAGCGGCGCGGGCGTTGGCTTGGTCTATCGGCTCGCCCGTGGCCACGCGCTTGAGCACGGCGATCCCAGCCGCGGCCGAAAGCGGTGCCCCGTTAAAAGTCCCTTGATGCGCCACCCGCGGGCGGGCATCATCCGTCACGTCGAAGAGTTCCATAACGTCCGCTCGTCCCACCACGGCCCCGCCGGGCATGCCGCCAGCGACGACCTTGGCGAAACAAGAAAGATCCGGCCGCATCCCGTAGAGCACTTGCGCACCGCCCGGACTAAAGCGGAAGCCGGTGACCACTTCGTCAAAAATCAGTATCACCCCGCGCTCTCTGGTCATCGTTTGCAGATCGCGTAAAAACTCCGGTGCTAACGGTACTCGTCCCCATGAACCCCCCGACGGCTCGATAATCGCCGCCGCAATATCGCCGTCAGCGTCAAGGACATCGGCGACTTGCTCCGCATCCCCCGCTGGCACGCAGACCACGTGCTCGCGCACCTGCGGCGGGATGCCCAACGAGCCGTCCGCATCAAAGGGCGGCTGCACGCCGCGCATCACGTCGTCGTGCCACCCGTGGAAGTGGCCAGCAAAGCGCAGGATCTTGCGGCGGCCGGTAAACGCCCGCGCCAAGCGCAGCGCCAGCAGGGTCGCCTCCGTCCCCGAATTGACCAAACGCACTCGTTCAGCCGAAGGAACCAGCGCCTGTATGCGCTCGGCCCATTCGATGTGCAGTGGATGGTCGTTGCCAAAGTGCGTCCCGCGCCCCACCGCCTCGGCGATGGCTTCTACGACTTCGGCGGGCGCGTGCCCCAAGAGCAGGGCACCATTGCCGAGCAAGAAGTCGATGTACTCGTTGCCATCGACATCCCACTTGCGGCCACCAGCCCCCCGCTCGATGTAGAGCGGCACCGGCGTTGCGTAGCGCAGGTCGTGCCCAACCTTGCCGCCAAGTGCCTTGCAGGCGCGGTCAAAGTACTCCTGCGACCGGGGGCGCTCCGCTCCGTATTGCTTGTATATCTGGTTGCTCATGGACCATTGCCTTTCTTCAATACACGACACCCAGATTTCCGTTAGGTGTAACCTCTAGGGTCGGAGCTTGGGCAACCATAAGGGTTGCCCCTACGTTACGACCGTCCGCCGCAGGCGGTAATCGTCTGTCCGGTGATAAAACTGGACTCCTCGGACAATAAAAAGCGAACCACCGACGCCATCTCCGCCGGATCGGCCATCCGCCCCAGCGGAGTGCTGGCGATGAGCTCGGCGACTTGGCCGGGGTTGGCCGAGCGCGCCAGTTCGGTATCCGTCAGCCCCGGCGCTAAGCAGTTGATCCGCACATTGTGCTCGGCAAATGCTTGGGCGCATTGCCGGGTGAAGGCGATGACTGCCGCCTTCGTCGTGGCGTAGTGGATCATGTTCGGCTTGAGCAGCCAAGCGGCCAGCGAGGAGATATTGACGATCCGTCCAAAGCGCCGCGCGATCATCTCGTCCTTGACGGCCCAAGTGGTTAAAAACGGCCCGTGGACGTTGACCGCAAACATCCTTTCCCACTCGGCAAAGCCGAACTCGCCGTGTTCCTGGGTATAGGCGATCCCGGCGTTGTTGACCAGCAGTTCGACCGGCCCGAATGCCGAGCGCACTTGGGCGATCATCTGCTCGACTTCTGCCTGCTGCGACACGTCGGCTTGGACGGCCATGCCCTCGGTGCCGCACGACTCGACCTGCGCCAAAATTTCCTGCGCGGCCTCGGCGTTGTGTTGGTAGTTGATGGCGACCTTGGCTCCGTGTTCAGCCAGCATCTGGACGATGGCTCGACCGATGCCGCGACTGCCGCCCGTTACCAAGGCGGTGCGCCCGACAAATATCGCGGTGGTCATGTGCGTTGGCTTTCGTTATTGGGAAAAATTTGATGATAGCGCAAAAAGGGGCCGGGAGCAATCCCGACCCCTTGCTTGAACTTCGGCTAGTCTGGCGCTTAGCCGCCCGCTGCTTTGGTGCTCTCCGCGATCTTGGCGACGATCTCCTGAGTATCGTATACTGCGCGCAGCCGTTCCGCGATCCGCCCCTGTGCATCCACCACGTAATACGAAGGCAAACTGCGGATGCTATAGGCTTTTGCTACGTCCGCGCTCCAGCCAGCCGCCCGCAAATGGACGCCTTTGATCTCGTGTTTGGCAACAGCCTCTTTCCAAGCTTCCTCATCGTCGTCCAACGAGATGTTGAGGAAAACAACCGGCTGCTCGGCCATCTCTTCCTTAATTTTTCGCAGGTCGGACAGATCGCCAATGCACGGCCCACACCAACTCGCCCAAAAGTCGAGGAAAACCGCCTTGCCTTGGAACTGGCTCAGCGATACTGGCTGGCCGTCGAGGTCGTCGAGCGTGAAGTCGGGCGCAGGTTGCCCTGGTTGTAGAACCAGCGCCTTGGCCAACACCGCCTCGATGGCTTCGTTGTACTCAGGATAGGGGTTGGTTTCTTTGAATTTCTCCCACTTTCTATGGATGAACGCAAAGTCTTTGCCGCGCTCAAACCCAGCGATCAACTCGCCGGCCAAAAACCAGTAGAGTACTCTCCCTTCCAAGTTTTGTTTGGCCAAATCGTATGATCGCCAATGCCCAAGCCAAGTCCGCGCATTTTTGTCGGCGTAGATCGAGTCGAGTTGAGCTTGGGCCGCCGCTGATAATCCCAGTCCCGCTAGATCGAGTTTCTCGGATAGATTGAGCGGTTGGCGATGTTCGTACAGGGAATCGAGCTGGGCTTGGTCCGCATCCGAAAGACCAAACCTCGATAGATCGAGTTTCTCGGACAGTTTAGGGGGCTCTTTCCTCAAGGAATCCATCGGTACTTCAGACGGGATGTAGAACGCGATCGTCCCTCCCGTCGTATCCACCCTAGGTGCCTCTTCCTCACTTGAAGAGATGATGCAGGATCTATGTCCTTCCTTTTCGTACAGGGAGTCGAGCTGGGCTTGGGCGGCGGCTTCCGAAATACCAAACTTCGACAAATTGACCATCTGCGACAGCTTGAGCCGTCGGCCGTCTTTTTCGTATAGGGAGTCGAGGTGGGCTTGGGCCGAATCCGACAAACCCAACGCCGACAAATTGACCATCTTCGACAGGCTGGGGTTTAGGCCGTCTTTTTCGTACAGGGAGTCGAGCTGGGTCTGCACCGAATCCCACCACTCAAATCCCGATAGATCGTACGTCTCGGATAGCTTGGGATATATCGGTCCGTTACCTTCGTTTGATTGCCATTCCCACTCCAAGGTGTGCTCCAGAAACGTGCGATATTCGCCCGTGCCAATGGCCTTTTCAGCGACCAAGGGAATGTCTTGTAGAAAGTCGTAGTACTCTGGCGTGATGTCCCTGTTATCGTGGTGATTGGCAGACCTGTACGTCGGGTAGGAGATCATCTGCCTGGCCCACTCGTAGTTAAAGCGAGCTGTCGCATAGTCGATAAATCCCGCAGAAAGCGCGTACTTCTCGCGCCCCTCGGCGAGCCACTCGAATTCATCCTGCCGCCGCTGATCCGCTTGGCGGATGAAATCTTCCAACGCTAGCCCCTCGTAGTCGAGGCGAAAGGCGAGGTAGTCGGGTAGAATCTCGGCTATGAAGCGGTTGTTATCCGCGCCTTGGCCGCTGAACTCAATAGAGGAGGAGAAAAGGCCTTCATCTATCTCGATGTGCAGACTGTCTCCAGGTTCGACAAAGAGGATCAACTGAGCGCGCGGCCCAAAGACGAAAGATCGCAGCCCCTCCAGCCATTTCCACTTGGGAGGTTGTGGGTCTTTGTAGCCTCCCATGACGAGCGTTCCTCGGGGAACCGGAAAGGTGAGGGCAAAGCGGTTTTCACTGTCCAGCACGACGAGGTGTTCAGACCTTGTTGGCGATAGCGAGGATCGGTAGCCAAACTCGATTTCCCGCGCTGGGGGGTTGTGGATCTTTCCCGTGATGATCGCGGCGCGCGGTGCTTGGGCTAGCCCTACGCTCGCCGTGCTGATGAGAGCGACGAGGATGCTAAGGTATAGTTTCATCAGACTTTTCCTTGGTTGAAAATCTTCTTGAAATATGAACTCCGCCGTCCCCACGGCCTCCCTGAGTCTCGTCCTAGTCCAAACGGTACGCCAGCAGCGCATCAGGCCTCGTCGCGTAAAGATACCCATTGGCCACAGATAAGGCGTTGAAGCGCCAACGTTTATCACGGTCTTTGGGTCCGACCAAAGGAGAGTCTTCAACCAGTGCCCCGTACTCGGCTATAGTCCACGCTCTCACTTTGACCTCTGACGACCAACCCAGCCCGTAAACTACTCCATCGAGAATCTGCAAAGAGCGAATGTCGTTACTCCAAGCCAACGGCAAGTATTCTACTTCACGCGGTTGATCGGGATTGGTAATATCAAATCCGACCAACTCGCGCGGCCAAAAGCGCTCGACATAGAGCTTATCGCCATCGGTAGCTATCAGCTTAGGACCGTAGTAAGACTCAGGCCAAAAGGACTCTAGCGTTTGCCGCCCAGTCTCGCGCAAAGCGTGTGCATCGGCCACATCAATGATCACCAGTTCGCGATTGGTCCCTATGTAGGCGCGATTTCCGCGCACACCTACCTGGCATCGGTGCTTCCACATGTGGGAATCGCCCACGGGATCGGATATAGTCATTATCACTCGCTCGTCGCCCACCACCGGCATTCCCTCTTCATCGAAGGCAAACGCCTCGGCAATCAAGGCATTGCCTCGCTCCCGGACGAGGAGCAAACTGCCGTCCGTGGCTCCCCAATACTGGTATTTCCACTTCTTCTTTTTAATGGCGGCGAACATAAGGTAGCCCTTGAGCGTGGGCGCGGCCGGGTCGCTGATGTCGAAGACAACCACCCCTAGGCTGTCGCTGGGCAGCCCTTTGCGCCACCCGACGAGGTATGCCAGCGAATCAATTACACATATCTCGTGGCCACCCTCCCACAACTTATAAGACTCTGGTCTAGCACTGCCGAGCAGGCGCATTTGCTGCGGGTTGCTCAAGTCGGCAATGGCGATACTGCTTTGTCCGGTGGTCATATAAGCGAGTCCGTCTTGGACAGTGAGGTCCCCATAGTGCTGCTCATTGGGGGCTTCTAGCACCCCAGCAGGCATCCGTTGGTTGACGAGAGGCACCCCGTAGGAAATCACGAAGATGGCGGCAATGATCGCACCCCATCCCATCGCCACCGTGCGCCACGAGAGCATTGCCTCGCGGTAGCGGCGTAAAAGCACTACCGCCACCACCAGCGCTGCCGCTGTCAAACCCAGATTGGCCAAGATCTTCACCCAAAACCGAGCGGAGTCCGTCGCCAAACGCACCAAATGCCCTTCATCATCCAAGCCAATTGCGACGAGCGGATAGCGATTGAGAATCGGAAAGATGGCCGTTGCCGGGCCTGTGAGGAAAACCCCCAACACCACGGCCAGTGCAACACCTACAGCGACGCCCTTGAAGGGATGATCCGTCACTGCCGAGCCGATAAAAATCAGGGCGTAGAGCAGCGAAAATTGAGTGAACGACAGGGCGACCATTGAGATGTAGTCAATGCTCTGCACGGTGACCAAGTTATGTGCTAAGTACTCGCGTTCCACCTCAAGACTAGCCAAGTCTATGTACACCGTCGCCCAAGCCACTAGCGCGACCAACAGCAGTCCGCCAAGCCCTAACAAGAACTTGACGGCCAGCACTGTCGCATCCGCCACCGGCTTGTCTAGGAGGAAAGATAGGGTGCCTGTGCTGCGCTCGCGGGCGATGGCGTCCATCGCCAGCACAATCGCCATCACCGCCAGACCACCCATAATCAGCCCTTCGAAATCGGCTGCATAGCTGCTGTTGAAATCGGCATTGCGCCGCATCAGACAGACCACTACGGCGAGCGCGAGGGCCACTAACACCTTGGGCAAGATTTCGCGCCCCTCTTTCCACAACAGCGCATATAAAGTGCTCATAGCTGGCCCCCTTCCGTTGGCTTCAGCGGGAACACCATGAGCGAACGCCCGATCAGGGTATAGAAATGGTCGCGGACGAGATGGAGTCGTCTCCAATCATGACTGATAAAAGAAGACCGTAGCTCGTCGGGCGCTTGCCAATAGCCCACATCCTCGAAGGAGTGATAATCGGTCAACTGATCGACGGATAACCCATTCCATGACGTGCTGTACACCCAGTCGTCGATTATCTTTATGGTATTTCTAGCACTAAAAGACCAGTATCCGATCTCGCGTGGCGTACTGGGATTGGTGATGTCGAAGGCTACCAAGTCTCCGGGCCAGTACCGGCGGACGTAGAGCGTGTTACCCTCACGAGTTAACGTGCGACTCTTGTTCGAGTCGTAAGCACTGTTGTAATCGCCCATTTTCACCTGCACAGTCTCTCGCAGCGCCCCCAGATTCTGGGCATCCACCGCGAGAAAACCGGCCCTATATCCTACCCATATCCGCTCGTTGTGTATGTGTATGGACAGTTTATAGCCCCACCAACCGGACATGAGGTCATCCTTGTGTTGCTCTTCAACGACCAGTTCATCAGCTCGTATAGGCATCCCTTCCGCATCTAAGGCAAACGACATCAATACCGATTCTACCAATTCGCGGTCCTTGCGCACCTTGCGCCCACTGAGGATCAGCCCCGCGCCGCAGCGGTCCCAGGACCAAGATTCCTCTATATCGCCTATATCGCCGCCAATTATCCGGTACCCTTTGAAGACCGGGCGGGCCGAAGCACCGACGCTGAAGACAGCGATGCCAAGGCTATCGGCGGGCAAGCCCTTGCGCTGGCCGAGGAGATAGGCCAGCGAATCCACAATCGCGACCCGGCGCATTGACCACAGCGGCATATTCGCGACGGCTAATAGCTCAGGCTCGGTAGGATCGCGCAAATCGACGACCGCCAAGCCCTCTTCAGTCGCTATATATCCCCGATCTCCGACGATGGCCAAGTCGAGATAGGCCCCTTCCTCGGGAGTCAGCACACTCAGCGGTCCCGGGTTAGGCGGCCGGGTTAGATCGTCGAACGTTGTATATGTAAAAGCGATTAGGGCTAGCCAGCCGATGACAATGGGCTTCCAACCAATGCTGATTCCACGGAAGCGGCGCAAAAGCGCGATGGAAACCACCGCACAAGCGGCCATCACCACCGCTGTGGCGCTTAGCCGCACGAAATAGAGCCAAGAGTCACTCAACATGCGGACTATCGTAGCCCGATCTGAAACAAACGTGAGAGGCGGCTCAAGTGCGGGGAAATAGTAAGGCACTATGGAGAACGACATTCTAAAAACGATAAGCAGCAAAATGCCCCAAGCCGCCCCTTTGAGCGGGTGGTCGGCCACCGTTGAACTGGCGAAGATCAGGCTGTAGGCTACCAGTCCCGTCGTAAGGTGAACCAGCAACATATTGACATAGCCTATCTCCTCGGCGAACTGCTTTAGAGAGAAGTACCAAGCGCCGCTATCGCTATTGATGCTGTAGCTCCTAGACGCCAGCCCCTCCAAGTCCACATACACCGTTGCCCAAGCTCCGGCAACCAGCACCAACAGGGCCGCCGCGCCAACGACGTACTTGGGCAGCAACACTTCCACTACCGACAGGGGCTTGCCCAGCAAAAAAGGCAACGTGCCCTTGCTGCTTTCCTTGGCGACCAAACCCATGCCCAGCGCGATACCGCAGACCACGATGAACATCGTAATCCAGCGAGCGGATTCTTGGGCGAATTCCTCGTTGAACTCCGCGTTCTGCCGCAGCGCCACCACCACCGCGCACAGCCCCAACCCCACCAGCACTTTCGGCAGTTCCTCGCGGCCCTCCTTCCACAGCAATGCGCGCCAAGCCCTCACGATGGGAGCTCCTCTTGTGGCGTCACGTATTCGACGAAACTCTCCTCTAAGCTCAAGTCGATCACCTCGACAACTTGTCCGCCCGCCTGTTCGATCTGCGCTTTGGCCTCGTCGCCGTAGTCGAAAACGGTCAACAGTCGCTGGCGGCCCTCGCCCTGCACGCCGCGCAGCCCGGCCACCCCGGCAAAATCCACCGCGTCCTCGGCCCGCACCAGCACCCGTTTAACCTGCTGCCGCACTGCGTCCAACTTGCCGCAGACCAAGAGCTTGCCCTCGTCGATAATGGCGACTTGGTCGGCCACTCGCTCGACTTCGTGGACCAAATGCGACGAGAAAAACACTGTCCGGCCTTCCGCGCTGATGACCTGGATGATGCTTTCGAGCACGTCGCGGCGCACGATCACGTCCAGCCCCGAAGCCGGCTCGTCGAGGATCAACAGCTCCGGGTCGTGGCCCAGCACCAAAGCCAGATTGAGTTGGGCGTTCATGCCCCGCGACAGGTGCTTGACCTTCTGCTTGGGATCGAGTCCGAAGTGCTCGATCAGCGCGGCGACCTTCTGCTGGTCCCAGCGCGGATACAACTGCCCGACAAACCACGCCACCTCCTCGACCTTCATCCAGTCGTACAGCACCGGATTGTCCGAGATGTAACCCACTCGCTCCTTGAGTTCCTTTTCGTGGATGTGCGGATCTTGGCCCAGCACCTCCACCGCGCCGGCGGTGGGCCTAAGCATATTCATCAGCACTTTGATAGTCGTGGTCTTGCCGGCCCCGTTGCGCCCTAAAAAGCCGAAGATGCTGCCCTCGGGCACCTCCAAGTCTAGCCCATCTACCGCTCGGTGATTGCCAAAGGTCTTAACCAAGCCTGCGATGCGAATCGCCGCTGCTGCCATAGTTGCTTCTCCTATTGGCTGCTGAATTTTTCTAGGGTTTCCTCAAACACTCGGCGCAGGCTCGCCGCGTCCAGCCCAAGCTGCGTCCCTTCCACCAGTGCCTTTTCCATTAGGTTGCGAACGATATTCAGCCGCTCTTCAGTACTCATAGAAACCCCCTTTTCGGCGACATACGTTCCCATGCCGCGTCTTTTGTAGATGACGCCCTCGCGCTCCAGTTCTAGATAGGCGCGGGCAACGGTGTTCGGGTTGATTAGCTGGGCGCTGGCCACGGCCCGCACCGAGGGCAACTCGTCGTCGGCTTTGAGGGTGCCGGTGGCGATGTGGTACTTGATCTGCTCGATCAGTTGTAGGTAGATCGGCACCCCTCCGGCGGTATCGAGGCGCAGATGCAGCGCATCCCCTCCACGTGCGATTTTGCGTTTAGCCATAAGCGTCTTCTCGAATTGTACGAGTGATTTACTGTCTTAAATCATTAATACAGTGCCGAAAGAGGCTTGTCAAGTGCTTTTCGCAAAAAAAGCGGGCGAGGGAACTTTATCCCTCGCCCGCGTCGGGGTAATTGCTGTTTCTAATGGTTGCCTTGGGGCGTCCCGCCCGCTAAATCAGCGTCGCTGGGGGTTAAATAGCCGCGTCGCCTGTCTCCCCGGTGCGGATCCGCACTACCTCATCCACCGACAGCACGAAAATTTTGCCGTCGCCAATATGGCCCGTCTGCGCGGCCTCGCGCACAGCGCTCAAGCACTGCTCAGCGAGGTCGTCCCTCACCACCACCTCGACCTTGAGCTTGGGAGTAAAATCGACGACGTACTCGGCACCGCGATATATCTCCTTGTGGCCCTTCTGGCGACCAAAACCCTTGACCTCGCTGACCGTTATGCCTTGGACGCCCAATGCGCTCAACGCCTCTTTGATCGCGTCTAGCGCGTTGGGCCTTACTACGCACATTAGCATTTTCATATCGCCATCTCCTCGCGTGTTGATGCCTGAAAAAAGTAGGTCGTCGCGCCCTCTGGCGCAATGGTCGGAATCGCTTTAGACTTTTTGGCCTCGATTATTAGTCGCCCTCAGGCGGCGCGCCTCTTTCTGCGTGGTATAATTTTGATGAATGGAGTGCAGGCCGGGTTCCTGCTAATGCTCGTGATCCTAGTAGGATGCGGCCGGGAAAGTCAAGCGGCGCACCCTGTGGCCGAGGGCGACATACCTCGCACAGCGTGGCCAGAAAGCTGGTTCCACCCGCCGCGCACGGCCTCGGAAGTCGGCTTGACGACCTTCCGCCAGTCGCCCATGCTCGACGAACTCGTGGCCAGCGGCGAGTTGCCGCCGGTAGAGGAGCGGCTCCCCGACGACCCGATTGTCGTCGAGCCAATCGACGGGATTGGGACCTACGGGGGTACCGCTCGGCTCTTCCTCGCCGGCGAACAACTCCTCAATGTACCCGAAGGAACCCTGCGCCCGGGGCCACAACTCCAACTAACCCTGCCCAACTTTGCCGCGCGGGTCGAGTACCACAACGACGCGCAGACCCTGAAGGTCTTCCTCCGGCCCGGTCACAAGTGGTCCGACGGCCACCCAGTGACGGCCGACGACTTTGTCTTTTGGTTCGATCGCGTCCACATGAACAAAAACCTCACGCCCGTGGTATCGCCCCGCTTTAAGGGGGCTCGCATCGAAAAACACAGCCCCCACCTTTTTAGCTATCACTTTCCCCAGCCGATGCCGCTTTTTGTCAAGCACCTCGCCCACAACAGCTCGCATCTGTCGGCACCAGCGCACTTTATGCGCCGCTATCATCCCGATTTTACCGACGCTGATCAGCTAGAGCGCGAAGCAGTGGAACTCGGCGTGCAAGACTGGCGCACCTACTTTCAAGCCGTTGTCAACACGCGCGACCTAATGGTCTTTCACAAGCCGGTGCAGACCGCTTACGTGGTGGTCAGCAAGACTTCGACGCGCGTCCGCTACCGCCGCAATCCCTACTACCCCAAAGTAGATCCAGCCGGCAATCAACTGCCCTATATAGATTACCTCGAAGTCCAACGAGTTGACAGCCCCGAGATCATGGCGGCCAAGGCCGCCACCGGACAGATCGATTTTGCCGGGCGGCAGTTTAAGACCGCCGACATCCCGCTGTTTAAGCGCTTCGAGCAGGACAATGGCTACGAGACGTACCTCTGGCCTCGTCCCTACGGCTCGGACGTGACCTTCATGCCCAACATGACCCACCCCGACGAGCGGCTCAGGCAGATTTTTCAGGACGTGCGCTTTCGCCGCGCCCTCTCGCTAGCCATCAACCGCGTGGAGATCAACGACATTGCCTATTACGGACAGGGGATTCCACGCCAGTTGACGGTCGTATCTTCGAGCCGCTACTTTGAGCCTTCCTTTGCCGCAGCTTGGGCCGAGTACGATCCGCAACGCGCTCGTGCCTTGCTCGACGAGATAGGACTGATCGACCGCAACGGCGACGGCCGGCGCGACCATCCCGATGGCAGCCCCCTCGAAATCACGCTGGAGTACACGATCGGGGAGACGCCAAAGCAAGTCACGGTGGACTTGGTGACCGCCCATTGGCGCGAAGTGGGGCTGCACATCAACCGCAAGCAAATAAGCGGCGCGCTGCAAGGCATCCGCACCCGAGGCGGGGTCATGGACATGAGCATCTGGCACGCCGACCGCAACGCCGACATCCTCTTTCCCATCGAGCCTTTTTGGTACGTGCCCATGCACGTGGGGCAGGAGGTGACCCAGTGGCCGGAGTGGTCGCGGTGGTACCGGTCGGACGGAGCGCGCGGCTGGATGCCGCCCGACAAGGTCCGGGATCTAATCGCTTGGTGGGAGGTGCTCCGCCGGACATCCGACCTCCAAGAGCGCATCGCCATGGGCAAGAAAATTCTCCTGAGCCAAGCCGAAAACCTGTGGGCGCTCGGCGTCATTGGCCTAGGGCCACATCCCGTCATCGTTAGCAACCGACTGCGCAATGTCCCGCGCCAGGGCTATTGGGGGTGGGATTCGCGCTGGTCTTGGCCCTACTATCCTGAAACTTGGTACCTGCAACAAGACTGAGCCATGATCAACTACATCATCCGCCGCGTCCTGATTATGATCCCCACCCTGCTGGCCGTCTCGGTTCTGGTCTTCGTCGTCATCCAGTTGCCGCCTGGGGACATCATCACGTCGCGCCTGCAAGAGCTACAGGCCGAGGGCCAAGACATCTCCGAGGAACAAATCGCCGCCCTGCGCGCCCGCTACCACCTCGACGACCCGATGGTTATCCAGTACTTCAAGTGGATGGGTGGCTTCCTCCGAGGCGACATGGGCTATTCCGTAATGTACGGCCAGTCGGTCAACAACCTGATCTGGGAGCGGCTTGGCTACACCTTGCTGATTACCTCGACCGCGACCTTGTTGACTTGGCTGGTCGCCTTCCCGGTAGGCGTCTATTCGGCCCTGCGCCAGTACTCGGCGCTCGACTACGCGGCAACCCTCGCGGCCTTCGTCGGCTTGGCGACGCCCAACTTCCTGCTCGCGCTGGTTTTGATGTACCTGGGCTACGAGTGGTTTGGGATCGCCGTGGGCGGGTTGTTTTCCCCCGAGTACGCGAGTGCGCCGTGGAGCTTGGCCAAGTTCGGCGATTTGCTCGGGCATCTGTGGATCCCGGCCGTGGTCGTTGGCACGGCCGGCATGGCTGGGCTGATGCGGATCATGCGCGCCAATCTCCTCGACGAGCTAGGCAAGCCCTACGTAACCACGGCGCTGGCCAAGGGCCTTGGTCCGGTCCGCTTGGTGATTAAGTACCCATTGCGGATTGCCATCAATCCCTTTATCAGCACGGTCGGCTGGATGCTGCCGCACCTGATCTCCGGCTCGGCCATCACCAGCGTAGTGTTGAGCCTGCCGACGACCGGCCCTTTGCTGCTCGACTCCCTCCGCAATCAAGACATGTATTTGGCGGGCAGCTTCCTGCTCATGCTCAGCGTCCTGACGGTGATCGGCACTCTGCTGTCGGACATTCTTTTGGCCATTGCCGACCCGCGCATCCGCTATGAGTGAAGACCGCCCCACAACCCAACTAGCCGACGCCTCGCAGTGGCGTCTGATGTGGATGCGCTTCCGCCGCCATCGGCTGGCCTTAGCCGGCAGTGCGGTGCTGATTGCGCTCTACGGCCTCGCGGCCCTGTGCGAATTTGTCTCGCCCTACCAGCCTGACCAGCGCCACGCGCAATACGTCCTCTGCCCGCCGCAGGAAATCCGCTTTTTCGACGGCGAGGGGCGCTTTCACTGGCGGCCCTTTGTCCACGGCGTGCGGCAAGACACGGCCGCTGGTCCGTGGCAGCGCGAATATCTAGTCGATACCGAAGCCGTGTATCCGATCCGCTTTTTTGCGCGCGGCCCGGCCTACGAGTTTTGGGGGCTTTTCAACGCGAACTTGCACCTGTTCAGCGCGGGCAGCGGGCCGTTGTTCCTCTTTGGCACCGATGACTTGGGCCGCGATCTGTTCAGCCGAATCATACATGGGGCGCGCATTTCGCTCACCATTGGGCTAATCGGCGTGGCCCTGACCTTCCTCATCGGCATTCTGCTCGGGGGCTTGGCGGGTTATTACAGCGGCTGGGTCGATGTGGTAGTGCAGCGGATGATCGAGGTCCTGATGGCCGTGCCGCAGCTACCGCTGTGGATGGCGTTGAGCGCGGCGCTGCCAGCGCACTGGCCGCCGCTGCATATCTACTTCGGCGTCACCATCATCCTCTCGCTGATGGGCTGGACTGGGTTGGCGCGGGTGGTGCGCGGTCGCTTTCTGTCGCTGCGCGACGAGGATTTCGTGGTCGCCGCCCGCCTGTCGGGCACCAATGAGTTGAAGATCATTTTCAAACACCTGCTGCCGTCATTCCTCAGCCACGTGATCACGTCGGCTACCCTAGCGGTGCCGGGCATGATCCTTGGCGAGACCGCGCTGAGCTTTTTGGGGATTGGGCTGCGGGCACCCGTGGTTAGCTGGGGAGTGCTGCTGCAAAAGGCGCAGAACTTTCAGGCCGTGGCCATGGCACCGTGGCTGTTGCTGCCCGGGCTTTTCGTGGTCATCGCGGTCTTGGCCTTCAACGTGGTCGGCGATGGAATGCGCGACGCGGCCGATCCGTATGCGAGCCATTAGTTGTTCAGCAAACGAGGTGGAAAACAACGAATCCTCGTAGCCATTTTCTTTGTGGTTCTTTGTGGTGTATATTAGGTGTATGTCCCGTACCAACGTAAATATCGACGATCAGGCATGTGCAGAGGTAATGCGCCGCTATCAGCTGACGACCAAGAGGGAGGCGATCAACTTCGCGCTACGCTCACTCGCGGCCGAGCCCCTGTCCATTGACGAGGCTCGTCAGCTTCGCGGGTCGGGTTGGGAGGGCGACCTCGACGCGTTGCGTTCTAGTCGCACGCCATGATTCTGATCGACACTTCAGCTTGGGTCGAATTTCTGCGCGACACCGGCTCCGCAGTCTGCATCCGCGTCGACGTCCTATTGGCACAAGAGATTGCCATTTGTGATGCCGTGCGGATGGAGGTCTGCGCCGGTGCGCGGGACGAATCTCATCTGCAAAGTCTGCGCCGACTGCTCGCACGGGCAGCCATCATTCCGACGCTATCAACGGACTACGATGATGCCGCGACCCTCTACCGCCGTTGTCGGCGGGAAGGGGAGACCGTTCGCAAACTGATAGACTGTCTCATCTCCTCCATAGCTATACGCGCCGGCGTTCCCATCCTTCACAATGACTCCGACTTCAACGTGATCTCGCGCCATACTGAGCTACGGACCGAATTGTGATGTGGGTTGCAGATCACTCGATGCTACCGACGCAAGCCGAACGAGCGCGAGATTGACCTCGCCACGCTTAGCGTTCCCCGCCTTGATAGCCGGCCGACATCGAACGTTGCCCGGGCTTTTCGTGGTCATCGCGGTCTTGGCCTTCAACGTGGTCGGCGATGGGATGCGCGATGCGGCCGATCCGTATGCTAGCCATTAGTTAGACGTGGAAAAAGCCATGCGAAATTGGACGTTGTACCTTGGTGACTGCACGGAACAGCTCCAGCATATTGCGGCGGATTCGGTGGATTTGGTCGTTACTTCACCTCCTTATACCAATCAGCGGTCTGCTACGTATGGAGGGGTAACGCCGGACAGCTATGTGGAGTGGTTTTTGCCCGTCGCCGATGAGTTGCAGCGAGTCTTGAAGCCGACGGGCACGTTTATTTTAAACATCAAAGAACGGGTCGTGAACGGCGAACGGCACACCTATGTGTTAGAACTCATCTTGGCCATGCGCGAGCGAGGCTGGCTGTGGACGGAGGAGTTTATCTGGCACAAGAAAAACTGTTACCCTGGCAAGTGGCCCAACCGGTTCCGGGATGCGTGGGAGCGGCTTTTGCAATTCAACCTCCAGCGCAAGTTCAAGATGAACCAAGATGCGGTAATGGTTCCCGTCGGCGATTGGTACGCAAGCCGCATGCGCACCTTGAGCGAGACGGACCGCTCCCGTGACGAGTCCAAGGTAGGCAGCGGTTTCGGCAAAAAAGTCGAGAATTGGTTAGATCGCGATAGGGTGTATCCCAACAACGTACTCCACCGCGCCACCGAATGCGGCAATCGGCAACACAGTGCTGCGTTTCCCTATTGGCTGCCGGAATGGTTCATAGACCTTTTCACGGATGCGGGGGACGTAGTGCTAGATCCGTTTGTCGGCTCGGGGACGACGGCGTTTGCTGCGCTAGATAAAGGCCGCTACGTGATCGGCATTGAGATTCACAAGCCCTATTGCGACGCACTCAAGGGCCAATTGGAAGAGAAGTATGGGCAATCTCTGAAGCTGGTTGTATGACCTCAAGGGCCACAGCAAACCCTGCGTCCTTAGTGGCGGGGCACTACATGCCTTAATGAATATTATTCAAAAAGGATCAACTTTGCCTATAACTGACATATACTCGAAACGCCAAAAGAAACTTCGAGGGGAGACACCTGAAGTTTACGTTTATGACGACTTGCCTAACCCTCTCAGAGTACAGATTGTTCATATCTGGAGGGATAAATGTGGTTCTGGGATTAATCTTGGAGACGATGACAAGCAATCTGTTTCTAAAATTTTATGTAAGGAATATGGTACTTTGGAGTTACCGAGCCTTGAACGGTTCTTATTAGAAGAAAAAGACTATGAAAAAGTTTTGGATGTAGTAGAGTTGTCCTTTCAGAAAATAGAATATAATCAGGAAAATATGAGATCGCTTCATCAAGCTCGGCCAGATGTATATAGTAGTCCCAATGATGCAATAGAAGAATTAAATAACAGGTTCAAGGAACATGGCGTTGGCTATCAATTCACAAATGGACAGATTGTCCGCATCGACTCTGAATTCATTCATGCTGAAGTTGTCAAACCTGTGCTCAAACTGCTCGACCAACAGCACTATGCTGGAGCACAACAGGAATTCTTAAAAGCTCACGAACACTACCGAAAAGGGAATGCCAAAGAAGCTCTTAGCGAGTGTCTAAAAGCATTCGAGAGCGTAATGAAAGCTATCTGTGACAAGAGAGGCTGGAATTACAGTAATAATGCAACGGCAACACCCTTGATCCAGGTTTGTTTTGATAATGGGCTGATTCCGTCGTTTTGGCAATCGCACTATTCGTCACTGAGAAATCTTTTGGAGAGTAGCGTACCTACCGGACGCAACAAGTTGAGCGGTCACGGTCAAGGT
>JAPPEF010000282.1 GCA_028875335.1 Gemmatimonadota bacterium
GGCAACAACAGCCCGCTCAATCTCGCCGAGCACCCTCCCACCGTCGTCATGCTCGTCGGCCTGCAGGGCTGTGGCAAGACGACTATGGCTGCCAAGCTAGCCCGTCAGTTCAAGGACAAAGGCCGACCGCCGCTGTTGATCGCCGCCGACGTGTATCGCCCGGCCGCCGTGGACCAGCTCCAATCGCTGGGAGCCTCTATCGACGTGCCTGTTTTCAGCCAACCCGAAGGTGTCGATCCAGTCGCCATCTGCCGTCGCGGCATCGAGCAAGCCCGCCAGACCCACCGCAGCATCGCGCTCATAGACACGGCGGGCCGCCTGAGTATCGACGAAGAGATGATGGACGAACTAGATCGCATCCAGCGGGCCGTCGAGCCGCACGAGATCCTCTTTGTCGCCGACAGCATGCTGGGCCAAGACGCCGTAGAAACCGCCGCCCGCTTTAACCAGCGCCTCGCGTTTACCGGCTGTGCGCTGACCAAGCTCGACAGCGACGCCCGCGGCGGAGCAGCACTGTCGGTCCGCGCCGTCACGGGCCAGCCGATCAAATTCGTCGGCACCGGCGAGAAAATCGAAGATCTAGAGTCTTTTCACCCCGACCGCATGGCCTCGCGCATCCTCGGCATGGGCGACATTGTCTCGCTGGCAGAAAAGGCCGAGCAAGCCATGGAGCGCGACAAGGCCAAAGAGCTAGAAGAAAAGTTTCGCCGGGCCTCTTTCACTTTTGAGGATTTTCTCTCGCAGTTGCAAGCCGTGCGTCGCATGGGGCCTCTGGACCAGCTCATGGGCATGATTCCCGGAGGCGGCAAAGCCGCTAAGAACATGCAGATCGACGACAGCGCATTCACCCAAGTCGAGGCCATCATCAACTCCATGACCCGCCAAGAGCGAGTCCAACCCAAAATTCTCAACGGCAGCCGCCGCAAGCGCATCGCCCGCGGCAGCGGCACGACAATCCAAGAGGTGAACCAACTAGTCAAACAATTTCACATGATGCAGAAAATGATCCGGCAGATGAGCCGCGCCAAAGGCGGCCGCTTGAAAATGAGAACGCCCCTCGTGGGCTAGGCATCCTTCGCCAAGGAGAATAGCATTGGTCAAACTTCGCCTTAAGAGAATAGGCAAACGCAAACAGCCTTACTACCGGATCGTCGCTGCCCACGTCAGCGTCGCCCGCAACGGTCGCGCCCTCGCAGAGGTGGGCTTCTACGATCCCATGCACGCCAGCGTCAAAATCGACGAAGAGCGGGCCATAGAGTGGCTCAACAAAGGTGCGCAGATGAGCGAGACCGTCGCCGACCTCTTCCACAGCCAAGGGGTATTGGCCCGCTGGAAGGGAGCGGAGGGTCGGGTGCGCGACGACGCCCTCACCGGCGACAAACCCAAGCGCCGGCGCAAGAAAGCGGCGGCTGAGCCAGTCCAACCGACTGAACCGGTCGAGCAGGAAGAAGTTGCACCGGTCGAGCAAGCAGCCGCTGAGCCAGAAGCCGCTGAATCAGCCGAACCAGCCGAGCAAGATACCGCTGAAGCCGCTGAACCAGCCGAGCAAGAGGAAAAATAGAGAGATACCCCATGGCCGGGCGCGTCGCCGTAGCCTATATCTCCCGTCCGTGGGGAGTGCGCGGCGAAGTTCGGGCCCAGGCTCTAACGCACCGCGTCGAGCGCTTCAGCGACCTGCGGGACGTCGTCCTCCAATGCGCGGGCCGATCCGACCAGCCGCTCGAACTCGAGCGCTGGCGCGTCGATGCCAAGAGCTTGTTGCTCAAATTCACCGGCATCGACGCGCCCGAACAGGCGCGTTCAATCTTGGTCGGGGGCTATGTCACTATCGCCCCAGATCAGCGCGATTCCCTGCCGGAAGGCACGCACTACATCGACGACCTAGTGGATTGCGCGGTCGTCAATTCAGCAGGCGAGCCATTGGGCCACATCGTCGAGGTCTTATCCATGCCGACTACAGACGCCTACGTGGTCCGCGGCGCCAAAGGCGAAGCCCTCGTACCGGCCGTCGGCGACTTTGTCGTGGAAATCGCGCCGGGTCGGGTCGTCGTGCAGGGCGTTGAAGAG
>JAPPEF010000242.1 GCA_028875335.1 Gemmatimonadota bacterium
TGGGAGCCTCGGTAATCAACGGCCTGAGTGCCTACACGATCAGCAAGCACGGACTTGTGGGATTGACGCGCTCGCAAGCAGTGGAATGGAGCAGACACGGCATCACTGCAAACGCCATCGCCCCCAGCTATTTCCCCACCGAAATGACCGAGACCGCCCTCGACAACGAGAAGATGAACACTCGGCTGCGTACCTTTACGCCGCAGGGCCGATTTGGCCAGCCCGCGGAGCTAGCCACCACCCTGCTCTTTTTGTGCTCAAAGGCCAGTGGCTACGTCAACGGAACCATCGTGCCGGTGGACGGCGGCTGGACGGCGTGGTGATCTAGTCGTTGGGAATTGATTGTGAAGAAGCGCAAATAGCCGTGCGCGAGTAGCCGTCCGGCGTTCCTACAGCGGCGGCGCTTCCAGAAAAACGCGCACCCCCATATCGGCGTAGCGCGACCGACTCTCGGCCGTGCCATTGCGGAAACAGACTGCGGTATCCGTGCCCTGTAAGGCTTCAACCACGTGGCGCACGCAATCATCGACGCTTTTCAGATGGGGATGCCCCCGGTGATTTAGATCCATTTGCAAGTCAGTAGGGCCAAAAGAGAGGCAATCAACCCCAGGACGCGCCAAGTTAAAGGCACTCGTCGCGGCCGCCACGGATTCAACTTGCAGCCACAGTACCCCGTACTGGTTCCACCAATCCGCATACGCCTGGGGGCCGCTGCTCGCGTCGCCGACGCGGGCACCGCCACCGTGGCTGCGCACCCCTTGCGGCAAGTAATAGAAATTGGCCACGGCCTCTTCAGTGGTCGCCACGGTCTCCACTTGGGGCACCTCGATCCCCGAAGGCCCCAAGTCCAAGCAGTTGCCGATCAGGTAGGTGTGGCGAGTGTGCTTGATGCGAAAGTGCAGCGGCAAGTCGAACTCCCCAATCATGCTCGCCAACGCGACCAAGCGGTCTTCGCTATAGGGCGAGTGCTGGCTATCGACAAAGACAAAATCGCACGCGCCCAACTCGGCGATGCGCTTGAAGGCATCGCGCTCGATATCGCCGCGAATGCCAAACCCCACCACCTGTTCGCCCTGCTTGATCTTCTGCTTCAAATTCGCTGCCATGCTCGCGTCTCCTTTAAGAGAGTGCCAATGCCTCGATTAGGCGTATAGTCCGAATATGCTAGCCGCCAACCAGAGCAGGGTATTGACCTGCAAAGGCCGATCATTCCAGACGACTGACGTCGGGTCGCCTCCCTGCCTCCGGTGGTACACTAGATAGAGATAACGCAACACGCCGTAGAGCACAAAAGGAATCGTCCACTGCATTTGTGTGCCCTCTGCGCCTACTCCCATCGCGTACAGCGCGTAGCAGACTATGGTCACAGCCGTGAGGACGGCGATCATCTGGTCGAGAAAGGGCACGCTGTATTCTGCGAGGATAGCGCGGTGATTCGCAGCACCATCCGCCAGTTGCACGATTTCCTGCCGGCGCTTGACCGCCGCAATGAAGAGCACCAGCGCGAAGATACAGACGATAAACCACGTGGAGATGGACACCTCAATAACCACGCCGCCGCCCACGGCGCGCAGCAGGTAACACGCCGCCACAATCAGTATATCCACCAACACCACGTGTTTGAGCCGGAGCGAGTACGCCACGTTGAACGCCGCGTAGAGTGCGGCCACCCACCCCAAATGAGGGTGCAGCCAAAACGCACAGGCCAATGCAAGAACCAACGCGACCAAAGCCGCCCCCCAAGCCAGCGCGACCGACAGGTGGCCGGCGGCAATTGGTCGGTGACATTTTTCGGGATGCAGGCGGTCGTACTGGCGGTCGAAGATGTCGTTGAACAAATAGACGCCCCCGCTCAACAAGACGAAGCAGAGGGCCGCCCCTAAGCTGTGTACTAAATAGGAAAGTTCAAAAAGGTGTTCGGAAAAGACGAGGGCGGGAAAGACGAAAATATTCTTGATCCACTGCCGGGGGCGCATGGACCACAGGATGTAGTAGAGCGACAAAACAGGGCTATGCTGCTGCACAACCGGAGAGCAGAGGCCGTTCAGACCTCCATGATCTCCTTTTCCTTGTTCTCGATGATCTCGTCAATGGAGGCTACGTATTCAGCGGTCAGCTCCTGCACTCTTTTCTGCGCGCTGCGCGACTCGTCTTCAGAGATGTCTCCGTCCTTTTGCGCTTCCTGGAGCAGGTCTATTCCGTCGCGCCGCGCGTGTCGCACTGCGACCCGCCCCTCCTCGGCTCGGTGCCGGGCGACTTTGGTGATTTCTACCCGCCGCTCCTCGGTCAGTTCGGGGATGGGCAGCCGGATGAGGGTGCCGTCGTTGGCCGGGTTAAGCCCCAAGCTCTTGTCGGCGAGGATGGCCTTTTCAATCACGGGAATCAGGGACGCCTCCCAAGGCTTGATCGCCAACAAGCGCGGCTCGGGGACGCTGATCGTCGCCACCTGGTTGAGCGGCGTCTGTTGGCCGTAGTAATCCACCCGCACATTGTCGAGCATGGCAGCCGAGGCCCGCCCCGTGCGGATAGAGGCTAAGTCGCGGCGCAGGGACTCGATGGCCTTATCCATAGCCTCTTTTACTGTTTCAATTATCTCTTCCAACATGGCGGCCTCAATGCTCAGACGTCTTCTCCCAAGACGAATCGCTCAAAGCGACGCACGGTAATTTTCTCGCCAATTTTGGCGGTTATCTCAGTGACTAATTCGCCAATGGTCTGGTCTGGATTTTTGACGAAGACCTGTTCCATTAGGCAGTTTTCCTGATAGAACTTCTCCATCCGGCCCTCGACGATTTTCTCGGCAATGTGTTCGGGCTTGCCCTCGTTTTTGGCCTGTTCGAGGAAGATGGACCGCTCCCTTTCCGCCGCGTCGGCGGGAACGCCCTCCCGATCAACCGCTAAAGGCTGGGAGGCAGCAATGTGCATAGCCACATCCTTGGCAAACTCTTGGAAGTCGTCGGTGCGGGCGACGAAGTCGGTTTCGCAGTTGACCTCTAGCAGCACGCCGAGGCGGCTGCCCTGGTGAATATACGCTTGGATCAACCCCTCGCTGGCGTTGCGGCCAGCTCGCTTCTCCACGGCGGACAGCCCCTGCTTGCGCAAGTACTCAATAGCCTTCTCGCTGTCGCCACCGGTCTCTTGCAGGGCCTTCTTGCAATCCATCATGCCCAAGCCCGTCTTCTGCCGGAGCATTCGAACACTTTGTGCAGTAATCTGAGTCATCGTGGTTTGCTTTCAAAAGTAGTGATCTGGCTATGCGGTGGTCTCGGCTACATCCGCCGGGACCTGTTCGGTCGCTTCGGTTGCTTCGGCCTCTTGCTTGTCGTCGCGGGCCGCCTTCTCGGCTTCGGCCTCGGCCTTGCCCTCAACCACCGCGTCGGCGATGAGGCGCGTGATGAGGGCGATCGAGCGAATGGCGTCGTCGTTGCCAGGAATGGGATAGGTCACCAAGTCGGGATCGCAGTTGGTATCGACGATGGCCACGGAGGGAATGCCTAGCTTGGCTGCCTCGCGCACTGCGATGTGCTCCTTCTTGATGTCTATGATAAAGACCAAGCCCGGCAGGCCACCCATATTGCGGATGCCAGCCAAGGTCCGCTGGAGCCGGGCGCGCTCTTTTTCGAGCAGCAGGACTTCCTTTTTCTTGAGATTCTCGTAGGTGCCATCGGTTGAGATGCGGTCGAGATGCTCTAGGTGACGGATGCTCTGGCGGATGGTCTGCCAGTTGGTCAACATCCCGCCGAGCCAGCGCTCGGTGACGTGAAACATACCGCAGCGCTCGGCTTCCTGCCGCACGAGATCAGCGGCCTGCTTCTTCGTGCCGACAAAGAACACGGCGCGTCCGGCGCGCACCGTCTGGCGCACGGCCTCGCAAGCAGCTTCGACTTTGCCGACCGTCTTTTGCAGGTCGATGATGTGGATGCCGTTGCGCTCGGTGAAGATATAGGGCTGCATTTTGGGGTTCCAACGCCGGGTCTGGTGCCCGAAGTGGGTCCCCGCTTCCAGCAAATCGCGGATGGTGAAGTCAGCCATGATCGCTCCTAAGTGTTAGTTGGGCCTCCGCCCCCTTCATTTACACACAGAAGCCCCGCGGACATCGGATGTCCACGGGACACTCTCTGCTGTGCATCGGGAAGCGTGTGTATTGGAATGGGACTAGCGCTTGGAGAATTGGAAGCGCTTGCGCGCGCCGGCCAATCCGTACTTTTTGCGCTCTTTCTCGCGGGCATCGCGCGTCAGAAAACCACCTTTTTTCAACACTTCCCGCTTCTGCGGGTCGTACTGCACCAAGGCGCGGGCAATGCCCAAACTCGCGGCACCGGCCTGACCGCGCAAGCCGCCGCCACGGGTGGAAATGTGGATGTCGAAAGTGTGCCGAGTCTCAGTCAGATCTAGAGGCTGCACGAGAATCATCTCCAAAGAATCCCGGCGCAGGTACTCGCCGACAGCGCGACCGTTCATGTAAATGCTGCCATTGCCGAGTTGCATGCGCACTCGGGCTATCGAGGTCTTTCTGCGGCCGGTCGCTTCGTAACTTTCTGAGGGCATTGGCGCGTTGCCTTTGGTTAAAGTTCGAGAGGCTGGGGGTTTTGTGCTTGATGTCGGTGTTCGCCACCTGCATAGACACGGAGCTTCTTTAGCTGCATCCGACCCAGCTTGGTGTGAGGTAGCATGCCCCGCACGGCTTTGCGGATGATCCGATCGGGATGCCGCTCGGCCATGCGGCTATAAGGAGTGGTCCGCAAGCCACCTGGATAGCCGGTGTGGTGATAGTAGACCTTCTTTTCGGCCTTGTCGCCCGTGACCTGCACCTTGTCGGCATTAATCACGATGACGTGATCGCCCACATCGGCATGCGGAGCGTATTCGGGTTTGCCCTTGCCGCGCAGCACTTGGGCGATTTCCGAAGCCAGCCGCCCTAGCACCTTGTCAGTGGCATCGACCACGAACCACTGCCGCTTGATTTCGCCCGCTTTAGGGGCGTAGGTAATGTCGTTCATCGTCTTTTCTTCAGATTAATATAGAAATTGTTTAACCTAAGCCCTCTATACGTGCTTGTCAAGGTTAGGGCCGCTTGCGCCACCAGCGCCAGAGTAGCACCGCCCCCACCAAGCACAATATCCCCACCAACAATCTATTGTATTGCGCGAGTAGCTCGGTGACCTGCTCCCAGTTTTCTCCCACCAAAACCCCGGCGTAGAGCAGCAATCCGTTCCAAACCGCCATGCCGATCGAGCCACATAGCACGACGGTAGGCCAAGGCATGCGGCCTATACCAGCACCGATGGCAATGACCGACCGGATGCCGCTCAAAAATCGGTTGCCGAGAATAAGCGCGACGCCGTAGCGACTGAGCCACCGCTCGGCTTGGGCCAGCTTCGCCGTGCCCCGCCGGCCGGCGAAAAAGGCGCGACCCCGGCTATAGCCCAAATAGTACATGGCTAAGAAGCCAGCCGTACCTCCAACACAAGTAGCGAGAAAAACCGGCCATATATCCAAGAGGCCGCGCCCTACCAGATAGGCGCTAAACACCACCACCGTATCGCCAGGTATGGGTGGCACGATATTTTCCAAAAAGGCACTAAGCAATAAGAGGCCGTACGCCCACAGCGGATCGACGCCCGACAGGGCCGCGAGCAGGGAATCCAAATAGGCCGCCATGCTTTAGAGCACCAAAAGGGCCACGGCTTGAGCCTCCATACCCTCCTCGCGCCCGACGAATCCCAACCGCTCGGTCGTCGTGGCCTTGAGCGAAACCTGTCCCACTTCTAGCCCCAAAGTCGCAGCTAGCGTCTGACGCATCGCTGCTATGTGCGGCGCTAGCTTGGGCTGCTGGGCCGAGACGACGGCGTCGATGTGTAGAACCCGCGCCCCTCGCTCCGCTATCAGAGCGCCGACCTGCTCGAGCAACACCAAGCTCGATATATCCTTGTACTGCTCGTCCGAGTCGGGAAAGAGCTGGCCGATATCCCCGGCCGACAGAGCACCCAAAAGCGCGTCGATTATGGCGTGTGTCAGCACATCTGCGTCCGAATGGCCCGCCAATCCCCGAGCAAAGGGCACGACGACCCCACCCAAAATTAGGGGCCGTCCTTCCTCCAAGCGATGCACGTCATAGCCCTGTCCTATGCGCAAGCCCATAGTAGGCACCTGTTCCCTTTCGCGTACTCGCCACTCGGCCCAAGCCAGATCTTCGGGCGTGGTGAGCTTGCGGTTGTCAGCCTCGCCAAGCACGACGCAGACTGCGTGGCCCAGTCGCTCGACCAGCGCGGCGTCGTCAGTGGCCACCACGTCGGTCCCAGCCGCGTGATATGCCATCAGGAGCAGTTCGCGGTCAAAGCCCTGCGGGGTCTGCGCCTGCCATAGCCGCTCGCGACGCGGCGTGCCGACGACCCAACCGTCTGCTACTTCCTTGATCGTCTCTACCACCGGCAAAGCAGGCAGCGCCGCTCCGTGCTCGCGGGTGGCGGCGACCACCCGCTCCAGTAGCCTCTCTGAAATAAACGGCCGCACGGCGTCGTGTACCAAGACCATGTCGGCGCGGGTCTCCTGCAAGCCTCGATACACGGAGGCACTGCGTTCAGCACCCCCAGAGACGAGGGCAGTGACTTTGGCAAAGTCCCCGCCCTCACTCAAGTGGCGGCGACAATAGTCCATATCCTCGCGCCGCACGACCAAGACGATATCGGTCACCAGCGGGCTAGCTTCGAGACGTGCGAGTACGTGCCAGAGCACGGGTCGACCTCCTAAAGGGAGATACTGCTTGGGCCGATCTGTTCCCATGCGCTGCCCCCGGCCGCCGGCCGGGACGATGGTGGTTATGCGTTCCACGGCGTCACACGATCATCATGGCATCGCCATAGCTATAAAAGCGATAGCCCCGCTCTATAGCCTCGCGGTAGGCGACCAAAAGTCGTTCCCGACCGACGAAGGCCGCCACGAGCAACAACAGACTCGAGCGCGGCAGGTGAAAGTTCGTTACCAACATATCGACCGCTTTGAATGCGTAGGGCGGATAGATAAACGCATCCGCAAGGCCCCCGCGGGCACACACATTGCCCTCGGCATCGACGCTCGACTCCAAGGTCCGCACCACGGTAGTTCCGACGGCGACGATGCGTCCACCGGCCGCGCGGCAACGCCTGAGCGCGGCCGCCACTGGCTCGTCGATTTCGCAGTATTCAGACTCGAGTACATGTTGGCGCGGGTCAGCGCAGCGCACCGGCTCGAACGTGCCCGGCCCCACGTGCAAGAGTACCTTTAAGACAGCCACACCCTTGGCAGCAATCTCAGCGATTAACTGAGGGGTAAAGTGCAGGCCAGCCGTAGGCGCGGCAACGGCTCCTGGGCGCGCCGCATAAACAGTCTGATAGCGCTCTCGGTCCTCAGCCTCGGGCGGCCGCCGAATATAGGGAGGCAGCGGTATTTCTCCGATCTCTTCCAGACGTGCCAGCACGTCCTCGGCGGCAAAGCGCACGCGGAACCGCCCCGGCGCAACCTGCTCGACGATATGCGCTTCCACCGCTCCATCGCCAAACTCCAACCGCGTGTTGGGTTTTAGGCCCCGCCCAGGCCGCCCCATAGCTAGCCAATCGCTCGCAGTTAGCGGTCTGAGCAGCAGTAGTTCAACCTGTCCTCCGGTAGCGGCTTTACGGCCTCGGAGCCGAGCCGGCACGACCTGTGTCTGATTCAATACTAGGGTATCGCCGGGCGCGAGCTGATCGACGATGGCACCAAAGTGCAGGTGCTGCAATGAGCCATCCGCCCGGTTCAAGACCAAAAGACGCGCTTGGTCTCTCTCGGGCGGCGGGCGTTGGGCAATCAGGGCATCGGGCAGGTCAAAATCGTAGTCTACCAGTTGCATTGCGCAATGCCAACCTATCCCCGAGACCGCGTAGGACGCCACCGCGCATAGCGGAAAATGGTCCAGAGAATTTTGTATCCGGCCCGCAGCGTGCCACTGAGTGTGCCGGTGATCTTGGAGGTGCCGATGCGGCGGCGATAGCGCACGGGCACTTCGGCTGTGCGCAGGCCCAGCCGAGCGGCTTTGACCTGCATCTCTGCGGTCCAACCAAAGTTGCAATCCTGCATCTCTAGCCGCATGAGCGCGTCGTAGCGCAATGCGCGGAAAGGCCCCAAATCCGTAAAAGTGACGCCGAACAACAGGCGAATTAAGAAGGTGGCCAACCAATTGCCAAAACGAGCTTGGGGCAAGAGAGCGCCCTTTTCTCGCTGGCCCAAGACCCGCGAGCCAATAACCACATCGGCGCGATCTACGACGATCGGACTTACTAAAGCCGACATATCCTCGGGGTAATCGCTGTAGTCGCCGTCGAGGAAGACGACGATATCCGGACTCTTGAGATAGGCCATGCCCGCCAGACAGGCTTGCCCATAGCCGCGGCGCGGCTCGACGACAACGCAGGCACCCAAGCGGCGGGCCACCTCGGCGGTGCCGTCACCGGAGCCATTATCGACGACGATGACCTGCTGTGTGATATCCGGTATGTCTTGCAGCACCTTGCCGATGGCTTCTTCTTCGTCACAGGCGGGAATGACGACGGCAATGGCCGGAGACGAGTCCATGCGCAGGGCACCGCAGATGGGGTTTGTCTAGAGGTTTTCCTCCAACCAGAGGAAGAACCGATCCTGCGCCTCGGGCACATTGTTGAGCAATGCAAAGCCGTGGTCAGCCGAGTCTGTAAAAACGCGCAGCTCCTTTGGCTCGGCCGTCTGTTCCTCTAAGCTGCGGGCGAAATCGACATAGCTGAGAATGACGTCTCCGGCCTGAACTTGGTCTTGATCACCCACCATAAAGAGCATGGACCGCGGGCCAAACGGTTCGAGGCCGGCTCCGATGACCAACGGCTCCAGTGAAGCAGCCCCCCACAGCCCCGGCGAGAGGGAGATGCCGGTTTTTATTAGCTCGGGAAAACTGCCCAAACTCACGTAGGCCACATTTCCCCCCGAGCCACTGCCCACGACCGCGATACGGCTAGCATCGATCCTGGACTGGCTCTGCAGCCAGACCAGCGCGGCATGGACATCGAGAACGCTCAATTCTAGATCGATCAATTCCAAGACCTGGCGGTCATCGGGCAGTGGGGTTTCGCCGTGCCCGCGCATGTCGATGGCTAAGACGGCATAGCCGCGTTCGAGTAAGGCCACGTACGTGTCGGTGGCGCTCAACCAATCGCTTTTGTTCCCGCCTAGATCGTGCAGCAGGATCACCACCGGCAGGCTGTCGGCCTCCGGCGTGCCAAAAAGCGCGCTCACTTCGACGCCGTCGTTGGACGGGAATCTAACGGCTGAGATGGGATAGACGCGACCCGACCCTTCCGGTAGATCGGGACCGACGATCTGGAGCTCCTCTTCCGAATCGCTGCACCCCACGACCCCAATAGCGAACAGCCAAACCCACCTGCATAGTATCTTGCTCATAAAGATCATATCCTCGCCAAAAAGCGCGTTGCGAGCGCGCTCAATTGGCAACGCTCCTAATTTTCGTAACTCCTTGAATCTGAATAAACAATCTCACCTTCTAGCTGTCAACTTACCCACCTTGACGGCAAAAAATTTTTGCCGTATGCTGCCGCCCTATGATCCGCGTCGAAAAACTCAGCCTTAGCTATCGCAAGGGCCTAGCCGCCTTGCGCTCCATTGACCTCCAAATCAGCCCCGGAGAAAACATCGCCCTCATCGGCGCTAATAGTTCGGGCAAAACCACCCTCGCCCATTGCTTAAACGGACTGCAACAACCCCAAGAGGGCCGGGTCCTCGTCGATGGTATGGACGCCAGCGATTCGGCCCAACTCCACTCCATCCGTCAGCTAGTTGGCATGGTCTGGCAAAACCCGGACGATCAGCTAGTTGGCACCACGGTCGCCGACGAATTGGCCTTTGGCTTGGAAAACCTAGCCCTAGCCAGCCATGAAATTCACTGTCGAGTCGAAGAAACACTCGCCGCTTTCGACCTCGGAGCCTATCGCCGCTATCCGCCGCACAAGCTCTCCGGCGGCGAGAAACAACGCGTGGCCATTGCCGCAGTAATGGCGATGCGACCGCGCTATCTCGTTTTGGACGAATCGACGGCCCTGCTCGACCCCGGCGAAAGACAGCAAGTGGCCGAGTTGCTCCAGCGGCTGCGCACCGCATACGGCATCGCGACGATACTCATCACCCAGTCTCCAGAAGAAGCCGCTCGCGCCGACCGCGTCATCGTCCTCCACGCGGGTCGGGTCCATGCAGACGGCCCCCCTGCTGTTTTCTTTGCCGACCCGCTCCAGCTTCGCGGCCTCGGCCTCGACCTTCCTTTTGCAAGTGCCCTTGCCGCCCACTTGTCATTGGCCGAGACCCACTTAGAGCTAGACACCTTGTCCGGTGCACTGGCTGCGATAAAACCCCAGACGCCCCTACCGCCTTGGACTCCGCCTTCGCCACCGTCGCCAACCCCAAGCAAACTAGCAGCCGCAGAACTGACGCACCTCTACGACGAGCATCTGCCCACCCAGCGTTGCGGCATTCGCGACATTGATATAAACATCCCCGCCGGCTCCATACTGGCCCTCGTGGGCACCAACGGCGCGGGCAAAACCACCCTCGCCCAGCACTTCAACGCCCTGCTCAAACCCTCGCGCGGCCGCGTGCTCCTCGACGGCTGCGACATCGGCTCCCAGCCCCCGGCTCGCGTGCGCCAGCGCGTCGGCTTGGCCTTCCAGTTTCCCGAACTCCAACTCTTCGCCGAATCCGTGGCCGAGGATGTGGCCTTTGGGCCGCGCAACCTCGGCTTTGCTCCCAGGCGCGTCGATAGCCTCGTGGCGCGCGCACTCGACATGGTGGGTATGCCGCTGGAAGAATTCGGGCCACGCCAGCCCCTCTCGTTGAGCGGAGGCGAAAGGCGTCGTGTCGCACTCGCCGGCGTCCTCGCCATGGACCCAGAAGTCTTAGTACTCGACGAACCGACCGCCGGCCTCGATCCCCAGACTACAGTCAGCTTGTGCCAGCTCTTCGCCGAGCTGAGTGGCCAAGGACGCACGCTCGTGTTGATCAGCCACGATATGGAACTAGTCGGCCGCCTAGCTACCCACGTAGTGGTTCTGCGCCAAGGCCACATTGAATTGCAAGGGCTGGCTCGCGCCGTACTCGCCCATCCCGAATTCGAGTCTATCAGTGGACTTGTGCCCCCGAT
This sequence comes from Gemmatimonadota bacterium, assembly GCA_028875335.1. The sequence goes on from JAPPEF010000242.1 coordinate 11,189, forward strand.
GTCCATGCAGTTAGCCCTCCGCCTGAGACAACGAGGCCTAGCCCTGGCCGGAGCCCCGTTGACCCTAGAGGAGACCATCGACTGGCTCGCCTCACTCGTCGCCCTTTCCCATGTCTAAGTTTTCTGCCGACTTGCTCGTCCGCCAAGGACGCCTCATCGACCCGGCCAATGGCACCGATGTCATAGGGGACATCCTCATCCGCCAAGGTAAAATAGTCCAGTCGGCTCCCAGCCTCTCGGCACCTGCAGACGCGCCCGTCCTGACGGCCACCGGCTTGGTCGTCGCTCCGGGTTTTATCGACATTCACACTCACCTCCGCGAACCGGGCTACGAACACAAGGAAACGATTCAGAGCGGCACCGCAGCGGCGGCGGCCGGCGGCATCTGCGCGGTAGCCGCCATGCCCAATACCAACCCTCCCCCAGACAGCAGTGCCCATTTGCAACTAGCGCTGGAGCGAGCGCAGACAGCCAGTGTGCGCTACTATCCAATCGCCTGCGTGACCGTCGGCCGTCAAGGACGCGGTGCGCTCGCGCCCCTCGCGGAACTGGCTGAATTAGGCGCGGTGGCCTTTTCCGACGACGGAGACCCTGTTGAAGACGAGGCCTTGATGCGCCGCGCCCTCGAAATTGCCCGCGACCTCGACCGGCCCATCTTTCCGCACGAAGAGGTCAAGTCGCTTACGGCCGGCGGCTGTATGCACGCAGGTGAAGTAGCCACGCGTCTCGGTGTCAAGGGAATGCCAGCAGCAGGTGAAGAGGAAATGGTCGCCCGCGATATAGAACTCGTCCGCCAGACCGGCGGCCCTTTGCACATCGCCCATATCAGCACGGTCGGCACCGCGCAATTGGTCCGGCGCGCCAAGGCCGACGGCCTACCCGTGACCTGCGAAGTACTACCCCATCACTTCGTACTCACCGACCGCGAGGTCGAGCGCCAAGGCACGGCCGCCAAGATGAGCCCGCCGCTGCGCGAGGCTGCCGATGTCGAGGCCATGCTCGCTGGACTAGCCGATGGTACCATAGAAGTCATTGCGACCGACCATGCACCGCACACGGCCGAGGAAAAAATCCAATCCCTAACCCAAGCTCCCATGGGCATTGTCGGCCTAGAGACGGCCATCGGCCTCACTTTGACCTATTTGGTGGATCGCGTTTTGCCCCTACACGAGGCCATCGCTTGCTGGACCTGCCACCCAGCGCGCATCTTGCGCCTACCCGGAGGCGCGCTCACCCCGGGGATGCTTGGGGATCTAACCCTGCTAGACCTAACGCGCGAATGGGAGGTAGTCCCCGAGCACTTCCGCTCCAAATCGCGGAACACTCCCTTTGGCGGTTACCGCCTAACGGGCAAAGCCGTGGCCACCATCGTCGGCGGCCAGATTGTCTATAGTGAATTGACCACTTAGTCCAGAGGCTTGAACGCGTCCGGCCAGTGCTCAATCTCTGCGTCGGTCGCGCGCAGCCACACAGCGATCACATCGAAGCGACAGATCGCATCGGCCGCGGCACCGTATTGGATATAGTGCTGGGCCGCCCGCGCTAGACGCTGCCGCTTGGCGCGATTTACCCTTTGTTCGGGGCGAGACGCGCGCTGGCTGGCCTTTACTTCGACAAAGACCAACTCGCCCCGCTCTTCAGCCACCAAGTCTATCTCGCCTCCAGCAGCGCGATAGCGGCGCGCCCGGATCCGGTAGCCCCGTTCTTCCAGATAGGCTGCGGCCGCGGCTTCGCCCTGCCGTCCGATGTTCCCCAACTTGTCGCGCTGCTCCCGATAGGCCCCTCTCAGGGCCGCTAGTTCGTCAGCCGTTAACTCGTCGGCGGCCTCTTTGACTAACTGTCCCAACCTCTCTAGTTCGGCGAAGTTGGCGCAGTCGTATATGCCCTCTGCAAAAGAGAGGAAAAGCTCCGAACGCGGTTCGGCGACTCGCGCGGCCACCGGACCAAAACTGCGGCGGTGCAGTGGGCAAGGGCCATGGGCGTCTAGCGCGGCTAAGTGTGCGGCACTGCCGTAGCCCTTGTGCGCGGCAAACCCGTATTCGGGATAGCGGGCATCGCATTCGCACATCAGGCGGTCCCGATGTACTTTGGCCACGATTGAGGCAGCAGCAATCGACAGCGAGCGGGCGTCTCCGTCAATGATGGCTTGTTCGGGATAGGGACTGCGCGCCGGTAGGTGCCCGTCGATCAGCACCCGGTCGGGCGGGGAGTGCAAATTCTCCAGTGCCAAGCGCATGGCCTTGAGCGAGGCCTGTAGAATGTTCAACCTGTCGATCTCGGCGGCTTCAACTTGTCCAATCCCCACCGCTAGGGCCTTGGCCGCGATCTCCTCGTACAGAGCTTCGCGCTGGGTCCGCGACAGCTTTTTAGAATCGTCTATCTTGGCTATGACACAGTCTGGCGACAAGACGACGGCGGCGGCCACCACAGGCCCCGCCAAGCAGCCGCGTCCAGCCTCATCAACGCCGGCCACTCGGCGCACCCCTTGTTCCCAAAGGGGCCGTTCAAAGTGCATGAGCCGCTCGCGCCGTTGGGATTCCGCCTGCTCCCGCGCATCGTGCCGCCGCCGCTCAACTACCAAGCGCCGCACGCCAACGCGGCGATCTTTTTCGAGCAAGGCCCAGCCTGGATCGCCGCTTTCCCACTCCGCCACCTGTGCGCGTATCTGGGCAATCGTCATTTCGGAGAGTTCGGTCGCGGTGTCCCGTTCGCAGGAACGGTTCATGCTGGCAGGCGTCTCATCTATTGACATTAGGTATCAACCTAGTATATTTGCGAAAAGCTACCAAGAGGAGCCTTAACATGAAGCGCTACACGGCGTTAGTTGCCTGCTTGTGCCTCGTTTTGCAACCCGTCATGGCCCTCGCCGAGACGGAATCAACACCTATCACTGGGGCAGACACCCGGCTCTATTTGGCCGATGGCAGCTTGGTGGAAGGCAATCTGATCGAAAAGGCCCAAGATCTGGTCATCATGCGCGTCAACGACAAGATCTTCACTTTCGACAAGACCGAAATCGACAAAATTATCACTCTCGAATCGCTGGGCGGAGGTGCCCACACGATCTCGGTGACCGAGTTCCCCTATATCAGTTTTCTCGGTGGAGCCCTCGCCTTCGGCCTGCTCTCTTGGCTGCAATTCGACCGGGCTTCCGACAACGAAGCCGAAGCGGCTCTCAACCGCGAACACGGCCAGCTTTCCCGCGCCCAAAAGCTCGACGACAAAGCCGACCGTGCCCGCCTTTACGGTTGGTCCACAGCCGGTCTTGCCGTCGGCAGCTTCGGGGTGGCCCTGATTCCGCGCAAAAGTACCCGCCGCATCTTTCCCGAACTCAGTTTCCGCAACGGCGAGCCGCGCGTTGGCGTATCCTACGTCTATTCGTTCTGAGCACCTTCCTCACCCTGCAAGTGCTGTACCAAAGCCTCTAGCCCGAGCACGTAGCTAAAACTGCCAAATCCGGCGATTTGCCCGAGACAGACGGGTGCGATAACCGAGTGTTGGCGAAACGCTTCCCGGGCGTGAACATTAGACAGATGTACCTCGACGGCAGGCAATCCCTTGGCCGCCACAGCGTCGCGCAGGGCAAGGCTATAGTGGGTAAAGGCCCCCGGATTGAACAGCAGGCCCTGCTCCTGGGCTTGGTGCAGGGCGTCGATTAGCGCACCCTCACAATTGGATTGGTGGCTGCGCACCTGCACTCCGAGCCGCTGCGCGTGGTCGGCGATCAACGCGTCGATTGCGGCCAAGGTCTCCCGACCATACACCTCGGGCTCGCGCGTTCCCAGCAAGTTGAGATTGGGTCCGTGTAGGACTAGAATGCTAGTCAAGTTGACCTCCACAGTTTCGCGCGACCACGCAGATCCACGCCTCTTTTGTCAAGATTGTATCGACCTCTAATTTAGCTTCTGTAACCCAGCGGCAAAAAACCGCTTCTTCCCGCGCCAGCAAACCCGAAAACGCGACTCGTCCATCCGCTGCCAATAAGCCGCGCAAAGGGATCAACAGGGGCCGTAACACGTGGCTTTGGATGTTGGCCAAGACCATGTCAAAGGGTCTTTCCACGACTGCCTCTATCCCTCCCAGCCGCACCTCGACCTGCTCGGATCCGATGCGATTGTGCGCCAAGTTTTCCCGCGCATTGGCCACAGCCTTCTCGTCGATATCCACGGCGAACACTGACCCTGCCCCTAGCAATGCGGCGGCAATGCTGAGAATGCCGCTGCCCGTCCCCAGGTCCAGACAGTGCGCTCCAGGACGCAAATAGCTCTCCAGAGCCTGCAAGCAGAGCTGAGTCGATTCGTGCGCTCCCGTGCCAAAGGCCATTTTGGGGTCTATGCGCACGGCGATTTGGCCCTCGGCTATCTCGACCGGAATCCACGAAGGATGGATGACGATCCGCTCGGTGGCCCACACCGGCGCAAAGAACCGCCGCCACTCGGCCTCCCAATCCTGCTCCTCTACGCATTCGGTGCCTATCGGCAACGCCAAACCGAGCGCGGCGAGTCTATGCGTTAGCTCGCGCTGGATCTCAACCAAATCGCACGTTGGCTCGGCCGCAAAGTACGCGCTCAACCGAGTTCGCTCCCCTGCTTCCTCGGCTTGAAGGCCACAGCTACCTAGCTCGTACGCCCACGCGCTCACATCCTCGGCGCAAACCGCAGGCACTTCTAGCCGCAAGCAGTGCCAAGCCCGCTTATTCACTAGCCTCTAAGCGCCGCAACTCGGCAACTAACCCCTCGCCAATTGCGGCGAAAAGAGGATCAGGCTCGGCCCGTCCTTCATCCCCACTTTGGCGAATTGCAGCCGAGAGGGGCAGTTCCCCCAAGAAAGGCAACCCCAACCGCTCCGCAGCCTCGCGTCCCCCGCCACACCCGAAGATTTCGTGGCGTTGATCGCATTGACTGCACAGGTAATAGCTCATGTTTTCGACGATTCCGAGGATATCCACCTCGACCTTGGAAAACATGGCGATGCCCCGTTCCACATCCTCTAGTGCCACGCTCTGCGGAGTGGTCACGATCAAGGCACCGGACAGGGCCACGGCCTGACTTAAGGTAAGCGGCACATCTCCAGTGCCGGGCGGCAGATCAATCAACAAATAGTCGAGCGACCCCCACTCTACTTGGTTCAAAAACTGCTGCAACGCCCGGGCCAACAGCGGCCCCCGCCAGACCACGGGCGCGTTCTCGCCGGCAATAAAACCAATCGACATCAGAGCAACTCCGGCCTTGTAGACCGGACGCATAGTACCTTGCATCCCGGTTGCAGGCTGCTGCCTGATACCCATCATCAAGGGAATACTCGGGCCATAGATGTCGGCGTCGAGCAAGCCAACGCGAGCCCCTTGGGCCGCCAGACTCACGGCCAAGTTGATACTTACAGTCGATTTGCCTACGCCGCCCTTGGCGCTGGCAATGGCGACGGTATGGCGCACTTGGGCTAAGGGGCCGGTTCGGGGAACGGACAATTGTACCTGCTCTTAGGAGCGGAAGGCGTTGCGCACTTTGGCGAAGAAGCTTTCGCCCTCTTTGGCGACGCGCTCTTTTTCGAGCTCAGCTAGCTCGGTGAACAGTTCGCGCTCTCGTCGGCTGAGGCCCTCAGGAGTCCACAAGACGACCTCGACTAGCTGGTCGCCCACACCGCGGCCATTGACGTCCGGGATGCCCCGCCCCCCCATGCGGAAGACGCGCCTGGATTGGGTGCCGGGGGGAATCTTCAACATAGCCTTGCCAGATAAGGTCGGAACTTCTACCTCCGTGCCTAGTGCAGCTTGGCCAAAACCCAAGGGCAATTGGTAGATCACGTGGTTGCCATCGCGGATAAAATAGTCGTGCTCTTTTTCCTCTATAAAGACCAAGCAATCTCCGGCTGGTCCACCGCGCGGTCCGACTTCGCCTTGGCCGCGCAATGGAATGTAGTTGCCCTCTTGGACGCCAGCGGGAATCCGCACCGTCAGGGTTGTCCGACCGCGCTCGCGGCCCTCGCCTCGGCACTCTGGGCAGGGATTGGACACAATGTGGCCCTCTCCTTCGCAGGCTGGACACGTCACCACGGTCATCGACGGCCCGAATAGAGTGCGCGCCATCTGTTGTACTTGGCCTCTTCCGCCGCAAGTGCTACAGGCCTTGCAGTCCGCTCCACTGGCCGCGCCGGTCCCCTCGCAGCTTTTGCAGGGCTGCAAGCGCGTCAGCGCAATGTTCTTTTCCACGCCCGTGGCGATCTCCTCTAGGGTCAAAGCCACCTTGATCTTCAAATCGCGACCTTTTGGCTTCCCCGACCCTCGCGATCGCCGCCCCCCGCCAAAGAAACTCTCAAAAATATCGCCGAAAATGTCTTGAAAATCGCCAGCGTGCGTAAAATCTGACCACTGAAAGCCACCGCTGCCGAAATTGCCCTCAACACCGGCGTGACCATAGCGATCGTACGTGGCCTTCTTCTCTGGATCCGAAAGCACCTCGTATGCTTCGGATGCCTCCTTGAATTGCTCCTCGGCCGCTGCGTCTCCGGGATTGCGATCTGGATGGTACTTCAGCGCCTTCTTGCGGTAGGCCCCTTTGATCGCGCTTTCGCTGGCGTCCCGCTCGAGGCCCAGTACTTCGTAGTAGTCCCTTTTGGACATTCGGTTCCTCAGTTCTCCGCGCTCTCCACACTCGCCTTACTGACGACGACGCGCGCGTAACGGACTACCTTGTCGTTGAGTTTGTAGCCCTTCTCCATCTCCTCGATGACCGTGCCGGGGACGTGCTCGTCGTCCGGGACTTCGGCTAGGGCCTCGTGGACTTCGGGGTCAAAAGGCTGTCCCACCGCCTCGATCTCGGCTAGCCCATAGCCTTTGAGAACGTCGTTAAATTGGCCGCAGATCAACTCGACGCCCTGTTTGAGCAACTCGGCCTCTTGGGTTTCCTGACGGAGGGCGCGGCGCAAATTGTCCAAGATGGGTGCGACTTGCAACAAGACATCGCGCAAGGTCTCATCTCGCGTTTCTGCGCGCATCCGCACCGTGCGCTTGCGATAGTTATCCAACTCGGCGACCGCCCGCACATAGCGATCGTAATTAGTCGCAGCCTCAGCGCGAGCCGCCTCGAGCTCGGCCAGCCCATCGGCTTCCGGTTCCGCTGCTTCTTCCTGCGATTCTGCCGCTGCTGCTTCCTGCGACTTTGCCTCCACTTCGCATGACTCTGCCACTTCCTCCTGTGGCTCGTCGTCCATTGCGACGCGGTCCTGAGTTTCGCGCTCGCTCATCGACGCTCCTTACTCTTATTGTGAATTAGATCGGTACAAAGACTCGTTAGCAGATCAGATTTGCCGCTCGGGAGGCCGCGCAATTGACCAAGTTCACTAAGGGCCTGTAGGGCATGCGCGTCGGGCCAATCACGCCGAGTACGCCGACCACGCCTTTGGCCCCTGCGACCTCGTAGCTGGCCGTCACCATACTGCACCGCCCCATCGCCTGCGGCCGGTGTTCGGAACCAATGGTGATGACCACGCCGCGACGCTCGCTCATAAGCTGGGCGAGGGTGTCCTTTTTTTCCACCAGATCGATTAAACCGGCCACTTCGCTCGGATCGTCAAACTCGGGCTTCAGGCAGAGATTGCGGGTCCCCGAGACGTGGAGATCGACACCGCGCGTGGTAGCTAAACCTTCGATCTGCCGCACGACGGCTTCCACAACCGGCCGCGGGACTGTCCCCAACTCGGCCATTCGCACCTCGACCGCATGTTGGATCTCAACCATCGTCAACCCGTGCAAGCGCTCGTTAAAAAGCCGACTCAACGCCTCTAAATCGCGCTGCAACACTGCACAATTTACTTCGACCATCAAGCTCTTTGTCAGGCCTCCGCGGATCGTGACGATGAGCAACAGGCGACGCCCCCCCAAGCGCCAAAGCTCCAGTTTGTGAAAGATGCCCTGATTAAAGCGCGGAGCCAAAACCAATCCGAGTTGGTTCGACAGATCGCCGATGGTCCTAGCCAGTTGATGCAGGATCTCTTCGTAATCACCTTCCTGCTGTGCGGCCTCTAGCTGCTGCCGCAGGGTGATCTCAGCCTCGTCCAAGCCTGCGTCTGTCGTCGCCATGCAGCGCTGCACGTAGAATCGGTATCCCTTTTCAGAGGGAATGCGACCTGCCGAGACATGGGGCTGGGAGATATAGCCCTTTTCCTCTAAAGAGGCCAGGGTGTTGCGTATGGTAGCCGGACTAACGCCCAGATTCTCGCGCTGGTTCAACGTCTGTGAGCCAACCGGAACACCGAGGGCAACGTGGACTTTGACCAAGGCAAGAAGAACTTGGATTTCGCGTTTGGATAGCGGGCTAGTGGCCATGGCCGGAAAGCATCTCCAGCGGCATAAACGCCAGATAAATAGAGGGTCTGAGATATAATAAAAGCCGTCGATTGCTTGTCAAGGCTCGCTTACCAGCTTGCTTGACAGCCGATTTGCAGGATCGTACTATTGCATCTTTGTTTTTTTCTAACCACCCTAAAGCATTATTTGACGCGAGAAAGGATTTCTCATGGCCAAAGCCAAAGCCAAACCGAAAGCCAAAGCTAAACCGAAGTCATCCGGGTCCA
>JAPPEF010000288.1 GCA_028875335.1 Gemmatimonadota bacterium
GTACCGCGCCCATCGACGGACAGGATCGCCCCGAACTGCAAGCCACCCGAGCGGTAGGCGAGCTGCACCAAGTCTCCGCTTTTGGCCAAGGCTTCGTCTTGCAGACGCTCCGCACCGCTGGCCAGTTTGCGAAAAACCAGCAGACGTGGCCCCTGCTCGCCACCCTTGATGCGCGTCTCAGGTGCTTCCGAAGTCTCTTGGTCATCAAGGAGAGTGGGCACCGCCACCACCGCCAGGATTAGGGCCACGGCCGGCACGGCCCAAAGGCGATACCCACTCCACGTTCGTTGGACGCGCCGGCCCTGCGCCCGCTTGAGTTTTAGCTCGATCTGGCCGCGCATCCATTCGGGTGGGTAGCGCCGATGCAATTCCTCGTTGGAGCGCTCTAGGGCCGCTAGCCGCTGCGCGAGCTCTGGATCGTCCACCAACCGACGGTCCAAGGCCGCCAATTCGTCGTCGGTCCCCTCGCGCAGCAGGTAGCGCTCTAGCTGGTAGTCGCTTATGGGGTGCTTGTCTTGCTGGTTCATGGCTTCTCCATCTCTTGCAGCGATGCTCGCAGGCCGAGCAGCCGCTTGCGCACGCCGGACACGGACATGCCCACTTCCCTGGCTACTTCCTCTAAGGTCATGCCGTCCACGTAGTACAAGACGGCCATCGTGCGCGTTGACTCAAGCTGCTGGCCAAAGAGCTTGGCGAGCGCGGCGCGTGCATCTATCTGGCCCTCGGCGTCCTCCGAGCAGGCTATCTGCTCCAACAGCGTCGAGTCGGCCGTGGTCTTCCGCCGCCGGGTATCGCGGATGCGATTGAGGCAGAGGTTGGTGGCCATGCGATAGAGCAGGCTAGAAGGCGCGTCATCCCGCAGGCGGTCGCGCCGCGTCAATAGCCGCACAAAGACATCCTGAGTGGCGTCGAGCGCCTGGTCTTCGTCGCGCAAAAGCTGCCGACAACGACGCATGACCATCGGCCCGTAGCGACGGTACAGTGTATCTACGTCCATGTATTCCCTGGCGGTGTTACTACTTAAACACCTATGGTGGCGCTGAGTGTTACTGCTGCGACAAAAAATTATGTCCCTACGCACTCAATTTACAAGACGCTGCTTGCAGACGGCACCAAACGACAAAAGCCGACGGGCCATGGCCGCCGGCTCTTGCGATCCTTCTTAAAAATTTCCCTAAATCAAGCGCTATTTTTCCTCCATGGCCGCGAGCAGTTCGGCAGCCCGCTGGCGCTTGTCGGGATTTTTGTCGCGGGCGATGATGCGCTGGAGCGCCGAAACCGCTAGCGGATCGCCTTGCTTGCCCAACTCCAAGGCTTGGCGGTCGCGTTCTTCGTGATAGCTATTGTCGTAGTCAACCACATCCAGTTCGTACTGACGCCAGTAGTATTGCAAGCGGTCGTCGGGCCACTCGGTGTAGATGGCCTCCCAGGTATTGGGCTGACTGTGCGGCAGCAGGCTGCCTGGGGCGATGGGATCGGCCACGCGCTGGTAGCGCGCATCGACGGACAAGCGCAGTTGCTCGCCGGTATTGGGGACGCCGCGATGGGGCATCATGCTGTGGAAGAACAGCACGTCCCCTTGCGCGAAAGGGCCGCCGGTCCATTCAAAGGAGTCGGTGATCGCCAACCCCCCAGCCCCTAGCGCCGGCTGGAAATTATAAACGCCCCCCCGATGCGCTCCAGCGGCCACCTCCAGCCCACCCATAATCGGCGGCAGATCGTGGAGCGGAAACCACGCCGTATAGGTTTCAGCCGTGCCCTGAATGGGGATGAAGTCCTGATGCGGCGGCGTGGTAAAGGACTCTTGCTTGGGAAAGATGGTGCGGCCGATGAGGCGAGGGTGCGGCAGCACCGGGGCGTCGAACAGCTTTTCGAGTAGGCCAACGAGCGCGGGATGGTGCTGCAATGCGTGGAATTCGGGCACCGCGTACATCCGGCTATAGACATCCATATACTCGGGCGTCGGCTCGACGCAGAAACCATCTTGGTCGGCGATGGCGTCTTCGAGCGGCGCGTCGGCCTTAACCCAGCCAGCGTCGCGAGCAATGG
>JAPPEF010000317.1 GCA_028875335.1 Gemmatimonadota bacterium
GTGGACAGGAGACAGTCGACGGTGGCTATCTGGAAATCCATGGATCAACAGAAGGTCAGCTCGCCATCACGGCGGGGGACGACGTCGAAGAGCGCATCTGCTGGGGCGACGTGCTCAAAGAAAAAAAGGTCGCTCAAGGGAAAGTGCGCATTGAGGTCGTCGCACCGTCCGGCAAGCAGTGGGTTCACGTGCGGGTCGAGGACGCGGATACCGGCCAGCCCGTGGGAACCCGCGTCCACTTCCGCTCTGAGCACGGAGCCTATCTGGCACCGCACGGCCACCAAGCTGACGTCAATGTGGCGTGGTTCGAGGACATGGGCGGCGACTGCAAGACCGGGGGCGTGCCCTACGCGTACATCGACGGCACCTGCCAGATCGACTTGCCCATTGGCCCGGTGTATGCCGAGGTCGTGCGAGGCTTTGAGTACCAGCCGCTGCGCCAGCAGGTTGAGATCAAGCCTGGGCAGAACGCGCTGACCCTTAAGGTTAAACGCGCCTTTGACATGAAACAGCGCGGGTACTATTCGGGGGATACCCACGTGCATTTTCTTTCCTCCCAGTCGTCGCACCTAGAGGCCGAAGGTGAGGACCTCAACGTGGTGCATCTGTTGGCCAGCCAGTGGGGCCGGCTATTTACCTCGTGGGAGGAGTTTACCGGCGGCTTGGCACCGACTAGCAGCGACAATCACTTGGTTTGGGTCAGCCAGGAGAACAGACAGCACGTGCTTGGGCACATCAGCTTGCTCGGCCTCAAGGATCTGGTCGCGCCGATGTGTACCGGCGGGGCCAATGAGGATTGGGTCGGCGGCTCGGTGGATGCGCTGATGGCCGATTGGGCCGAGGAGTGCAAAAAACAGGGCGGGCTGGTCATTATGCCGCACATGCCATTGCCCGACTTTGAGAACGCGGCCAACATCGTCTTGGGCCACGCAGACGCCGGTGAGATGTGCTGGATTTGGGAGGGCGAGCAGATCAGTTCAGCCGAGTTGGGCTACTACCGCTGGCTCAACGTGGGCCAGAAGCTGCCGATTGTCGGCGGTACCGACAAGATGTCCAACGGCCGCATTTTGGGCGGCTCGCGCACGTATGCCAAGCTGCGCGAGGGCGAGGAGTTTACCTTTGACAATTGGTGCCAAGCTGTGCGCCGCGGTCAGACGTTTGCCAGCACGGGCGCGATGATCGATCTGAAGGTCGAGGGGCGGGAGATGGGCGAGGAAATCCACCTGCCCGGCAACGGCGGTACGGTCGAGGTGGTGGCGACCGCGGAAAGCGTCTGGCCGCTTACCGGGTTGGAGCTTATTTGCAATGGCGAGTCCGTTGCGCGTGAAACCGCCGCGTCCGGTTCCCAGCAGATCGAACTGAAGTTCAAGCTCAAGGCCAATCGTTCCTGCTGGGTCGCAGCCCGCTGCTGGGGGCCGCACTACACGGACGCCGGGCCGGTGATGGCTCATTCCTCGCCGGTCTATATCGACGTGGGGCGGCGCTGCGTGTTTGCGCCGGCCGAGGGCAATTATCTGCTGACGCACATGGAGGGTGGCATCGCTTGGGCCGAAAGGATTGGCGTCTTCCGCGACGAGGGGATCCGCCAGCGGCTGATCGGCCTGTTTAACGAGGCTCGGGGCGAGCTGCTCCGGCGCATGCAGTAAAAGTGGCCAGTGGTTAGGTCGCGCTATAAGTACACGAGAAGTGGTATGGGATGCTTCGCTTACGCTCAGCATGACAAGACCGGCGAGTGACCGCCGCTGTCATGCTGAGCGGAGCGCAGCGGAGTCGAAGCATCTGATACCTCAATCCCTATGCGTACTCTCCACTCACTACTAACTGAGGCGAATCCCATGCTTAACCAAGAACAAATCGACGAATTCCACCGCAACGGCTTTCTCAATGGCGGGCGGGTGCTCTCCGACGAGGAGATCGGCGAATTGAGCGACGCGCTCGACGAGATTTTGACCAAAGGCCCGGACGGCTTTGCCCCCGGCGAGGCGCAGCCGGTGTCCTTCCGCGACCTAGCCGGCGGGGGCGGCGTCAGCGAGCATCCAGTGTGGCAGATCGTCAATATCTGGGAAGCTGCGCCCGCTTGGGAGCGGCTGATTTACCACCCGGCTGTGGTGCGGGGGATCAGCCAGCTCACCGGCCATGCCGACCTGCAGGTCTGGCACGACCAGATCCAGTACAAACCCGCGCGCTACGGCGGCTCGACCCACTGGCACCAGGACGCGCCCCTGTGGCCGATCATCAAGCCGATGACGCCGGTATCGGCGTGGATTCCCTTGGACGACGCGACCGAGGACAACGGCTGCATGTGGATGGTGCCCGGCAGCCACAAGTGGGGCAACCAGATCGAGTTTTTGCGCACGCAGGGCAATTTGTCGCTGCTGGAAAATTTCAAGGACTTACAGGGCTTTACCCCGCCAGCCGACGCCGAGGTCCGCGAGGTGGTAGCGCGGCCGTGTCCGGTGATGCGCGGGGAGGTCTCCTTCCACCACTCGCTGACTTGGCACGGCTCGCCCTTTAATCAGTCGCCGCGGCCCCGGCGCGCCATTGCCATCCACTACATGACCGGCGCAGCACACTTCGACCAAAGCGGCGAGCACCTGATGAAGCAGTTCGTCGATTTGCCCGACAATGCGCCCATGGCCGAGGCCGGCCCGCACTTTCCGGTGGTGTGCCGCAATGGGGAGCCGGTGGGGGTGCCGGAGCGGTTGCGGGTGACGAGCTAAGCTACTCGGACTTTTGAGGAGTGGCTGGCGACTGGGCAAAAACGGTCGACCAGTCCATCCGACCAGTAAGCTGCATGGCGACAAAAAGGGTGGCGATGCACAGGACGGTAATGGCCAAGCCGGTATAGCCGACGAAGAAGAAAGTGTAGGAGAAGAGCACCAAGTAAATGAATTGGGCCAACCCCACCTCCACCAAGGCCAGCCGCAGGCCGACTACGAGCCGCATGTAGGAGATGACCAAGAAAACGGATACTGCCGCAGCCACCAAAAAGGCGTAGTGGATGAGCAAGTGGTCGGCTAGGTAAGCCAACAGCAGGTGGAAGCTGAAAAAGGCCGCGCCGATGAAGAAGTAATTCATCGGATGGATGTCGATGCCTTTGACCGTGGCAAAGACGAAGAGAACAAAGAAAAAGAGAAAGAGGGATATGGGCGCGGCTTGGGTCACGTCTTGTACCCAGGGGCCTGGATTGAGGCGGGCAGGCATGACCATGCCGAGGGAGGCCCCGGTGAGCAGGCGGTCGTACTGCCAAGTGAGACGCCAGCCATTGGCGGTGCGCTCCTTTTGAGTGGGGGCTAGGCTTTCGCGCGGGAAGTCGATGGCGTCGAAATCAGTGTGCATGACCAACTCGAAATCGGAAACCTGCTCGACGTGGTCGCCGAAGCGGTACCACCATTCTTCTAAACCCTGCGATTGATAGGAAAGACGGATCTGGCGACTCTGACCCGGCGCGAAGTGCAACGGCTGTTGCAAGTGCCCTTCCGCCAGTGGCAGCGGGGCGATGGGTTGACCGTCGATGGACAGGGCGAAATCATCGTACACAGCTTGGGAAGTAGGTAGGGCTAGATCGAAGGTCAGGTCGAGGGGGTGGTCGGTCGCGTTGGTCGCGGTATAGATGGCGTCCAGTGCCACTTGGTAAGTGGCGTACCACAGCAAGCCCTTGCGGCGGTGTTCGAGGTGTAAATCGACTTGTAGGCGGCTGGCTTCTAGGGGCAGGAGATGCCGCCGCTCTTTGGAGTGCTCTGTCTCTTGGCCGTCGGGGGTCTGTGTGACGACGGTTTCCTCGGTGGTCCAGTACAGGAGTGGGGCGCGTTGGGACTGGGAAGTGCCCCACAATTGGCCCACCGCGGCTTTGAGCTTGGTGTCTTGCTGGTGGGTGCGGTGGGAGACGACCTGTGCCAAGATAATCCAAGCGACACTCGTGCAGGCGAAGATAAAGCCGATAGCGGCGATGCGGTATAGCATGAAGCCCTCCTTCAACTGCGTTTGAACGTCTCGCCGATAGCTAAAGTTCCATTTACAGAAGTAAAGTAATCGTCTCAGGGGCGGTCCTCCAGCGAGTGCCGAAAGAAGCTGCGTCCGTCGGTTTGCTTGCTAGACGGAATGCTTGGGGCCGATATTGGGACGCTATGGTTGCGCTGATTATCGCCTTTTTGGTCGCCTTTGCCATCGGCCCGGTAGCGGCTTCTACAGGGCCGCGGGCTGTTGTGGAGCACTTGTCCTCACTGGAATCGCGGGTGGCTGGCTATCCGGGGAGTGTCCAGGCGGCGGAGTATATAGAAGGGCAGTTGCAGGCGTTGGGGTTGGCGACGCGACGCGACTCCTTTGCAGTAGTGGTGCCGATGGACCGGGGTGGGCGGTTGGAGTGGGAAGATGAGTCGGTGCCTCTGTACGCGGTGTGGCCGAATGGGGTGCGGACTTCGACCGTGCCGCCGGAAGGGTTGCGGGCGTCGGCTATTTGGGGCGGCGATGGGGATTGGGGCGATTTCAATGGGCAGGAGGTGGCTGGGCGGGTGGTGGTGCTGGACTTTGCCAGTAGGGACGCTTGGCTGAAGGCCGCGTCGTTGGGGGCTCGGGCGGTGGTGTTTGTGGCTGCGGATTCGGCTACTACGCAGCAGGCGCAGGGCAAGTACGTGCGGGCACCGTTGGATGTGCCGCGATTTTGGGTGGAGGGGGCCGCTGGAGAGCGGCTGCGGCGACGGTTGGTGGATGGAAAGGTGGAGGTGGGGCTGTGGGGGCGGATGGATTGGCAGGAGCGGACGGCGTACAACGTGTGGGCGGTGGTGCCGGGGAAGGATGCGGGGACCGCGCAGAACGAGACGGTGCTCATCCATGCGTATTACGACGCGCCGTCGGTGATACCTGCGCGAGCACCGGGGGCAGAGGCGGCGGTGAGTGTGGCGGCTCTGTTGGAGGTGGCCGCTCGCTTGCGAGAGAACCCGCCGGCGCACACGGTGGTACTCGCTGCGCTGAGTGCCCACTTTCAGGGGCGGCAGGGCATGGTCGCCTTTCTCGACAGGCACGCCCGCCGCCAAGAGCACTACGCGGCCCGGCTGGCCGAGCCGCTGAATATTGACCTGTTCATTGGTCTTGATTTGTCCAGCCACGGCGAGCGGGTGGTGCTGTGGAACAACACGGACAGCTACGCACTCAAGCGGTTTTTCGTGCCCTTTGGCCGTCGCTTTACCGAGTACGCGGAGGTACTGGGCAGCGCCGAGGCGTTGGCCAACGGCATCAGCCCAATTCGGGGAATGGATTGGGACAGTTACATGCCTGGGGGTTTGGTCGCCGATGGGGAGTTGGCGCTCGAGGCGGGATTCCCGTCGCTGACGCTGGCCACGGTAGGCGATGCCCGCTTTGCGCTAGATTTGCCGCGGGACACGGGCGAGAGCGTGGCGTGGGATAATGTGGAAGGACAGGCGGCGTTGGTGGCCGATCTGCTGGCCCATGCGTTGGCCGATACGGCGCTATTGGTGGGGCGGGAGCGGCTCGAGGCGGCGTTGAAAGATCGGCTGCGGGATTTGCGGGTCAAAGCGCGGACGTTTCCCCGGCGCAGTCAGGTGCCAGACCGGCCGGTGGTCGGGGCACTGGTGGCGGTGCAGGTGGAGGAGGAAGAGCGCAAAGGGGTGCGCGACACGCGCTACTTTCTCGCGGATGCTGCTGGGCTGGCGCGGATTCCCGGACTGGTACAGGGGACGTATCCGCTGACTGTGGCGGCACTGGACGCCGAGCGGGGGACGCTTACTCACGTAGTGGACTTGAGTAAGCGCGCGCAAGCGCACCACGGGAGACCGAGGGCGGATGGTCGCTTGGCCAAGAATGTGCGCTGGCCGCAAAACGAGCAAATCGCCGTGCTATTTCCCGGAGCGGGGCGGCCCTTGTACGGCTTGGTCGAGCCGCGCCTTTTGCGTGCGTTGAACGAAGTCAAGGTGCTGTCGGCGGCCGGGAGCGAGCCGGGCCAGTACGGGTACGCCTTGGGTAAAAGCAGTATTGGCTCGGTGGGGGTGATCTACGGACCGGCCGATGCCGCAGCCGACGACCGCGTCAAAGTGATTTTGGACGGCCAGTTTTTGCTGCTCAACAGCGAGGGCAGCCAAAGCGAGGACGAGGCGCGGGGCCAGGGGTTTTTGCTGACCGAGGAGGGATTTGGGGGCGCGACGCTGCAGGCAGCGCGGGACTTGTGGAACTTGGATGCGGCGCGGTTGGGGATGCTCAAGGAGCACGGCATTGAAAATCAGCGGTTGACGCGCCTCCACGAGCAGACGGCGGTGGCTATAGCCGAGGCGGAAGCAGCGGCCGCACAGCTAAAGTGGGATGAGTACATCGCGTGGAGCCGCAAGGCGCTGGGCTTGGAGACGCGAGCCTACCCAGAGGTCTTGGCAACGCTCAACGACGTCCTCGAAGGGGTGATCTTCTTTATGGCGCTGTTGTTGCCGGCGGCCTTTTTCGGGGAGCGGCTGTTGTTTGCCGCGGCCGATATTCGCCGGCAGCTCGCTGGCTTTGGGCTGTTATTGCTGGCGATTTGGCTGATTTTGGCGCAGGTGCATCCAGCCTTTGAGTTGGCCGAGCCATTGGTGGTGTTATTGGCGTTTGCAATCATGGCAATGGCTGCCTTCGTGCTCTTTATGCTGGTAGGCCGGTTCAATCGCGTCATGGCCCAGCACCAGAGCCAGCAGATGCGAGTCCACGCCCAGGACCTGAGCCGCTTGAGCGCGAGTTATGCGGCCTTCATGCTGGGGATTTCCAATATGCGGCGGCGGCCTCTGCGCACCGGCCTGACGCTGGCGACGCTGACGCTTTTGACGTTTACCCTGCTCTCCTTTACCTCGTTTGAACAGCAAATCCGCTACGCGAGTTTTCGGTTGCCACACGCTGGAGCGTACCCCGGAATCCTCATCCGCGACCGCGGCTGGGAGCGCCTGACGCCGGAGGCGCTCGATTACGCCGAGTCGCACTTTGGCGGCAGCGGCTGGATGGGGCGGCGCGGCTGGTACGCGGCCGAAGGCGGCAAGGGAAGCTGGATCGCGGTGACGGCGGCAGGGAACGCAGTGCGGGCCACGGGCTTGTTGGGCCTGACGCCGGAGGAGGCGCAGATCACCGAGGTGGATAAGAGCTTGGTGGCGGGGTCGTTTTTTGCCGCGGATGACGAGGCCACCTGCATCCTGTCGTTGGACATGGCCGAGGCGTTGGGCGTTGGGGTTGGGGACCAGGTCGAGGTGTTCGGGCGTGCGCTGGCGGTGCGCGGGATTGCCGACTCAGAGCGGTTGGGTGAACTGCGCGATCTCGATGACGAGAGTCTGATGCCGGCCGATTTTGTCCTGTCGAGCGCAGAGGTGCTCCAGTTGGGAGCGGAGCAGGACGTGGATATTGCCGGCGAGGAGGATCTACGCGAACTGCGGCCCTTCATCCACCTAAAGCCGCACCACGTGGTCCTCGTGCCCTATCAAACGCTGGCCGAGGCCGGGGGCAGCTTGCGCTCGGTGGCCGTGCGCTTTTCGGGGGAGACCGATGGGCAGGCGCTGGTCGAGGACTATTTGACGCGGGTGGCGGTCACCTTGTTTGTCGGCTCGCCGGCAGGGGAGGTGATGGCCCTCAGCTCGGTGGGGCTGACGGCTGTGCAGGGGCTGGGGGCGCTGGCGATCCCTGCGCTGGTGGCCGCGCTCATTGTGCTCAACGCGATGCTGGGGGCGGTGTACGAACGTCTGCGCGAGATCGGCATCTATTCCTCGGTGGGGCTGGCACCCTTGCACATTGCGCTGCTGTTTGTGGCCGAAGCCTGCGTCTATGCGGTGTTGGGAACGACGTTGGGTTACTTGCTGGGTCAGGGGTTGGGGAAGGTGCTGTTGGCGCTGGGGCTGTTGCAGGGCATTACCTTGAACTACTCGTCGCTGGCGGCGATTGGGGCCGCGCTGGCGGTGATGGGGGTGGTGTTGCTATCGACGATCTATCCGGCGCGGGTGGCGGCGCGGCAGGCGGTGCCGGACGTGGTGCGGCGCTGGCGGCCGGACCCGCCCAGCGGCGACGAGTGGCTGTTTGAGTTTCCCTTCATGCTCGGCGAGGGAGAAGTCGAGGGGGTGTGCGGCTTTTTGGCCAATTACTTTGGGGCCTTTGGCCGGGCGACGCTGGGGGATTTTTACGTCGAGGATATGCAAGTTACGCAGGCCGATGGCTATCGCCTCTCGTTTGCGCTGTGGCTGGCCCCGTTTGACTTGGGGGTGAGCCAAGAGGTGGTCGTGGAGTTTGTGTCGGTTGGGGAGCGCTCGCGGGCGATGGAAGTCCGGTTGCGTCGGCTAAGCGGCGAGCGCCACTACTGGCAGCGGCTCAACCTGCGGCTGGTAGAGGCTCTGCGCAAGCAGATGTTGATTTGGTACGCGCTCCGGGAGGCTGAGCGCGTCCAGCACGTGGAGTCGGCGCGGACGCTGGCGGCCGAGCAGGCCGAGCAGCGCGTAGCGGAACAGTCGGCAGCGGAACAGCCGGCGTCTTTTACTTGGCGGGGATTTGCGGTGGGGGCGCTGTTGGCCTTGTGCATCGGCGTGGGGGCACCCTACGCGGTGATTATGCTGCAAGGGTCGTTCATGGCGCTCAACAGCTCGTCGCCTGGGGCGATCTTTCTGTTTTTCGTCTTGGTGGTGGTGGTTAATACTCTGTTACGGGTGCTGGGCCGCGGTCTCGCCTTGGGGCGGGCCGATTTGGTGCTCATTTACGCGATGATGCTGTTGGCGTCGGCCGTGCCAACGCAGGCGTTTGTCGGTTATCTGATTCCGATCATCAGTGGGCTGTACTACTACGCGACCCCGGAAAACAACTGGGGCGAGGTTTTCTTTCCGCACGTGACGCCGTGGCTGGTGCCGCAGGACCGGCAGGCAATTGTCGATTTGCACGAGGGATTGTCGCCTGGGGAGGGCATTCCGTGGGCGGCTTGGAGCGAGACCCTGAGCTATTGGTACGTCTTCTTTTTAGTGCTGAGCTTTATGATGCTCTGCATGAGTTCCATTCTGCATCGGCAGTGGTCGCAGCACGAGCGGCTGGCCTATCCCATGGTGCAACTGCCGCTCAAGATGGTGGAGGAGGACCAGCCGGGGTCTAAGCTAGCGCCGCTTTTTAAGCAGCGGCTGTTGTGGATCGGCTTTGCAGTGCCGTTCGTCCTGCTGTCGCTCAAGGGGCTGCACTACTACTTTCCGGCGGTGCCGACGCCAATTCAGTCGGCTGGGCAACTGCCGTGGATCGGCAGTAAGCTGAATTCGCACTGGGTGTACGCGTGGATCGGCTTTTTCTATTTGGTCAACCTAAACATTTCCTTTTCGATTTGGTTTTTCTACCTCTTCAACAAGGCGCAAGAGGGGATTTTCGCCTCGTTGGGCATTGCCAGTACCGAAAAGCTCAGTCTCTACTCCTACTCGCAGACTGCGGACCTGACGCACGAGGTGATGGGGGCCTGTTTGATTTTTGTTGGCTACACCTTGTGGATGGGGCGGCGGCACTTGGGGGCCGTGTGGCGCAAGGCTTGGCGCGGCGATTCGACGGTGGATGATGCGGGGGAGATGCTTTCCTATCGGGTGGCGGTCTTTGGCTTTTTAGTCAGCCTGATTTTTGTGGGCGTGTGGCTGTGGGCGTCCGGGGTGCCGCTGGCGATTTTGCCGCTGTTTTTACTGATGTGCTTGATCTTTTACGTGTTTGTCACGCGGGCGGTGGCCACGGCCGGGTTGGCGACGGCGCGCTCGCCGATGGTGGCGGCGTTTTTCGTCATCTCCGCGGTGGGCGCACCGGTGATTGGGGCCAAGGGGCTGACGGCCCTGACCTTTACGTACGTCTGGCAGTCCGAGATGAGGCTCTTTCCGATGATTGCCGCGGCCAATTCGCTCAAGCTAGCCGAGGCGGTGGTTGGCTCTAAAAGGCGGCTGTTTTGGGGAATGGCGCTGGCGTTAGTGGTGAGTTTGGCTGGGGCGACGTGGATCATTTTTCAAGTGTGTTACGAGCACGGTGGGATCAATCTGCATTCGTTCTTTATGACCCGTCAGGCCACCCGCACGTTTACCGACATGGCGCGGCCGATCGTCGATCCGCTACCAGCCGATATGCGCGGTTGGTTGTTTACCGGCATCGGCGGATTCTTTGAGGCCGTGCTGTTGTGGGGTCATCACCGGTTTTACTGGTGGCCGTTGCACCCATTGGGATTTATCGTCAGCGTCGGCTGGCTGGCTGGTCAGGTGTGGTTTTCCGTGTTCATCGCGTGGGCGCTCAAGCTGGGCATTGTCAAGTGGGGTGGGATGCCGCTCTACGAGCGGGCCAAGCCCTTTTTCCTAGGGTTGATCTTGGGCGAGGCGACCGCGGCCGGATTGTGGCTGTGCATCGATGGTGTGTTGGGCGAAACCGGGCATTTTCTGTCGTATATGTGAATCTGTATATATCGTATTGTATATAACGGGGCGGTTCGTTTGCTGTTTAGAGTTTAATCACGTCAGACCACTTAATCGGGAGGATTTATTATGCGGAGCATGGATGCGGACTTGGCCGGTCTAATGCGCCTATTGGGAACGGCGGCCCTGAGCCTCGTCCTCGTCAGTTCGCTCGTCGTCGGGCAGGCAGCGTGGTCCGAGGAGGCTGAGACGGAGGAAGAGGACGAGGAGGGGGCCTATACCGAGGACATCTATCTGATGGAAGAAGCCATCGTCGTGGGGTCGCGCCACGCGCCGCGTTCAGAAAAGGAGTCGGCCGCGCCCGTAGATGTGCTGAATGCCGACCAACTGCGCACGCAAGCTGCGGTCGATATGGACGACATGCTGCGCACCCTGGCTCCATCGTACAATATCCAGCGGCACGGCATTGACGACGAAGCGACCTTGGTGCGCCCGGCCACGCTGCGGGGCCTGCCGCCGGACAACCTGCTGGTGCTGGTCAACGGCAAGCGCCGCCATCGCTCCGGCGTAATCGCACTGCTGGGCAGTTCGCTCAATACGGGATCGCAAGGGCCGGATTTGAGCGTGATTCCAGCTATTGCTTTGAGGCAAATGGAACTGCTGCGCGACGGCGCGGCGGCCCAGTACGGATCCGACGCCATAGCCGGGGTGCTGAACCTGCGATTGCGCGAAGCCTCCGAAGGGGTGCTAATGGAAACACGAGTAGGCCAGTACTTCGAGGGCGACGGTAGTTTGTATCAAGTCGCTACCAATGTCGGCCTGCCGCTTAGCGAGGACGGTTTTTTCAATGTCAGCGTCGAGTACCGCCAAAACGATCCTACCATCCGCAGCGGTCAACGCGCCAATGCTGCGACGCTGAGAGAGAGAGGCTATCCCGTCAAAGAGCCGGCGCAGATTTGGGGCAGTCCCGACCTCGACGGCGTGTGGAATACCTTCTTCAACAGTGGAGTTGATCTTGGCAATGGATCTGAAGCCTATAGTTTTGGCGGCTGGGCCAAGCGCCGCGCCGAAGGCGGCTTTTTCTTCCGCGCTCCGGGCACTTCCTCGGCGCGCAGCAGCGTATTTCGCATCGGCGATCAGCGGGCCGTAGCCGATCTCGACCCGGACGACGACGTTGATCCCGCGAACTTGGAAGTGCCTTCTTTGGACTCCAGCTTCGACGAGACCCAAGCTTTCGTCGATGAGTACCAGGGCGATCTCTTTCTGTTCAACGAGCGCTTCCCGGGTGGTTTTACGCCGCGCTTTGGAGCGGATATCCGCGATGTGAGCTTGGTGGCTGGTCTGCGCAGTGCCCGCTCCGGTGGCCTCAAGTGGGACGCCAGCGTCAGCGCCGCCCGCAGCAATATCGAATTTTTCATTTTCAATACCATCAACGCCTCGCTGGGGCCGGATACGCCGACGTCGTTCCGTCCGCGCGACTACATCCAGACCGAAGTCGCGGCCAACTTCGACTTCTCGTACGCGATGGAGGTGGGTGGTTTGGCCTCGCCGCTCGGCCTCGCTTGGGGCGCTGAATGGCGCCAAGAGACGTTCGAGTCCGTGGCTGGCGATGAAGCCTCCTACGTGGTGGGCCCCTATGCGCCCCAGGGCTTTAGCAGCGGTTCCAACGGCTATCAGGGGCTGCACCCAAGTAACGCCGGCAAGTGGGATCGCCCCAACTATGCCTTGTACGTGGATTTGCAGACAGACGTAGTGCCGCAGCTCCAGCTAGGCACGGCCGTGCGCTACGAGGACTTCTACGCCGATTTTGGCAATACCCTCAACGGCAAGCTCTCGGCCTTGTTGCGAGCTAGCGACCGGGTCAACCTGCGCTCGACGGTCAGCACTGGGTTCCGCGCTCCGTCGCCCGGCCAGGCCAATCTCCGCGCCGTGACCACTGGCTTTTCCGGCACCGGTGGTCTGACCGAGCAGGGGCAGGTGCCGCCCACCCATCCCATAGCCGCGGCCTTGGGCGGAGAGGAACTGACTGAGGAGAAGTCCGTGGGATTTTCCGTCGGCACCGCCATGGAACTCACTGACGATTTCGATCTGACCCTCGACTACTTCGCCATTGACATCGAGGACCGCATCGCCCTGACCGGGAATATCAAGATCACCGACCAAATCGCCCAGATCATCCGGGACGATGAATCCCTCCAGGGCGTCAGCGTCCTCCAAGAGGTCAAATTCTTCTCCAATGACTTTGATACCCGCACCCAAGGTATTGACTTGGTGCTGTCGTGGACGCGGACGTGGGCCCCCCAATCTCTGTCCCACATTGATGTCGCCTACAACTGGACCCGGACTACTCTTGAGGACTTTTCGCAAGAGCGGACAAAAGAAGAATTTCTGGGCAAACCCCTGGACGAACCGATCAAATTCAAACTGATGACGCCCCGACGTGAGGTGGAACTGGGGGAAATGAACCCCGAGCACCGCTTGGTGGTCACCGGCAGTCACCAAATGGGCGCTTGGAGCGGCATGCTGCGGCCCAGCTACTTCAGCGCTTGGAAAGCCTGCCGCTTCCAAGACAACAGTTGCGGTGATCTCGACGCCTTTGACGGAGGCGTCATTGTCGATGCAGAAGTCGGTTATGCCTTTGGCGATAGCTATCAGTTGAGCGTGGGGGCGCAGAATATTTTAGACTCAGTGCCCGAAGCTCCGCCCGAAGAGACCTCAGGTCAGGGCAATCTGCGCCCGGAGAGCACGCCTTGGGATTACAACGGTGCTTTCTGGTACACGCGTTTATTTGTGGAATTTTAGTGCGAAAATCACCTGTCTCGCAGCGGCCTAGGGCGACGTAGCAACGGCGAGTTGCCCTAGGCCGCCGAACTCCTCAACAGCGCACCACATCCTCGACGTCTGCGACTGGCAGGGTGTCTTCGTGCCGGGGCTGCACCGTTTGTCCCCACGCCGTCAGAAGGTGCATATCCCGCGTCAGTTCAGTACAGCGCTGGGTCACCTGCTCGGGGTTCCAATCGGCGTAGAGTTGGTCGAGCAGCTCTTGCCGCAGGGCGGCGTAGGCACCAGCACTGCCCAAGTCGTTCCATTCCTCTGGGTCGTCCGCCAGATTGAACAATGCCGGTGGGGTGTCGTCGTGGTATTTGTAGAGTTTCCACGATCCCTGCCGGATCATGCGCGAAGGAGGATCGCCGCGCGAGGGCCCCAATTCGCTGAAGGTGGTATCGGGGCGGGCATTATCTGCGTGTCCCTGTAGTTCGCGCCACAGAGAATGGCCGTCGGCTGCGGGCAGGGACTCGCCGCCGGCCACTTCTACGGCGGTGGGTGCCCAATCGAGCAAATTGCACAGCACCGGGTTTTCCACGCCTGCCGGTATCACGCCGGGCAAACGGGCGATGAGGGGGACGCCGACCGAGCCTTCGTAGTAGTTGCTCTTCCACCAGCAGCCGTGCTCGCCGGCCATCTCGCCGTGGTCGCTGGAGTAGATCACCAACGTATTGTCGCGCAAGCCGGTCTCGTCGAGTTTGTCGAGGAGCTGGCCGACTTTGCGGTCGAAGTATTCGCACAGACCAAAATAGGCCGCCCGCGCCACGCGGATGCGCTCTTTGGGCAGGGGTTCGTCAATGAGACGGCGCTTTTTGAAATTGGCCACGGCCGCTGGCTCTCCGGTCGGGTCGGGTTGCGGCACATCGACTCGGTCGTAGTAGTAATCGTATAGATCCTTGGGGGCGAAGAATGGGCAGTGCGGCAGTACAAAGCCCGCTACTGCGGCAAAGGGCCGGTCGTGCGTTTGCGCTTTTTCCTCCAAATAGGCGCAAGCCGCCTCGGCGACTCGGTCGTCAAAGGCTTGGTACGTAGTGCGGCCGTACCCGGCTATTTCGACGCATTCGCGGGTCTGGCCCGAGGTGCTGGAGGGAATGCTCTTGAACAGTGGCCCGCCCTGTTGGGCCGCACCCGGATGCCGGGCGGTGTGCTCGCCGATAGGCCGGCGCTCAAAACCGTGGCGCTGGTCGGGCCCGACAAAGTGCATGCGGCCAAGCAGCGCGGTCTCGTATCCAGCCGCACCCACGGCATGGGCCCAAGTCGGCAGCGCCGAGTTGAGGATGTGGTCGTTGCCCCAGACTTGGTTGGCGCTAGGCCGCCGCCCGGTCATAAAGGCCATGCGTGCTGGCGCGCACAAAGGCGAGGGGGTGTACGCATTGGCAAAGCGCATGCCCTCGCTGGCCAAGCGGTCGAGGTGCGGGGTGCGCACCAGCGGGTCGCCGTAGCAGCCGAGGTGGAATTTGCTGTGCTGGTCGGAGAGGATGAAGAGGATATTGGGTCGGTCCATGGATGGGTTCTAGGGGAAACGGTCAAACAGCGGGACTTGTTTTTGCAAAACTGTGAAGATGGGGGTCTAAGCCGTTATGTTGCCTCTTGAAGAAGAGCTAGCCCCACCTCATCGACCTCCACTCGCACGACCTGAAGACCTTTTTCGCGCAGTTTTGGCAGTACCGATTCTAGGGCTGCCTCGAACGACGTGGCTTCCACAGTACAGTGCGCAATCGGTGTACCGGATTGTATAACGAGAGTAAAGTCCAAGACATTTTCTGGAGCTGCCCCATTGTCTTCAAAATCATAGAGTTGGTCGGTCGTATCCAGATCGGGCTCAGTCGCAAGCGTAAGCATAAACTCATAGACTCGCATCGTCTTCAGCTCCTATTGACCTCTGCATTTCTAATGGAATGCTGCCTCATTCTTGCTTCGACCCAGACCGTATTCCTTTAGCTATGCAGTCCTCAATAAGTATGCAGGCATGGCGTGGAATTTAGTGAAAAATGGAAGGAAATGCATCTTTTATGGTTCCTCGACGCGGTCGCGGATAGCTGCTGACTGATTGGCTCTATTTGTAGGTGGGACTTATTTTTTTGCGGTGAACTGCTACGCCTACTATTCATCCATTTTGTACCTGCCTTTAGTTTTTTTTCTTCTGTGCTGCGGCTGCGCCGCACCCGAGCGCTCAGCCTTTTTCGTCGAGGTAGCTGCCGAGGCCGGGCTGGATTTCCGCCACACTAGTGGGGCCAGCGGCGATTACTTTCTGATTGAGACGATGGGGGCTGGCGCGGCCTTTTTCGACTACGACAACGACGGCTGGCTGGACGTGTATCTAGTGGATGGCTTCGACCTGTCGCCGTGGCGCGAGCGCTTGGTGCCGGTCAATCTCGTGACTGGGGATTCGACGGGTACTTGGGTTGTCGAGGACTTCCGGCCGCCTTTGCGCTACGATGGTCGAGTGGATACTTCGGTGTTGGCGTTGCGTCAGGCTCCTGGCGTAGGCCAGACGCGAAATCGCCTCTACCAGAATATGGACGGGGACTTTCGCGAGGTCACTGAGCAAACTAGGACAGGCGATCTGGGCTACGGCATGGGGTGCGCAGTCGGCGATTACGACAACGACGGTCGTGCGGATCTCTACGTGACCAACTACGGTCGCAATGCCTTCTATCGCAATCAGGAGGACGGCACCTTTGCCGAGCGGGCGCAGGCGGCTGGCGTAGCCGATCCCCACTGGAGCACGAGCGCGGCCTTTTTCGACTACGACAACGATGGTGATCTCGACCTATATGTGGTGAATTACCTCGACTTGACGCCGGACACCAACCGCTTGTGCGGTGGTGCGGTCGCTAGCAGTGGAGCCTCTTTGCGCGTTCCGGCGGGTCAGCGGACCTATTGCAGCCCGAGGCGCTACAACGGCGCGCCAGACGCGCTTTTTCGCAACGAAGGAAACGGGCATTTCTCTGATGTGACACAGGCCAGCGGGGTCTTTAGTCCCTTTGGCAAGGGGCTTGGGGTAGCGGCCGCTGATTTTGACGCCGATGGGCATCTCGATGTGTACGTGGCTAACGATGGCACGCGCAATTTTTTTTATCGCAACCGAGGCGACGGTACGTTTGCCGAGACCGGGTTGGCGGCCGGGGCGGCGTACAATGGCGACGGCCAAGCCGAGGCCGGCATGGGGATCGCGGTCGGCGATGGGGATGCC
Organism: Gemmatimonadota bacterium; assembly: GCA_028875335.1. The sequence goes on from JAPPEF010000317.1 coordinate 16,378, forward strand.
GATGGGGATGCCGACCTGTTGGTGACCAATTTTTCCCGCGAGAGCAATACGCTCTACCGCAACGAGGGAGACGGCCGCTTTGCCGATGCGACGGAGGTAGCTGGCCTGCGCGGTCCGACCTTGCTGCCGCTGGGGTTTGGCGCGTTTTTTGCCGATGTCGATAACGACGCCGACGTGGATTTGTTCGTAGCCAACGGTCACGTCCTCGACCGCATTGCCTTACAGGATTCAGCATTGAGCCACGCCCAACTCAACCAGCTTTTCGCCAACGATGGCCATGGTACATTCGCCGACGTGTCGGCTCGCAGCGGTCCGGCCTTTGAACTGTCCGCAGTGTCGCGCGGGGCCGCTTATGGCGATTACGACAACGATGGTGACTTGGATGCGCTGGTGACCAACGTCGATGGCGCGGCGCGGCTATACCGCAACGAGCTGCGGTCGGAACATCACTGGCTGTCCCTGCGGTTGGTGGGGACGCGGGCGAACCGCGATGCCGTTGGTGCGCGGGTGCGGGTGTTTTGCGGCAGTGTGGTACAAACGCGTCAGCGGATTGGCGGGGGTACCTATCTGTCGGCGAGCGATAGCCGGTTGCACTTTGGCTTGGGCGACTGTGCGCTGGTAGAGCGGATCGAAATCACTTGGCCCGACGGCAGCGTGCAAGAGCGGCGCAACGAGCCGGTCGATCGGGTCTTGGTGGTGGAGCAGGAGTAGTGGGCGCGTTGATATGGTGCGCGGTCGGGTGCCTCCTCGGGGCAGCTAGTGGGTGGAGCGAGTCGCTCGTGGTGCAATTCGTCGATCAGGCGGCGACTGTCGGCCTGACGCAGCCCAATGTCTCGGGCACCGACCAAAGCTACATAGTCGAGGGGATGATGGGCGGTGCCGCCTTTTTCGATTACGATCGCGATGGCGATGTGGATTTGTACGTGACCAACGGCTCTTCCTTTGCGGGCTTTGCTGCGGGTGAGCATCCGGCCAATCAATTCTACCGCAACGACGGCGGTCGCTTTGCCGATGTGACGGTCGTCGCTGGCGTGGGGGATACGAGCTGGTCAATGGGATGCGCTGCGGCCGATTACGACAACGACGGCCATACGGACCTCTACGTTACCAACTTTGGCCGCAATACCTTATATCGCAATCTCAGTACGGGTCGCTTTGCCGATGTGACGGTTGCTGCTGGCGTGGGTGATATGGGGTGGGGCACCGGTGCGAGTTTTGGGGATTACGACCGCGATGGCGACGTGGATTTGTACGTGGCCAACTACGTGGACTTCTCCCTCGGTTACGAATCTCCAATACCCTGCCTGTGGAAGAACGTGAAGGTGTACTGCGGGCCGGTGGGTCTGCTACCAGCTGCGGATGTGTTTTACCGCAATAATGGCGACGGGACGTTCTCCGAGTGGACGAAACAGGCGGGTCTGCAGGGCGAAAAGTTCTACGGCATGAGCGCGCTGTTTGGCGACTACGACGACGACGGGTGGCCCGACCTGATCGTGGCCAATGACTCTACGCCCAACCTGCTTTTTCGCAATCTCCAGGACGGTCGCTTCGCCGAGGAGGCGCTCATGGCTGGGGTGGCGTACAGCGGGGAAGGGGTGACGCAAGGATGTATGGGGGCCGCGTGGGGCGATTACGACAACGACGGCCTATTCGACCTATTCGTCACTAATTTCGCCGACGAGTACAACGCGCTGTACAGGAACGAAGGTGGGGGCTTTTTTGCCGATGTGTCTTTTGTCGCGGGGATCGGGACGGCACCGGCTGAATTGGTCTCGTGGGGCACGGGTTTTTTCGACTACGACAACGACGGCGACCGCGATCTTTTCGTGGCCAATGGCCATACCTACCCGCAGGCCGACTTGCCGAGGGTCAACTCCAGCTACGAACAAATCAACTCGCTGTTTGAGAATAGGGATGGACGGCTGGTGGAGGTGTCGGCCGCAGCAGGTCCGGGCTTTGCCTTGCGCCGCGTCAGCCGCGGGACCAGTTTCGCCGACTACGATGGCGATGGGGACACCGATTTATTTATTCTCAATCTCAACGGCCCGCCAGCCCTGTTGCGCAACGATGGCAACCACGACAATCACTACCTGCTGGTGCGCACGGTGGGGACGAAGAGCAACCGCGACGGGATTGGGGCACGGGTGATCATTAGTGCCGGTGGGCAGAGTCAGCACGCCGAGGTGCAAAGCGGGGGAAGCTATTTGTCGCACAACGATCTGCGGCTGCACTTTGGTTTGGGACAGGCCGAGCGCGTGGACCGGCTCGAAGTGCGCTGGCCCAGCGGGGCAGTTCAGGTGCTGAGCGACATTGCTGCCGATCAGGTCCTGACCGTCGTCGAGCCGCGTCAATAGACGACGGGATTGATGGCGAGGGCGTATAGACGCCGGGTCCCAACGACACCGATCAACAAAAGCTGAACTTGGGACTATACCCGTGCCGAAAACAATGGCGCAAGAACATTCAAATGCTGTCATTATAGGCCACCTCTGCGCCGTGTATTTGAAATTTGGCCACTGCAAACATACGGCGCGGCCCGGGTCGTTTATACTCTCAAAATTTTGGTTCATAGTTTGCGCTATTGTCAGACAAAAAAGAAATGATATTGATTCCACCCGGCGCATTCCCGATGGGAACCTCAGAACGGGAAGCCACGCGATTAGCAGCCGCGTACGGCTACCACATTAGCTGGTTCATCGGTGAGATCCCTCAGCGGTCAGTGTACGTGGAGGCTTTCTACATCGACAAGTTCCCAGTGACCAACGCTCAATACGCCGAATTCGCGGATGCGACGGGCCATCCTCCACCGGCTTTCTGGCCCGATGGGACGCTCCCGATCGAAAAGCGCAACCATCCAGTCACTGGGGTAAATCAGGACGATGCGTGGGCATACGCAAAATGGGTGGGCAAGCGCCTGCCTACGGAAGCCGAGTGGGAAAAGGCGGCGCGTGGCATTAATGGCCTTAGTTTTCCTTGGGGTAACCAGTTCGATCCAGAGGCGTGCTGCTGGGGACGCTCTAGCCGGGAAGGTCCGGCTGCCGTCGGCTCCTATCC
>JAPPEF010000240.1 GCA_028875335.1 Gemmatimonadota bacterium
GGTAGCTGCGCGTAGTCCGCCTCATCGACCTCGGTCAGACGCCCGTCGCGCTGCAACTTGTAATAGACGACCGCGCCCCGCTCGGCCGCGGGCAACGCCTCGTACTCCTCCTCGCTGACCTCAAAACCACGGTCAAAGTCCGATCCCCGCACCACCACCTGCACCAGCCGCACTCCGGTACCAGCGAATTCTTTCTGCGCCACCGAGATCGCCGAAGTTGGCGGGGCGTTGATCGGCTGGTCCGACAGTTCCCGTTCCTCGGCCTCTGCGCTCTCGCCGAGGGCAATTTCCAGCCGCCGCTCGGTCTTGTTTGGTTTCAACGTGCGCCACACCACATCGAACTCCGGCTCTTCCGAAGAGATGAACTTCTCCGGCACCTCGCCGTCGGAAATCAGCACGTCGTACTGCAAGAAAGGATCGCCTATACCTTCTTCGACAAACTTGAGCACAATGCGCTTGGCGATTACCAGCCGACCCAGATCTACCGTAAACCACCACTGCGCCCCCAACTCGGTAGCATCCGCGACCGGCTCAGGCTCCCAGTAGGTGGTCAAGTCGCCGTCGAACACATGGAGCACGTCGGGCGCGTTGGAACCCGCTTCTATCGCATCCGCGAGCTCTATTTCCTCGGCCGCCTTTTCCCGCGCGAGGTCTTCGGGCGGGTGCAGGCGCAAGAAGTGGACGATGTCCTTGGTGGCGTCCGTATTGCGGCGCAGCTCGAACGGCGTCACCGTACCGCTCCGGTCAATCGTCAGCGTCCCCACCGGAAACTCCCAAGCGCGCCAGTGCGCGGCGCGGTCAATGACGAGCTGGTCGGCGGTGAGCCGGTAGCCACTCCCTTGGGCATGGACCGCGGCTACCCACAGCAAAACGACGGGAATGTAGCGCATAAGTCCTCTCCCTACGTACACGACAGTAGAGGTGGTTTGAGATGCTTCGCTCCGCTCAGCATGACAAGTGGGTGCACTGCTTCACCGTGTCATGCTGAGCGGAGCGAAGCGGAGTCGAAGCATCTTAGACCTCGATGTCCATGTATAACGTTATTGGCGTGTACTAAGGTCCTCTCCTCTTAGTACGCCAGCGAGACGATGCGCGAGCGGGCCTTGGTGCCGCCGTCAGTCTCTACCTCAAGGCGCAGCACGTATAGCCCAGGAGCCAGCAAAGCACCCGTTCCATCCCGGCCGTCCCACTCGGCGGCAAACTGGCCGCTCTGCGCCGGGCCGCGAAAAACCTCGCTGACCCGCGTCCCCCGCAAATCGTACAGCACCACCGCGACTTCGGCATTCCCGGTCACATTCAACAGGTCGTATTCGATCCGCACCGCGTCGTTGATCTGATCCCCGTTAGGCGTGAACGCCGCTGGCACGAGTCTGAGCGCGCCGACCACCTGCCCGGCGATATTAGTCAGCCCCACGCTTAGCGTATTGCCCTCGACTAGCTCAACCACTTCGCCCGGCGTCACCACTTGGCGCACCTCCTGCGGACGAGTGCTATCGTACACCCGACCTGAGAACAGCGTCCCAAACTTGAAGACCTCGCAGCGAAAGACCACCTCTATCAACTCGCCATCGCGCGCTTGGTCTATCCGCGGAACACCGACCTCAAAGCCGCGCGCATCCAGCCGCCGCACCTCAAAGGCAACCTCTTCGCCGCTGTAGCGCACCGCGTCAATGCCCTCCGCCTGAGTCGGCGTGTCAATCTCAATCGTATCAAAGCCCAAGTCCTCGGCTTCTAGTCGCGGCAGCAGCATGTAAGTGAACTCTGTCGCCACACCTGTGGTCGCCAAAATGGGCGCAATCTCGGCCAACACCAAGGCGGCCATCGGCGGCCTAGACACGGCGAATTGCACGAAGTTCAGCCGCCCCCCTGCCTCTACCGTGGACCGGAAGTTAGCCCGGACCTGCACGAATTGCCGAGGTTGCGTCCCCTGCATCGGAGCACTGCCCCGCGCCAAGTCGTAGGCCGCGCTCCAGCCCTCCCAGTTTTCCGTATCAGGCGAGATACCGGCCTGCTGAGCCTTCTCCAGTCGGTTGTACG
>JAPPEF010000295.1 GCA_028875335.1 Gemmatimonadota bacterium
AACCCCGACCTGTACCTCGGCGAGAACTACCGCGAGTTCCGCGACGAACAAGAAAAGCTCCGCATCGGCTGCGCCCGAGCCCTAGGCCACATCAAGCCGCGCGGAGCCACGGCCGCGCTCAAGGATCGGATCACCACCGCCTACACGGACCACGAGCGCATCGCCTGCCTGTGGGCCATGGGCCAAGTCGGCTACGTCCAAGCGGGCGTGGATGCAGCCAAGGTCCAGCTCGACGACGAAGACCCTATCATCCGCATCCACGCGGCTATTGCCCTGCTCAAGATGGACGACGAGCTCGGCACCAGTGAAATCGAAGCAGCCCTAGCCAGCAGCGACTCGGAGTTGGCCCAAACCGCCCTGCAAGGGCTAGAGGAATCCGGCTACTTCGGCGTCCCACTGCTCGTGGAACTGAGCAGCCGCGACGGCCCTCACCAAGCCGCGTTGCGCTCGGTGATAGACAAGGTCAAAGACCAGCTCGTCTCCCAGCTAGAAGCCGAAGAGCCAGTCCACCGCCAGCGCGCTGCGCAAGCCCTCGGCTACATCGGCGACGAGGACACAGCGACTGCCCTAGCCGACCTGCTGGAAGATCCCAGCAATCAGGTGCGCTTCAGCACGGCCGCTGCCCTAGCCACCATGGGACGCAGCCGGGGCATTGAATTCCTCTTTGAGGCTCTGCGCAACACCGACTCCATCCTCCGCGCCAATGCCGTCAAGTTTCTCACCAATGTCCAGCAACAATCCGGCGCAGTCGAATCGCAACTCATAGCGGCCCTCAGCGATGAGGATCCGCTCGCCCGCGCGGGCGCAGCTCAAGTCTTGGGCCAAGCGCGGGTGCAATCCGCCCTCAGTGCCCTGCTGGCAGCCACCATGGACGAGGTCGCCGATGTGCGTGCCAATGTGGCCATTGCCCTCGGCCACATCGGCGGTGACCAAAGCCGCGCTCAGCTCGAAAAATTGCGCCATGACAGCGACACTACCGTTTCCTACTACGCCGAGTGGGCCTTAGGTCAGCTCGGATCGAGTTGACCCTAACCCCCCTTTTCTCGCCATGCAAAATGCAATCTGCCTGTTGTTCGCCCTCTTGGCCCTGCCGCCATTTGCCGCGCCCAGCCGCGCTGGTGAAACGCCCGAGACCCTCCTCATCCGCCAAGCCCTCGCCAACGACATCGCCGGGCATCGCCGGGCCGATGCCGAGTTGGCTCTCAAGGCGTATCACCCGCACTTCGTCGCCTATGAGGGCCATGACAATGGCGACCCTCGCGCTTGGACGGTCCTACACGAAAACCGCGATGCGTTCGCCAGCCAGCTAGCGGCGGATCTCAGCGCTCAGCGCTACGAGCTCACGCGCACGGTTCCCTTTATCGCGGTGCGCACAACCCACGCCATTGCCACCAGCGTGGACTCCGGGCGCGTCGTCGATCGCCAGACTAGCGAAGCCAAGCCACTTGTCGTCCACCGCTTCTGGACCTTCCTCAAGGAAGAGGACGACTGGCTGGCCACGAGCATGGTCGCGGATTTGGGCGATACGCTCTTGCCCGCGGCCGGCGCGGCCGCCAACGGCGAGATCGCCGAGCTGTTGCAGCGCGAAAGTCAAGCGTGGGAAGCCGGAAGCGGCATCCTCGGCTTCTTCGACGCCAACTTCACTGGCTACGAAGCCTTGGGCGCTTTCAAACCAGCCTCCTACAAAATTGCCTTCAGCGGCAGCGAGGAACTGGGGAAGTGGCTCGACAAGCGGCTGCCCTACGTACAGTACGACCTCGACCGCAAAGTGCTCCACACCGCCATAGGCCCTAACGGCGACGAAGCATTGGCCGTCACGCATGAAAAAGTGGCCGTCGAGCACGTCAAAGGGCCGGCCAAACACCACAAGGAACGCTACGTGTTCTGGACGTTGAGCCGCCGCTCCGGCTCGTGGAAAGTTACCAACATGGTCTTCGATTTGGGGCTGGAACTTTCCGACTAACTCATGGAAAAACTGGTCTGGCTACTGCTCTTTACCGTCGGCTACTGGTCGTACTGCATCTTCTGGG
>JAPPEF010000091.1 GCA_028875335.1 Gemmatimonadota bacterium
GCAACACCGCGTGGGTCTGCTCTTGGCGATAGTCAAAGGAGTGGAGCGCTTCGCTCTCCAGCGCGACCCGACCGGGCTGATCGGGCAAAAACGCCAGCAACTCAGCCTTGTCCCGCGTCCAACGCGCCAAGTTGCCCACGCGAGCATACGCGCCCCCACTAGTGCCGCCGCCATTGCCGTGCAGCCGCCACTCGTAGGTGTGGCTACGGCCCGGATCGTCGATCTCGTCGGCCACGATGAAGTACTTGTGGTCGGCAAAAAAGACCCGCCGCCTCAGTTCGACGCCCCGATAGGCAGCGCGGACTTCCGCGTAGTCTCCAGCAGCACTCGTGAAAAATCCCTCGATAAAGGCATCATTGCGATCACCGATGGTCCCCACCACGGGCAAGGTCCGGCGCGGCGGCCCCTTGCCATCGATCAGCACCACGTTGTGATTGCGGCCTTTGTTGACCTTGTCGTGGTTGTCAAAATTGATATAACCCGCATCTACGGCCAACATCTCACCACCGGCGTAAATCACAAAGCTGGTCCCGTCGGGGTGCTCGTGCGCGAACCCGTGCTCGCGGGCCGTGCCATTTTCGCCGCGCAAGAGCATGTAGGTAGCCGCGGCCGACCAGTCGCTGCGGAAGACGGCGTCTCCGGCTCCCGGCATAAAAACCGACGGGCCGTGCGTCGGCTCTTGCGCGGGCACGCTGTCGTCGTACAGGGCAATGGCGTCCATCTCGGAAAACTGGCGCACGTACAGGCCGCGCTCGTTGTTTTCCCAGTCCCAGCGATGGACCCCGCCGTTGGCTTGCACGGCCGCTAGGTAATGCCCGTAGAAATCGTCTAAATGTCCGTCGTCGATGTTGGGCCGCCGGCCATTGGGCAGCCGCAGGTTCAGGGACCACTCGTGCATCTTCCCGATCTTGGGATCGGCAAACAAGTCCAAGCCGGTGCGGTTTTTGAGCGCGAACAAGTAGGGCAGATAGACATCCGCAGCATAGCGGCTGTAGAACGGCCCCTCCGCGTACCCCCCGTCCCTTTCTTCGATCTGGAAGTCGAGGCTGCTGGTGACCATCTCAAAGGCGCGATCAGCCCATTCCTGCGGCGTGCCGTCGCCGCTGGTGTACTCGCTCAAGGTCATGGCCGCCAGCCCGAGGCCGCCGTACGCGCGGATGTGCCAGTTGTCGAGATGCGGAGTCTCGTGCAAGCGAATTTTGACCGGGAACAGCCCAAACCCCACCTCGCCAATCACAATGCCCTTCCACAGGCGGTCGGCTTCCTCGCCGAGGATCGACCGCATCTCCTGCAGGGCCTGGGGATCGTTGGCCGCAGCATAGGGGTGCAGGATGTCGTACGCCACGGCGTACTGGGCCACGACCTCGCCCTCGTTGTGCGGCTCGCCCAAATCGCCTCCTCGCGGCGGGAACGCCACCCCCTGCATCACTGCCAACGCGCGTTTGGCAAACGCGGCATTGTCGGTCATCAGCCAAGCGAAGGCGAGGGACTTGGCGTAGCGGACCTTGACGCGCTCGTCGCCAAAGGTCGCCGGGGTGTTCCGCGCCCGCTGCAACACAATCCGCCACCACGTAGCATACGGTTCGCGCTGGATGCGCTCTTTGAGCAGGGGAATGTCTTTGGTGGAAAAAAGCAAGCCCGGATGCACTTCGGCGGACAGCTTCTGCGCGGCAGCGCCCACAGGCGCGAGGGCCAAGGCGGCGCAAAGGGCTAGGACGATCATGCGGCCCTCTAAAAGACGCGGCGCAAATCAAAGCCCCACAGCAGGCCCAAGGTGACGTAGCCCTTGCCCACTAGGACCTTGAAACCGCCGACGGTCCGGCCCGGAGCATCGAAAAACAATCCCAGGGTTCCATACGCCGTCGCTGGACTTAGGTGGCGGTAGCCTCCCCCGGCAAACAGCTTGCCCGGTCGCCCGGCGATCCACACCTCGTCGAGGACAATATAGGCCAAATCCGCACTGAGCGAGCGCAGCCAATCCGTGCCGCCCGAGCAGCGGTAGTCCGCCACGCGGTATCCAGTCCGCG
>JAPPEF010000065.1 GCA_028875335.1 Gemmatimonadota bacterium
CGCACTGTCCGTCGGGGACGAAGTGTCCCCCCCGGTGATTGACTCATAAATCGCTGGGCGTCCTAGCAACAAGCTGGGCGGGTCCGAAAGGGCCCGCCCAGTTGCTTTATTGGGGATTTAGCACACGAGGACGGCGAGGATCGGATGCCGGCAATTGAGTGACAAGGAGACGACCATTCACATCGCATTGCGCACCGGTGAACTCGATAGCGCCGCGATTGAACAACTAGTCGAAAGCCCCGCCAATGGGGCCCAATGCGTGTTCAGGGGAGTTGTACGACGCGATTCTGATCTGAATCCGGTCGAATCGCTCGAGTACGAGGCGTATTCCGGAATGGCGGCCCGACAACTCCGGGAAATGGCCAAAGACGCCACCAAAACGTGGCCCGACGCGCGGATCGCGTTGGAGCACCGGTTGGGATCGGTCCCGCTCGGTGAACCAAGCGTCATAATCGCGGTCGGAACACCGCACCGGGCCGAGGCATTCGCCTGCTGCCGATACCTGATCGAGGAACTAAAACGACGCGTCCCGATCTGGAAAAAGGAGATCGGGGCATCGGGCGCACGTTGGGTCGAAGATAACCGTGCCCCTATGGGCCAGTACGAATAACCGGATCACGTGCTGCCCGCGTTGCCCGGCTTAGACATAAAAGGACATATAGTTAGTCCCCAATTGGCAGGCTGAGCCGGTGTTTTGGACCCGATCGAGCGCCCCTCATGCCAATGTCGCTTGCCAAGCCCCTGCGGAAGACTCTAGTGGCCTCTATCGCCGCCGTGGAGCGCCGTTCTCGCGCAATTCAAACCAGACTGCATGACCCGGTCGTATTGACTCCGGATAGCCAATACGCTGCCGATCGACCCACCCCATGAATTTGGGTTTCCGGTTGCGGGCGACCAGCAGGATCCACGCGCTTATGAAAGTAATTGGAAGTGATCGTAATGATTGATCTGCGTTCCAATTCCCGGATCAAATTGGGATTCGCACTGGCACTTGTGGCCATGGTTATTGCGGTCGCTTGCGAAGCGCCCAAGTCAGAGCCTGTGGATGCCGGCGCCGCAGATGAATCTCACCGCATCTTTGTCGTGCACTCTTACAGCACTGCATTCCCATGGACCGCGGACCTCCATGAAGGGATCGTCAACGGCCTTTCTGAGAGCGGTCTTAATCCGGATCGCGATTACCAGTTGCAGACCTTCTATATGGACACCAGGATCAACTTCACAACCCCAGAGCAGATCCAAGAGCGGGCTGCCGAGGCCCTCGAAGCGTTGCAAGATTTTGTGCCCGACATCCTCTTTGTCACAGACGATATCGCGCTCGAGCACGTGGCCGTCAGGTACGCCGAGCAAAACCCCAGCGATCCCCTCCCCACGGTGTTCGCCGGCGTCAACGTCGACCCGACGGTCTACGCCCCCATAAGCAGTCTTGACGTGCCTGGCGGATCGATTACTGGGGCCCTGGAGCGCATTCCATACGAAGAAGCGTTCGCGACGGCTCAACGGCTCTTTCCTGATGCGACCAGGGTCGTGATTATTGGCGATGCTGGCTCAGCCACTCAATCGGCTCGTGCCGCGTTCATGCTCGGCGACCAGTCGGCTGATTACGGGCCGATTGAAGTAGTCGATTTCCTTCTGTTTGAGGAATTTGAACAGTGGAAGATCGCCGTTGCCGAGTTTCAAAACGAGGCCGACCTAATCGCCGTTCTGAACTTCCACCAGCTGCGCGATGCCGGAGGAGCCATCGTTGCGCCATCGGAGGTAATCGACTGGATGGTGGCCAATAACGATCTCCCCGAAATTGGCCTGCTGGCGGACTGGGCACGGGATGGAATTCTCGTTGCTGTGGGCAATTCAGGTCTCAAGACCGGGGCATATGTCGGTGCCCTGGGCGCGGACATCCTCGATGGCGCCGATCCCGCAACGACGCCGATCGTGGATCCGAAACAGACTGACGTTAACTTCAACCTGGCGCGTGCCCGCAGCCTCGGGATCGAGTTCGCCCCTGATGAGGTAGATGCGAC
>JAPPEF010000293.1 GCA_028875335.1 Gemmatimonadota bacterium
GGGGATACTCTGGGTGTTGACCGTGCCGATCAAGTCGTGCGGATTCCCGCGCCCGCTTTGGACTGCGGGAAAGCGAAAGGCGTATAAGGGAAAGTCCTTCCCGATTACTGCGGTTCGGCCGCTGGTAAACCAACTGCCGACAAAGACGGTCGCCGCTCGCCCCTGCCAGAACAAAAGCTCGGACTCGATGTGATTGAGGCCAGCAAATCCCTCTGCGAAATACTCCCGATCCAGCATCTGTTCGATCATGCGGGCGGCCTGGAGAAATCCGGGTTCGGTCCACGGGGTGCGGCGCTGGGGATCGCGGAAGGCTTGGCGCACCTTGTCGGCACCGAGGATGCGCTGGGCTAGGTGATCGAACCACCAACTCGTGTACCAGTGGATGCCGTCTTGGGTAATGGGGACTATACCGGCGCGCTTGAGGCGCTCGCAGTTGTCAAGGAAATGGTCCCAGGTCTGCGGATTGAGGTCAGCACCGGCGCGTTGGTACAGCTCGGCGTTGCAATACACCTGGAGGGAAATCACGTTTTGAGGGATGGCGTAATAGCGGCCTTTGTACGTCAGCGGTCCTCGGTAGAGCGGATCGAGGGTCTCCAGCCAAGTCTTGCCCGGCGTATCCCAAGAAGGCCGCTGGAGGTACTCCGTCATATCGAGGACGTGTCCCTGCTCGACGTAAGCATAAGTCAGGCCAGTCTCGGCCGTGGCAAAGGACATGATGTCCGGCGGGTGTCCCTCCATGACGCGGATCATCAATTCTTGGTAGCCGCCGCCACCGCCGCTGGCTGGCTCGACTTGGACTTCTGGGTGTGTCTCGCGAAAGCGCTCTATAGCCCGCCACATGACCTGATTGATCGGCACTTGAGCAGCAGGCGGCTGGAGGTTGGCGATCTCCAGCACGTTTTCTCCGGGCAGGTAGCGGCCACATCCACCGGCGAGGGCCGAAGCGGCCACGTATTTGAGAAAGTCCCTGCGCTCCACGATTAGCCCTTTAATGCGCCGACGGTCAGGCCCTCTGTTATGCGGTTCTGCAACAGGATGAATACCACGATCAGGGGCAGCATGACGATCACCAGACCGGCAAATAACTCGGTCCAGCGCGATTCGGTTGACATGTTCCAGAACAGGGTTTGCAGGCCGCGGGCCAGCGTGTAGAGCTTGCCGGTGCGGAGGAGGATAAGCGACCAGAAGAACTCGTTCCAGTAGTTGATGCAGTTGAAGATGGAGACCGCGATTAGCCCGGGCTTGGCGAGGGGCAGCGCGATCGTCCAGAAGGTCCGCCACGGCGAGGCCCCGTCGATCAGCGCGGCCTCTTCCATTTCGGTCGGCAGGGTGCGGAAAAAACCCGTCAGGACAAAGATCGAAAAGGGCAGTCCGGTGGCGATGTAGAGCACGATCAACCCAAAGTGGCTGTTGGTCAGGTGTAAGTGCCGCATCTGTACAAAGAGCGGGAAGAGGTACAGCATGGGCGGCACCATCATGGCCGATAGGAAGAGATAGAAGGTGAAGCGACTGAACCGGAAAGTCACCCGCGATAGGACGTACGCCGCCATGGCCGACGCCAATAGGGTGCCGCTGGTGGCGAGCGCGGTGATATAGGCCGTGTTAAAAAAGTAGCGGCCAATTTCGGCGTTGTCCCACGCGTACGCGTAATTGCTCCAGCGCAATTCGGCTGGCAAGGACCAGGTGCTGGCGAAGAACTCGGGATTGGTCTTAAAGGAGGTATAGGCCACCCAGAAGAGGGCGATTAGGGAACTCAGGCAATAGCCCCCCATGAACAGAATGGCCAGCAGTTTGGGCAAGCGGCGCATCTTTAGTATTCCACGCTCTCGCGGCGCATCAGGCGGTTGACCGCGAGGCTAAACGCCAATACAAAGAAGAACATGACGACCCCCATGGCCGAGGCATAGCCGATGCTCTGCCCCTGAAAACCGGCCCAATAGATGTAGGTTCCTAGCACCTCGATGACGTTGGGATAGCCGCGCGTGATGACGAAGATGAGGGCAAAAGCCTGAAAGGC
>JAPPEF010000179.1 GCA_028875335.1 Gemmatimonadota bacterium
ACGCCCGGCGCGGGCCTCGACATCGATCCGCGCATCTTCGCGCAGGGCATGGAGGATCGAGAGGGATTTAGGGTGGTGATTTGAGGTGAAAAAATAAAGAATAGGGAGGCGAAAATCGCAGTTATGCATATCTTTGTACAATCCCCTCTATCCCCTGCTGTTTTTCTGTCCTAAATACGCTGTAAATGAGGAGGAGTGTGCGATGACAGACGATCTTCACACCAACCCGTTTGAGAAGATCGACACCAATAGGGTCGCGGAAGAGCTGCATATAGTAGAAGATAGCCAACGAAACGCGAGGCGGGGTCGGCCCGCACTAGACAGCGCGGAAGACGACCTCGATCCCACGGAACGCAAGGTTATCGGGCTGATTGAGGGCGCTCAAGCACAGGCTCAGAATACGTGCGAGAGCGAGCTAAAGGCATACAGAGAGCGTCTGGTCGCGCTAGACTTCCGGGAGCAACTAAGTTCCATTGATATTGAAACGGCCAAGCAACGCGCGGAGTTCGATCAGCACGTCGATAAGGCCATTGTGGAGTTGAGTAGAGAGCAGCAGGATCTGCGCAGAAAAAAAGAGGACATGCAGCAGTTTAAGGAACAAAATGGCCTCAGCCGCGAGCCGCAGCCCCGCAACTGGGACGATAAGATATTTAACATCGGCATCATCGCCGTACTCTTTCTCATTGAGACATTTGGCAATGCCTCCTTTCTGGCAAAAGGCAACGAGTTTGGGCTGTTCGGCGCGTACACGGAGGCGGTTGTCATTTCGTTTGTCAATCTCGGTCTTGCCTTTTTGCTCGGCATCCTCGTCACCAATTTCAACCACATCCACTGGGGCAGACGGTCCGTGGGCATTATCAGCGCCGCAGTGTTTATAGTCTTTGCGCTGTTTTTCAATCTAATGGTGGCGCACTATCGGGAAACAACGGGCACGGTGCTCGACGAAGGGGGCAAACTCGCCATTGCCGCTTTCGGCGAGAATCCATTGGGTCTAGGGGACTTTCAATCGTGGATTCTGTTCTTCATGGGATTCCTCTTTGCGATTATTAGCTTTATCGATGGCATTCTGTGGGATGATCGCTATCCGGGTTACGCAAAGTCCGCGCGCGTATTCGCGGAGGCCGACGACGCATACAACGAATTCTATCAGGCCTGTCTAAAGGGATTGAAGAAAACGTCGGATGAGGCGGTGCAGGCGTTGGAGAACATCAAGCAAAACATTTTGCTCGCGGGGCGACAACACGATTCTATCATCGACGACCACCGACGCCTTATCAAATCATTCGACGACCATCTAGATCACCTAGAACACGCGGGAAACCACTTGCTCCAGCTCTACCGGGATACCAACCGGGCGATGCGAGACGGCGAAGCGCCAGAGCGATTCAAGAAGCCTTGGAGCATAGTGAGAACGCCAATAGACACCAGCTTGCCGAAGGCCATGCTGACGCGCGAGGAGATCTTGAAGATTACTAGCGCGGCGGAGGTAAAAATTGATAACGGCGTCGCAGAACTACACAATCAGTACGATATGGGCAGCGAGGAATTGAGACCTTTGGCCCCGCATCGGAGGCAGCCGGATAGACCGAGGGACGATCAGGAAGAGAATTGATGAGTGTAGGTAAGCTATCGAATAAAACGATAGCAGGCGGTGCGATGATCGCGGGAGTCATCGCGATCTTGCTCGTTGTTGTGGTGCTAAAGCCGCCTTCGGTCGAGCGCGATCCAAAGACTCTGTGCCGGTCGGAGGGCCCCTCGGCGATTACGGCGATCTTGCTCGATCGCACGGATTCGTTCATGCCCACCACCAAATCCGATCTGGAGACCCGGATCTGGAACTTGCTCGATGAGATCGAGGAAAATCACGAGATCAGTCTTTTTGCGGTGGACCCTGAGCATGGCGGGTCCCTGGACCCAATTATCAAGGTCTGTAGCCCCGGCGACCCGAAAAACGTCGATCATCTCACGCAATCCGAAGCGATCATTCGGCGCAACTGGCAGCAGAAATTTCGC
>JAPPEF010000269.1 GCA_028875335.1 Gemmatimonadota bacterium
TCTTCAAAAACCGGCAACACCGACTTGCGCGATACCGAGGTCCAGCATCCGAAAACGGACGCCACCTCGTGCTCTAGCAACAACTCTTTGGACTTTTCGGCGAACAGGTCCCAGTCGGACGCCGGATCGACGACCACCGGATCAATTTTACGGCCCAGCACGCCGCCGTTGGAATTGATTTCCTCGACCGCCATCAGCACGGCATCGCGCAGCGATACCTCCGATATAGCCATCGTGCCGCTGAGCGAATGCAGGATACCTATTTTGACCGGCTCTTGCGCCTGCGCTCTCGAATGCGTTCCAACGACGATTAGCCCTAAGGCGACAAATGAAATCCAGAACTTACTTGATCTTCCCATTGAATCCCTCCAAGAATTGGATTGTAGTGTTAAATGTCAGGGCGAACCGTTCCAGTAGCCCGCCCTGACCGATTCCGCCCTCCTATTGCAAAAAGGATACCAAAGCGGCATCCGCAGCAGCCTCATAGGTGGCGTCGGAGAGAACATTTGTGGTACTATCTCTTTATGTCGCAAAGAGATACGCAATTTGTAATTTTATTTATTTTTCTTACGTAAATGGCATTTTTGGCGGTTTGATCGCTTAGTTTTTCCAATCAATAGACGCCAAAAGTGTAGTTTTGCGAATTTATAAAAAGACAAATATGTCGTTTTTGGGAGCCTTGTGATGGGACGAGTCCACCCTTCGCAGCACTCTGCAGTTAGGGTGAGCACTAAAAAAGGACAATTATGTGATTTTTTAGGGTTTGCTGCCGAAGAGATCAATACTTTCGGCGCAGTGGATTTTCGCCTAGGACTTGGGGCAGAGATACAGCCGTGGCGAGCGCGTGCAAGACTTCCTCTATATCGCCATTGGTCCGCCCCAAGGCGCGGAGCGCGAGCACGCCAGGCCGAGGTTCGGTGAGCGAAACCAAAGCTGTCTTGCCAGTCCCGCGCGTCCGCTGACCGGTGAGCAGCGGCGCTAAGTCACGACGCAACACTTCCTCGATGGCAGAACGCGTTGGGTCGCCAACGATAAAAGCATTGGCGAATGCCGTGTATTGGCCAAAAGCCCCAACGCGGTCGGGGGCCTGCTGCTTGGGCTGCAAACGCAAGCGCTCAGCCAACACCAGTTCGTTTTCCAAGTAGATGGAGATATTAGATGTATAAGAGCTGTAGTGGAACTGCTCGCCTCGTTCGCCGCGGCCGGCGGTACCTCCGTCGAGCAAGACCAGCGAGGCTCCCGCGCTTAGATGCCAGACCTGCTCCTGCACAAAGGCGCTGTCGGCATAGGGCACCACCGGATCGGGCAGCGATACTACGCAAGCCCCTGCTTCGATGTGCCCGGCTAGCTCCTGCCGCGCAACCTTACCGTCGGCGGTCTTGTACACTTTGGTAAAGGCCTGCGTGCCCAAAAAGAGCTTGGCTTCCCGACCGCAGCGCACGCGCAGCCGGGCGCAATCGCCGGCGACCAAGCCGCCGCCATAGCTAGAAAGAATAGCAGTGCTGTAATCGGCCTCGACCTTGGGGCTGAGGATCTTCAACGGCGCAACGGCCAAGCAGGACGTCAACCGCGACCTTCCCCCGACGCGACTCACTTCGACGATGGACCAATCCTCGTCCATCCCTAAAAGGCCGGCGCTAACCAACCCCCATCAACGGGTAACGCCGCCCCCGTAATCCACTCCGCGTCATCCGAGGCAAAAAACGCCACCGCCCGCCCAATGTCCCTCGGCAACCCCAAGCGCGGCAAGGGCGTATCCTGCCGACATTGCTCGATAATTTCCGGGGTCAAATAGTCTTGGATCGGCGTCTCAATATAGCCCGGGCACACGGCGTTGACCGTGACATTGTCTCCAGCTAGTTCCAACGCCAAATCGCGCGTCAGATTCACCGCCCCGGCCTTAGTCGGCGCATAGGCCGGACCACCGCCACCGCCAAAGGAGTGAACCGAGGCAATGTTGACAATGCGTCCAGCCGCAGATTTTCTCAGATAGGGCGCGGCAAATTTGG
>JAPPEF010000100.1 GCA_028875335.1 Gemmatimonadota bacterium
AGCACCTCGAAGTGCCGCGCGCCATCGCCTTGGTCAACAACGTCGATTACATGCCCATCACCCCGGCCATCGGCCTCGATTCGGTGCTGAGCAAACAGCTCCTGACCGTCAACGCCGTCCAGCGCTACGTGCGGCACCAGCGCATCGCCTCCATCGCCAGCCTGCCCGGCCTCGACGTGGAAGCCGTCGAGTACATCGCCCATGGCGGCAGCAAGATCACCCAAAAACCCCTGATCTCCATCCGCCTGCCCAGGGACTCGATCATCGGCGCTGTCGTCCACGGCGATAGCGTAATCATCCCCCGTGGAGACACGCGCATCCAGTCCGGCGACAAAGCCGTGGTCTTCGCCCGGCACTACGTCCATGAGGAAGTGAGAAAGATCTTCGGGGGCTAGGAACGCATGCGCGCCGCAGTTGTATTTCGGGTCCTAGGCGTCCTGCTGACGCTGTTTAGCGTCACCATGTTAGTGCCCGCTGGCGTATCCCTCCTCTACCGCGACGGAGCGGCAACCTCCTTTCTGTTGGCCTTTGCCATTACGCTCGTCACCGGACTCGCCTGCTGGTTGCCCACTCGCAAGCAGCGCGCCGAGTTGCGGATCAGGGACGGCTTTTTGATAACGGTCTTGTTCTGGGCCGTTTTGGGCTTTTACGGCTCCTTCCCGCTGATGCTGTCCGACCAGCCTGAGCTGAGCTTTACCGACGCCGTATTTGAGTCCCTCTCCGGCTTGACCACGACCGGTGCCACCGTCATCCAAGGCCTAGACGACCTGCCCCGCTCCATCTTGTTGTACCGCCAGCAGCTCCAATGGTTGGGCGGCATGGGCATCATCGTCCTCGCCATCGCCGTGTTGCCCATGCTCGGCATCGGCGGCATGCAGCTTTTTCGCGCCGAGATCACCGGCCCCATCAAGGATTCAAAGCTGACGCCTCGGATTACCCAGACCGCCAAAGCCCTTTGGTATATCTACTTAAGTTTGACCGTGGCCTGTGCCTTGGCCTATTGGCTGGCTGGCATGGAACCTTTTGACGCCATCGCCCACAGCTTCTCAACGGTTGCCATCGGCGGATTTTCAACCCACGACGCCAGCATCGGTTTTTTTAATAGCCAAGCCATCGAGCTAGTCGCTGTCTTTTTTATCGTGCTGTCGGGCATCAACTTCACGCTGCACTTCTACGCCTTTCGCCAGCGGTCGCTGCATCCGTATCGCATCGACCCGGAATGCCGCACATACCTAGTTATCTTGCTAATCACCATCCTAATCGCCTGGCTGATACTCTTTACCCACAACGAGCACGACGCCATCGCGTCTCTGCGCTACGGCCTCTTCGCCACCGTGTCCATTGTCACCACCACCGGGTTCAGCATCGCCGACCATTCGGTCTGGCCCAGCGTGCTGCCGTTTTTGTTGTTCCTCGGCTCGTTTACCGGCGGTTGCGCCGGCTCAACGGCAGGGGGCATAAAAGTGATGCGCCTGTTGCTCATTCTAAAGCAGGGTAGCCGAGAGATTATGCGCCTGATCCACCCCAACGCCGTCCTCCCCATCAAGGTGGGACAGCGAGCTGTTCCCGACCGGGTCATGGAAGCGGTGTGGGGGTTTTTCTCGGTGTACGTGCTGACGTTCACGCTCATGTTCCTCGCCGTGCTCGCCACCGACTTAGATCTGACTACGTCTTTTTCAGCGGTAGCCGCCTGCATCAACAACTTAGGACCGGGCCTCGGGGAAGTCGTCCACCACTACGGCGACATCAATTCGGTCGCCAAGTGGATCCTGTGCTTTGCTATGCTGATTGGGAGACTGGAGGTTTTTACGCTCTTGGTGCTGTTCAGTCCGGCGTTTTGGCGCAAGTAATATCCGCAGCAATGGCGGCAAGCGCTTCCCACAGATAGGCCGCCAAGCTGTAATCAACCCACAAGCGGTACGCACGCTGCCCATCCTCGCCGCGCGGCAGCACCCCACAAGCCGCCCCGGCCACCTGCGTGTACACCATCCGCTCTGCTGGCTCACGAGCCAAATCCACCGCGCAAGCCTGCGCCAAAATGCCCTCGGCATCGTCCCCTTGCACCACCAAGGTCACCGACTGCTGCTCCACCCGATAGACCCCGACCTCCGCAGCTTCCAACGCCGCATTCAGACGCGCCCATAGCTCGTCTTCGGGCCGGCACTCCAAGATCAGTTCGCCCGCGCCCACCCGCGCCAAAACCCCATCCGCTCCCACGGGCCGCGTGTCGTAGATCCGCTCCGGCAATGCGAGCACGTGCTGCTCGGCCCACTCGACTAAGCGCGGACCTTTGGCCCCGAGCTTGACCATATCAACCGGATGGTGCAAAGCGGCCTGCACCGGAGCGGGTGCGGCGGCGACGAGATGGGCGATGGGGCTTTTGCGCGTTGTGGTCATAGGGTTTATCGTGGGGTTAGAGGTTTCAGGACGCCCATCCTTCGGACAGCACTTCGGCCTGTGCGATGTCTGGGCCGAGGGAAGTCTTCCAGACGAGGCTTTCGAACCAAGCGAGGGCCGCGTCTTCGACGACGGCTTCGGTGAGGACGGTCAAGGTGCGTCCTGCGTGGGATTTACTGCCATCGGGTTTTCTCGGTCAAAGGACCATTGTATTGGATTGTCGAGGATATACTGGCGGATCTTTTTCATAGACTCGTCGGTTCGCACAATATGCTCGTAGAAATTCCGCTGCCATAACCGCCCGTGAAAGGGTGGCCAATTCATATCGCGAACCCCCCGCGCATATTCCAACGTAGTCAACGACTTAAATGCACCGACCACATCCCCCAATCCGACCCTTGTAGGGGCACCCCTTGTGGGTGCCCTATTCTCTACGGAGGTGGTTGTCCGAATTCCTCCGGCGGTGGTTCCTGCGGCGGCAGGTTCTGTAGTGGGTTCTGGCATGGTGGTTGTCGCGTCGTTGGGGAGATGGGCACCCACAAGGGGTGCCCCTACCATGATGATTCCGTGGATGTGGTTGGGCATTGCGATAAATGTGTCCATAGCGATGGATGGGAAACGGTTGGGCATTTCATTCCAAATCCGCTGGACCATTTGTCCGGCGGCGTTCAGCCGCATCTGCCCGTCCACCACGATACCAAACAGCGGCAACCTCCCCAGCACTACAATGGTCACGAAATAGGCACCCGCTTGCGTGTAATCGTATCCCTTCAGGCGAAGAGAGCGTCGGTGTTGGCGGTCTGGATCATAGGGACGATTCAAAAGCTAGCCCCCGTTTGCGATGCGGTCGATATTTTGAACATCCATGATCATCGCGTCGGTCTTCCACCGAGGATGTTCATCTTCCACAAGTCACCCAATGCGTAGTCTTCCAACCAATAGCGCAGGCATTCCAAATCCAACCGCTCAAACTTCGACTCTCCCTGTTCGCGGCTGACCACGATCACGTCCTCCGGTGCCAAGGCGCTGATCAAATCGACCGATTGGGTTGATACAATGAGCTGTTTGGTTTCGCTTGCTTGTTGCAGCAGAGCACCAAGCAGATTCACCGCGTACGGATGCAGCCCAAGCTCTGGTTCGTCGATGAGGATCGTCATCGGCTGCAACCCGGCTGGCTGCAACAGCAGGGTCGCCAAACAGATAAACCGGAGCGTCCCATCGGAAAGCTGGCGCGGTCCGTGGACCGTATCTGGGTCGTCCGCTTCAAACCACTCCAGTTCCAAACGTTCCCCTAACTCCCTGCGGTACACGAAATCCCCGAAGAACGGTGCTGCCATGCACGCGGTATCCACGATGCGTTCGTAGTTTTCCGGGTATTGCTCACGCAGGTAGCGCAAGAACGACGCCAGATTGCTCGCGTCCGGCTTGAGCCGTAGGTGCTCACGGCTTGGGCTTGGCGCATGGGCGCAGACGGAGTGGTGTCGTGGAAGTGATAGACGCGCCAACTGCGGATGACGGGCCAGATGTACTTGGCGACCGCATCGTCCGCAACATCCGGCAGCCGCGCTTCCTCGTGTCCGCTACCGAGCGACTGCTGCTCCCCCAAACCTCCGCCAGCACTCAGCATCTCGTCAGCGAAGATCAAACGTTCTCCGGCCGGCACCAGTGCGAATTCGTAGCCGTTCTCGTCGAAAACGAACTTAGCCTCCAGTTGCTGTGTCCGCTTCCGACCGCCAAACAGCAGGGCATCCGGCCCGTCCTGTTGGCCGACGAAGAGTTGCAGCCGCTTCTCAGATAGCTGGGCTAGCATCTGGAACAGACTAATGAAGTTGCTCTTGCCGGCCCCATTGGCACCGATCAGCACGTTCAGGTTGCGTAACTCAAAGTCTTCGAGGGCGCGGATGGATTTGAAGCCGCGGATGGTAAGACGATCTAGTCGGGACATAGCTCTATTCTGTTGATTGTTCACAAGTTCCAACTCGTATCGGCCGTCATGGAGCATCGCCCCTATCGAGGTTGCTGAGGTCCTGTGCTGCTTTTGCCGCCAAGTCTGCATTGCCCGTCGCTTGGGCCAGATTGAGCGCCTTCTCTAAGTCCTGCCGGGCCTCGTCTATGCGCTCCTGTTGGGCCTTTGCGTTACCTCGGCTGAAGTAAGCGTCGGTATTGTCTGGATACAGACGGATCGCTTCGTCGTAGTCGGCAAGGGCCGCTTCCAATTGGCCAAGAGCTTCCTTTGCCACGCCTCGTCTGTAGTAGGCTTGGGTATAGTCTGGCTTCTGAGCGATTGCCGCATCAAAGTCAGCAATTGCCGCTTCCAATTGGCCAAGGGCCTCCTTTACCACGCCTCGGTTGTAGTAGGCTTGGGTATAGTCCGGGTTCCGAGCGATTGCCGCATCGTATTCAACAAGGGCCGCCTCCCGTTGGCCAAGGGTCTCCTTTACCATGCCTCGGCTGTAGTAGGCTTGGGCATAGTTTGGATTCCGAGCGATTGCCGCATCGTAGTCGGCAAGGGCCGCTTCCCATTGGCCAAGGACTATCTTTACCATGCCTCGGTTGTAGTAGGCTTCAACGAGATCTGGATTCAGACGGAGTGCCTTGTCATAGGCGTCAAGAGCCATTTTCCGATCCAATTTTTCTAGTAAAGCCAGATAGCCGACAGAAAACCATGCACGGGCCGCAAGCTCGCTGTCAGTTTCCTCCACGATATTGGCGATAGAGCGCCATTTTTCAATGGCCTCCTCGTCCCTGTTTTGCTGCTGAAGCGAGAGAGCAGCGGCGACCGCTCTGTCTATCGGGGACGAGTCGGGATTCTGCTGGATATTTTCCACGACCTCACTTGCCTTGTCTGGGTCGTCCCCAACGACCTCGGCATTCATTCCTTTTACAAGTGAGTCGGCTTCGTCTCGACGTGTCTTTATCTCTTCAACATAGCGTTGAGCCTCGTCCTTGATCTCGTTGAATTTCTTGAAACTGAAACGGCCTCCAATAAAGGCGGCAATTGGGATAACAATGGCGAGGAACGTAAGAAATATCGCTGTAGCGGCGAGCCACCAATCAAGCGTCTTCGCTTGGTCGTCGAGAAGCTCACGTCGCAGTTCGTTGAAACGGCGTTCATTCTCGACATCAGCGGAGGCCGTGTCTCTGTTCGGTTCAAGCGTCGGTTGCTTTTGTTCGGGTTCGTCGCTACTCGCTTGGGCTCCGACACTGTCCGTTTGGACCTTGGCACTGCTGGGAGTATTGACGGCGGAAGGTTCCTCCGTTTGCGCGGTGAGGACGCTCACCGTCAATGTGAACGCAAATAGCAAGGCAACGATCACCCACCATTTTTGCGAATATCTCATTGATACTTTCCTATAACCGCTTCGCTCTCTTCGTCCCGCGTGTTCACTCTCATTTCACTAAGGTCAAGCCCTGTCAATGCCGACTCTCTCCTCAATAACCAAGTGAAGCAACGGGTTTGTACCTTCCCCGGGCTGATGGTTCTCAATGGACATGTTGACCTCCTTTTGTGTTGCCTAGTTGACTGGTGCCGCTTCTTCCTGCGGCGTTTCTTCTCGACATTCACACGACGCGCTCTTGCAACAGGGAAGGTCGGCGTAGCCCCCCGTACCCACAATCACGGCTCTATCGCACGATACTCCACCAGCACTGACCTGCCCACGATATAGACAATGCGCCCCCACATTTCGACGCCATTGGCATCCATCAGCCGCAAGTCTTCACCAAAAGAAAAGTGAACGGGTTGTTCTTGGCCCTGATTGATGGTGATGTTCGAGGCATAGAGGTAGGTTCGGTCATGGGGGCCGCGAATGGGATTGAGCTGTCCCTTGAGCCCCGGAATGGTGCCGGTTGCCTCGGGAAAAATCACCGCGCCGCCGCTGGAAAGGGCTTTGAGTTCTACAGCCAGCGCACCATCCGCCGGAACCCACCCATACTCAAGGTGTGCGGCAAAGCCTTTAGCGGCGACGAACACAGTCATGGGCAAGTTCGTCGCGTACAAGTCCAGTGCCGCTTCTCCGTTCTCGTCTGTCGTGGCTCGTTGCCAAGTATTGTCGGGAAATAGACCCAGCAAATCGGCTCCCGCGACTGGGCGGCCCTCTCGACGAACTGTCACCGCGACCGTGGCTGGCGAGGCATTCGTGTCCGCAGCGGGAAGCGTCAGAAAGAGGTCGGACTCACCAAGGATCCAATACGTAGGAGCCTTCCCGCTCAACGCCTCAGTCTCGCGCAGGATAATGGGAACACCATCGCCGCGACGCTCCATGAAGAATTGACGCTTTTCAGACCCGGGAATGTCGCCAACAGACATGCGACCGAGCGCGGATGCGATGGTTTCGTTGCGCGTCGCTTGTCGAGCCGCCATGCTGTCAATGGTGAGGTTGTTCGCTAGCCCACCTGGCGAATTGATTTCTATGCGGTCGGCAAACATGGACACTCGAATTCGGCTACCGCGGATCGAATAGTCCCGATGGGCGACGGCATTCACCATCGCCTCGAAAAGTGCTTCGGCACTGTACTGCGGAAGGTCTAGACGGGCGGGTTTCTTGTACGCCCCGACGCGCATGTTGCGCATCACAAAGGCCATTGCGTCCGCCACCTGCTGGTTGATCGGACCCGTGATGATCCGCGCATCTAGTTGGCCGGATGCCCGGTCCTCACCGCGATAGTGGGTCGCGGTAATGCAAGCGCTGGGCAGCCACTGCTCAGGCGCGTGAGTACACAGGAGAATCCCCGCCACCGTGGCTCGCATTGCGCCGTCTTCATCCCTACCCAACAGTGCGAGTTTTTCCAGTGCCGTTTCGGGATCGGCCCGCCCGCCCACGCTGAGCAGCGGTTTCCAAAGTGCTTCATCCAGCGTGCGGAACCCGGTATCCGGCACGGGCTGTTCGTCGAACCAGCGATAACGCGCCTGGCCGCGCTGTTGCGCCAAGCGCATGCGCTCGTCGCTGGCCATCTGTCGTTTGGAACTACCGACGCGCCGGAAGCTGCCACCCGGACTGTCGTGCTGGGCGGTGCCTTTGGCTACTGAGACGGCCAACAGTGCTTTGTCGTCGAGCTCGTGGCGAGTAATGGCTACATCAAAGAGCGATGGCCTGATCGAGTGGGAACACAACTCGACGACCAAGCGTTCCAAAGCATTCATTTGTTCTCGCGACATGCCCTGTACTGAACCGTCATCAGTGACCCCACAGAGCAGCACACCGCCGCCGGCATTGGCAAAAGCCGCTATTTCATCTGCCAAGTCGTCTCGTTTGGGTGCCGTCGGCCGGTCGGCGCGGAACTCGACCTGCTTAAACTCCCAGTAGCTATCCTCCCCCAAATCCAATTGGCGTTTGATGTCTTCTGTGTTCATACGCATCATCTTTCTCCAAACCCCAATTTCTCCAAGTTCTCCGCAATAGCCGCGTCCATGCTACCCCGTAGCGCATCGGCCATCTGCCACAGCTCGGCTTCATAACCAGTGGTCGCCCCGTTGCCGGCCTGCTTAATCTTTGTGTTGGAGGGTGTCCGTCGCGTTGTCGTCATTGTGTTTGCGTTCTCCTATCAACAAAAATTAATACACCGGCAGACGATTGCCCACCATCCCGGTGAACCCATCGACGATGAGCCAGACCCCCGCAGTGACGATCTGGCCGAGGGCTATGCCGAGGAAGAAGGGCACGGTCTTTTGGTAGAGCGCCGCGCCCCCAAAGCGGAGCACCAGAGTCTTGACGAACCAAGCGAGAAAAATAGAGAACCAGATATGATTCATGACCCAGGCCATGCTCGCGGCAAAGCCCAATGGATGCAGCGGCCACCAGGCCCAGTGGTTGCGCGCACCAATCAGCGCACTCATCAGCAAAGCACCGCCTCCGGTCCACAGCCAGCCGACGGCGTCCGGGCCGGTGGGATGGAGTAGTTGCTGAGCGGCGAACTTGGACGGCTCGGCCGCAAAGGTGGAAAAGTACTGCTGGTGGAGGTTGACGGCTCCGTGCGTATAGGCCAAGCGCAGCATGTACCAAGTCGATAGCACAAGGCTGATGAGCATGGCCGCGGCCAAACCCCACAGCAACCGGCGGCGATCACCCGCCAATTCGCTGCCCAAACGCAAGCTATTGGCCAAAGGAGCGGTCATAAAAACCAACAGTTCGCCGACCCAGACTAAGGTATAGCCCAGCGCCACCACGCCCGGCGCACCCAAGGCCGGCACACCGACGGCACTGACGGTAAATCCCGCGGGAATCATGCCCGAAGTAATAGTGGGAGTACCAGCCTCGGCGATGATGCGCGTTAGCGCGACCAAAAGACCCAGCGCCACCACCACCACCAGTGCGGCGATCCACATCGGCAACCCACTCTGCCACAGCCACAGCACCATGCCCGCCGTGCCCAAGACCAAGCCGACGACGGAGAAGCGATAGGACGCCATTTCCCCTTCGTCTCTCTTAGGGCGCAAAAAGCGGCGTCCGACCTCGGCCAGATGAGCGCGGGCCGTCCACAAGCTATAAACGACGAGCACGGCGCAGGCCCCTATCATCTGGTGCCCCATCCCCGGATCGGACCACGGCAATTCGGCGGTATGCTGCAAATGCAGACTGTGCAACAGGCCCTCTTGCAGGGCATGGATCAGATAGAAAACCCAAAGGCTAAAGGAGAGCTGAACGCCTATGAGATAGGCGAAGCCAAGCATCAGGAAGTTGACGTCGAGGCGCAGGACCACGATCTGCCGCAGCAGCGACAGCCGCGTATCCAGCACGGGCGCAGGCATGGCGGGGAAATAGTGATGCAGGGCCCCTAAGCTGCCGAGGAAAAAGGGAATAGCCAAGCCCAGCCAAACGAGGCGCTGGCGGAAAAAGGGCGCGAGCCTGCTTTCCTCCGCACCTTGAATCATAGCCAGCGGCACTTGCGCTAAAGGATAGGCCAGCCGCTCGTTATCGACCCACTGGCGGCGCAGGATATTCATCAGACATATCAGAGACAGATAGAACGCCGCGTAGAACGCCAGCCAGCGCCCCAAGGGCACCAACCAAGCGTCCCAAGGGATCGGCGCATTGCGCCCCACGCCCTCGTAAAAGTCCCGGATAGCCTCTATGTCTGCGACGACCATCCAGTCGGCCAAATGGGGATGAATCAACTCGGCCCACTGGTTTTCTGGAGTAGCGTAGTAGAAGGTGCCGGTGATCATCGGCAGCAGCAGCCCCACCACGCCGCGCGTGGGAATGGCCGTGGCCACCGCCATCATCGCAAAGATCGTCACCAATTCGCCGCGGCCAAACGCCCACTCCCGCCGCACAGCCCCCAAGCCCACCTGCACGGTCAGCAGCAGCACGAACAACAAGAAAAACGCCGCCGGCGTCGCCGATGAAAGCCCCAGCCGCGACCCTTGTATCACCATGCCCCCATAGGGCACGCCGATGGCAATGAGAGCCGCTAAGAGGCCGCCGGTGAGCAGCGCGCGCCGCGTAGCACCCCGGCCCGTGGTCTGGTCGCGGCGCACTACGCGGCGACGATAGACAGCCGGTATTTGTCGGAGCAAGACCAGTCCTTTCCTAGCGCCGCCCCGACAACGTCTGATACGCTACCAAGGCCCTGTGGACATTCAGCGAAGGTCTCTTACCGCATGGGTCAAGGCTTCGGTCAGTGAGGGCGGCTTCTAGGCTATCTGCGGCAATGGCGGCGAGCGCTTCCGACAGATAGGCCGCTAAGCTGTAATCGACCCACAGACGATACGCGCGCTGCCCATCCTCGCCGCGCGGCAACACTCCGCAAGCCGCTCCAGCCACCTGCGTGTACACCATCATTAATACACCGGCAGGCTATTGCCCACCATCCCCGTGAACCCATCTACGATGAGCCAGATCCCCGCAGTGACGATCTGGCCGAGGGCTATGCCGAGGAAGAAGGGCACGGTCTTTTGGTAGAGCGCCGCACCCCCAAAGCGAAGCACCAGAGTCTTGACGAACCAAGCGAGAAAAATCGCGAACCAGATATGGTTCATGACCCAGGCCATGCTCGCGGCAAAGCCCAAAGGATGCAGTGGCCACCAGGCCCAGTGGTTGCGCGCACCAATCAGTGCACTCATCAGCAACGCACCACCGCCGGTCCACAGCCAGCCAATGGCGTCCGGGCCGGTGGGATGGAGTAGTTGCTGAGCGGCGAACTTGGACGGCGCGGCCGCAAAGGTGGAAAAGTACTGTTGGTGGAGGTTGACGGCTCCGTACGTATAGGCCAAGCGCAGCGTGTACCAAGTCGATAGCACAAGGCTGATGAACATGGCCGCGGCCATGCCCCACAGCAACCGGCGGCGATCCCCCGCCAACTCGCTGCCCAAGCGCAGACTATTGGCCAAGGGAGCGGTCATAAAAACCAGCAGATCGTTGAACCAGACAAAGGTATAGCCCAGCGCCACCACGCCCGGCGCACCCAAGGCCGGCACACCGACAGCACTGACGGTAAATCCAGCGGGAATCATGCCCGAAGTAATAGTGGGAGTACCAGCCTCGGCGATGATGCGCGTTAGCGCGACCAAAAGACCCAGCGCCACCACCACCACCAGTGCGGCGATCCACATCGGCAACCCACTCTGCCACAGCCACAGCACCATGCCCGCCGTGCCCAAGACCAAACCGACGACGGAGAAGCGATAGGACGCCATTTCCCCTTCGTCTCTCTTAGGGTGCAAAAAGCGGCGTCCGACCTCGGCCAGATGAGCGCGGGCCGTCCACAAACCATAAACGACGAGCACGGCGCAGGCCCCTATCATCTGGTGCCCCATCCCCGCATCGGACCAGTACCCCAACTCAGCAGTGTGGTGCAAATGCAGGCTCTCGAGTAGGCCCTCTTGCAGGGCGTGGAGCAGATAGAAAATCCAAAGGCTAAAGGAGAGTTGAACGCCAATGAGGTAGGCGAAACCGAGCATCAGGAAGTTGATGTTGAGGCGCAAGACAACCATCTCCCGCAGCAGCGACAGCTGCGTCCTCAGCACGGGCGAAGGTATGGCGGGGAAGTAGTGATGCAGAGCCTCTAAGCTGCCGAGGACAAAGGGAATGACTAATCCCAGCCAGACGAGGCGCTGGCGGAAAAAGGGTGCGAACCGGCTTTCCTCCGCGCCTTGGACCATGGCCAGCGGCACTTGCGCTAAAGGATAGGCCAGCCGCTCGTTATCGACCCACTGGCGGCGCAGGATATTCATCAGACATATCAGAGACAGATAGAACGCCGCGTAGAACGCCAGCCAGCGCCCCAAGGGCACCAACCAAGCGTCCCAAGGGATCGGCGCATTGCGCCCCACGCCCTCGTAAAAGTCCCGGATAGCCTCTATGTCTGCGACGACCATCCAGTCGGCCAAATGGGGATGAATCAACTCGGCCCACTGGTTTTCTGGAGTAGCGTAGTAGAAGGTGCCGGTGATCATCGGCAGCAGCAGCCCCACCACGCCGCGCGTGGGAATGGCCGTGGCCACCGCCATCATCGCAAAGATCGTCACCAATTCGCCGCGGCCAAACGCCCACTCCCGCCGCACAGCCCCCAAGCCCACCTGCACGGTCAGCAGCAGCACGAACAACAAGAAAAACGCCGCCGGCGTCGCCGATGAAAGCCCCAGCCGCGACCCTTGTATCACCATGCCCCCATAGGGCACGCCGATGGCAATGAGAGCCGCTAAGAGGCCGCCGGTGAGCAGCGCGCGCCGCGTAGCACCCCGGCCCGTGGTCTGGTCGCGGCGCACTACGCGGCGACGATAGACAGCCGGTATTTGTCGGAGCAAGACCAGTCCTTTCTTAGCGCCGCCCTAGCAACCCCTGATACGCCACCAAGGCCCCGGCTACGTGGATATTTAGCGAAGGCCTCTTACCGTACATCGGGGTCAGGGCTTCGGGCGGCGAGGGCGGCTTCTAGGGATTGGCACAGCAGCTAAAGAAGAGGCGAGGATAGACTATTGAGTAAGGATAGAAAGGGCGCGAGAGCGAGGCAAATGGGGAGTGCGCGTTTGGAACCTTTACCTGTATTGTTTAGTCATTCCAGCGTATGTTCCCGCCAATAGTAATAGTCTGGTTCGCCTTCTTTCTCTTGGGATACTGCGCGGCTGATTCTCAAGCCGAGGTCGTGGTACAGGGCGTAGTGCGCGATGCGGGGACAGGCGAAACCCTGCCGCGGGCCAACATCGAGGTGGTGGGCCAAGCGTGGGGGACTATCGGCAATGACAAGGGGGCCTTTCGGCTGGTGGTAGATGCGTTGCCGGTGACGCTCCAGGCGACGCACATAGGATACGCGCCCGCCGAGTTGCTGGTGGCCGAGGCCGGCCCTCTGGAATTCCGTTTGCAGCCGATACCCTTCGAGATCAAGGGCCTGATTATCAACGGCGGCGACCCAGCGGTGCGCATCATGCGCGAAGTGATCCGCCGCAAACGCGCGTGGGCACCGCTTGCGCACCGCTACCGGGTCGAGGCGCATACGCGGCAGGTCCTCTACAGCAATCAGTACATCGCGGCGATCCGCGAGAGCCTAGCCGAGCTGTATCGGGATCGGGACAAAGGACTGCGCGAGCAGTTAAAGGCCAAAAAGCACACGGCCAACGTGAGCGCTTCAATGCAGGCCTTTGCAGCGTCGAAGTATCTGTTCAACCTCTACGACGACGAAATCGCGCTCCATGGGCAGATTTTCACAGGGCCAACGCACCCGCAGGCACTGGAACACTACTCTTTCCAACTGGTCGGCCACAAGGACGACCACTACTTCATCTCGATACAGCCGAAAAACAATGCCTTGGCCGGATGGACGGGCGCGCTGGTCGTCCAAGACGGCGAGTATGCCTTGGTGGAGGCGCAGCTATGGCCGAACCGCCGACTGCATCCGGCCGGTTTCGCGACCGAGAACGGGCTTGGCTACCGACTCAAGCAGCACTTTGCCCGCTTCGCGCATGGAGCTTGGTTGCCGGTGGAGACCGAATACGAGATCGAAGGTCGATTGGGCACAACAACCGGCGGCGAACGCATCCGTCGCCTCCGCGGCGCGCCTACGCCGCAGGCGCGGTTGCTCGGTTGGACCTGGCTGAGGGACTATGAGTTCGACGTGCCGTCGATTGATTATGCGTTCGCCATAGAACAAGTGCTCTTGGTCGAACCGCACTCGCCGACTTGGGACAAGTTTCTAGACAAACGGCGAGCGGAGCGCCCCTTGACCCGCCGCGAAGCGCAGGCTTTTGCGGACTTGCAACAAGGGTTCAAGCCGTTGGCCGAGCAGGCGGTCGCCGCACTCTACCGGCTCCACGAACGGCGGATCGGCGAAGAGGTGCCCGCTGTGATCGGGGAGGATCCGCTGGCGCAAAAAACCTTGGTCAACGACGCGCTCTTGCGCGATATCGTCGCCGGGGCGACCGGGGTCCACCTCGACACGAGCCTGACGTTCTTCGGCCAGCACGTAGTAGAAATCCCATCAGCGGCCAGGGGCAAGCTCACGCCGGAACTATGGGTCAACCGCGTCGATGCGCTGCATTTCGGCGCGCGCTGGCGCGGCACCAACCTGCTCGGCCAGCGCACGGGGACCTACTTCAAGGGGGGTTACAACACCGGACACGGGCGCTTCTTTGCCGGCGTGGGGTCAAAGCGGACTTGGGGTGCGGATGGCCGCAGCTTCACGGGCCTGTACTATCAGCGCGGCACCGTTCCACGCTATCCTTCGTCGCTCTATACACTCGCCGACAACAGCTATCCCTTTCTACTCAGTCTCGACGACTACTTCGACTTCTACTGGCGGACCCGCTGGCGCGCCGAGGCGGGGTATCGCTTCGCACAGCAGCACAGCGTCCTGACCCTATCGTTCAATCGGGAGCAGTACCGCAGCTTGCGCAAGGAGACAGACTTCAGCTTCTGCAGCGTGCAGTCCAGCAGCAGTTATGTCTATAAGCACCTCTGCGCCGACCGGGATCTGACCTACAGGGATAATCCCCCAATCCGCGCGGGGCGCATGACGTCGCTGGAGCTGGCACTCGACCTAGGGGGACTCGACCCCAAGGCGTGGCATCGCGGCCGGCTCGCGGCCGAGTACAGCGACGAATGGATGGGGAGCTTTGCCCGTTTTGCTCGCCTAGATGCCCGGCTCGACTGGCACGTCGAGCCAGCGCAGGGCAGACTCTGGCCGGCCGAGTCCAACTATCGGCTCCAGGCCGGTGCTGGTCTTGGGCAGGTGCCGATTCAGCGCCACGGGACCCTAGATGCTGGTCTAGTGATCGTCGCCCCCTTTGGCGCATTTAAGACTCTGCGCAACCGCCCATACACAGGCCAGCACTACGCGGGATTTTTCTGGGAACAGCGCTGGCGCACTGGCCTCTTCGAGCGGTTGGGGCTGGGGTGGCGCGCCCAGCGCTGGGGATTGGGCTGGGCACTGCACGGGGCCACGGGCCGAGTTTGGGAACATGCCGAGGATCCACCTACACCCCTCCACCACGAACTCGGCCTATCGCTGACCCTGCTCGATTATCTCAATGTAGAATACACCCGCAGACTAGATCGCCAAGGGTGGCACTGGAGCCTGAGCGCGAAGAAGGCATTTTGAGAGGATCAGTTGTACTGACTGATGTTACACATGGGCATCTTAGGTAACAGATGCTTCGACTCCGCTTCGCTCCGCTCAGCATGACAAGGAAGCGGATTTCTGAGCCAGTCATGCTGAGCGAAGCGAAGCATCCCATACCCAGGGCGCTGTGCGTAACGTCAGTTCCTAACTGACGACAGGGCCTTTACTTTTTTGAACGCGCTTGCCACGAGAGCCTCTCACAGCTTCTGCCGCTCGTCCTCGGGGTCGTAAAAGGGCAGCGCAGTCACCTCCGCCACACTCGTCGAACCATCGTCCAAGCGCACTTCCACCCTCGTGCCGGGCGCGGCCATATCCGCTTCGACAAAGGCCAAACCCAACGGATAGCCCAGCGTCGAGACCGGGGCGATGCTGGTTATGCGGCCGGCGATCCACCCACTTCGCATGATCAAGTTGCACTCCTCGGGCAGCTTGCCGGCAAAATTAGCGGGCCACCGCACGCCGACGAGCGTGCGCCGAGTTGGACGTGCAGCGTAGATTCGCAAACTGCGCTGGCCGACGAAGAAGCGCTTGTTCTTGCCAATGGCCCACGCCAAGCCCGCCTCTTGGGGATAGGTCAGCGCGTCCGTGTCGTGGCCGACGATCAAGTGCCCTTTTTCCAAGCGCAACAGGCGCTGCGCCTCCACCCCAAAGGGCCGCGCACCAGCCTCCACCAGCGTTCGCCACACGTGCTCCCCCTCCCAAGCCGGCACGTGGATCTCGTATCCCAGTTCGCCGACAAAACCTACCCGCATCACCATCGCCCACACCCCAGCCACCTCGCCCTCGCGCACCCGCAGATAGGAGAAAGGCCCCGACCGCAAGTCGATGTCCGTCAACGCCGCCAGTGCGTCGCGGCTTTCCGGGCCAGCCAAATTGAACGCCGCCAGTTGACCCGTGACATTGCTCAAGGTCACGTCCAAGCCCCAGATTGCAGCCCAGCGCAGCATCTCGCGGTAAAAAGCCGCCGCGCCGCTGCTAGTCGTAGTCGCGTAGAAGCGGTCTTCGGCCAACCGCGCAATCACCCCGTCCTCAATCACGACCCCGCTCTCGTCGAGCGCCACGCCATAGCGACAGCGGCCGACCGCCAGCTTCTTAAAACGGCCGGTATAGAGACGTTCGAGTAGCTCGACAGCGTCCGGGCCGCTGACCTGCAATTTGCCCAGCGTGCTCACGTCGATGATCCCCAGACCAGCCCGCACCTGCTGCGCCTCCTGCACAATGCGCTCGTCGCGACTGGCATCGCCGCGAGCATAGTATTCGGGCCGATACCAGTCGCCAGCGTGGGCAAAGACCGCACCGTGCTCGCAATGCCAATCGTGAATCGGCGTCCGACGCATCGGGTGGAAGCGCCGACCCGCCAAATGCCCCAGCGGTACCGGCTGGTAGAAGGGACGGGCGGTTGTCGAGCCGGTCGCGGCAATGGTGTCGCCGTTGAGTTTGGCCAAGATCCGCATCGCGTTCATGTTGGATAGCTTGCCCTGGCTCGGCCCCATCCCCACGGTGCTGTAACGCTTGAGTAGTTCGACGCTGTCGTACCCCTCTTGGTGCGCATTGACAAAATCCGTCAAATGCAAATCTTCGTCGAAATCCACGAAATTCTTTTTGCTCGGATGGGAGAAAATTGGATAGCTGTGGCTGGAGGCTTCTCGTCCAGGCGGCGGGGGGGCGGACACCTCGCCGTCGCCGTGGCCAGCGTAGTGCGCGGCCCTAAGCCCGGCGACCCGCCCATCTTCCCGCTGTGCGTCTAGATCGTACATCCCGCGAACGCGCCCGGCGACAAAGACCCCATCTGGACACGACTGCGGCACGAGTTGCTCCAGCGTCTCGTCGTACGCGAATTGCACTCCCGCTTGGCTGGGCAGCGCAGCATTGGGCATCCAGCCGACCGACGCGACAAGGCCGTCACAGGCGATCTCGGTGCCGCGCTGGGCGTCTATGGTGCCGTCAGCCGCTAGCGGTGCCACCACTGCGCCGCGCAGGCCATTCTTCTGCCTATTCGGCATGGCCGCATAAATCGCATGGCCGCTGTGGATCGGCACCCCAGCAGCGGCAATTTTTTCCGCTAGGGCCGACGGTGCTGCGTCGGGACGCAAATCAGCAATAGCCGCCACCTCGACCCCGGCGTCGAGCATGTCCAGCGCCACCCCATACGCATCGCTGTTGGCCGCCAGCACCACCATGCGGTCGCAGGGTTTGACCGCGTATAACTTCACCAACCGCTGAGCGGCCGACCCGAGCAGCACGCCCGGCAGGTCGTTGTGCCCAAAGACCGCGGGCTGCTCAATCGCGCCGTTGGCATAGACGACAGCCGCGGCGCGCACCTTGGTCATCCGCACCGCGTCGAACAGGGCGACCCATCCGTCGGCGTAGTGGCCGCCGACCACCGTCCCACAACGGATCTCGACGTGGGGCAGGCCAGCGAGCACCTCGACTAGCTCGTCGCAGTTCCCACCGTGCTGCCACGCCCGACTCCCCCCCAAACGCGCCTGTTCCTCGACCAACAAGACCCTAGCACCAGCTTCTCCCGCAACCCTTGCCGCCTCCAGCCCAGCCGCTCCACCGCCCACAACCAACACGTCGCACCAAGCGTATTCCTTAGGGCTAGCCGTGGCCGCTTGGTCGCGATTGATCTGACCCAAGCCCGCTATCTGGCGAATGATCCGCTCGTGAAAGGGGAAGAGCCACCGGGGGCGGTGGAATGTCTTGTAGTAAAAACCCACCGGCATGAAGCGGCCCAACGACTCCAGCCATTTGAACAGATCGCCTTTCAGCCCACCGATGGTGTTGACGGCCCGCAAATCCATACCCGCAACCAACGGCTCGCTATCGCCGCGCAGATGCGTGCGCTCGCCATCTGTAAACAGCGCGTTAGCATCGTGCCCGGCCAAGCTATACGCCCCGCGCGGCCGGTGGTACTTGAAACTCCTCCCCATCGTCTGCACACCATTGGCCAACAGCGCACTGGCGATCACATCGCCGGCAAAGCCGCTGAACGCCTCCCCCTCAAAGCGGAATTCAAAGGGTTGCGTCCGGTCGATCCACTCCCCAGGCTGTGCGGACAGGCGGCGCTTCACGCTTTATCCTCCTCGCCCCACAAATAAGTGCGGACGATCTCGTCGCTGGCCGTGTCGCGCTCGGCGATAAACCAAGTGCTACTGGCGCTGTGGTACCACCACTCACGCTGGATGCCCGGCTCGCCGCAGCGATTGAACACGTAGTCGGCCCACTCAGCGTCATCCGCTTTCTTAGGATCGGGCATGGGGCGCACCTCGCCGCCGAAGACGAATTCTGAGAGTGGACGCGGGCCGTTGATTGGGCAGATGAGGATTTTCACGACATTACTTAACGACGTTTTAGTTTTTCAATCCATTTAAAAAGTTAAGAGCAGATTTTTTATCTGAAAACGTAGCACGGATGGTATCCTGATTGTTGTAGTCAACAATAATCTCGAATTTTTCAAAAGATCCTGACACAATACTGATGTCGAGAGAGTTTAATTTATCCATTGCCGCGTCAATAGAATCATATTCATATCTATTGCCAAATAGAGGGATCAATATTATTTGGGAAAGATATCTTTCAAGAGTATTTTGGAGATCGGTCATAAATTCATTAGTGTCATCCTCACATATATTCACAATAGATTGAGTAAGTGTATTTTTGTCTGAAACACTTAAACTACTTAATTTTTTAATTCCATTGGAAAACGTAATATCTGCCGTTTTTTCATCGAAAGCGATGTCAAAACCTATGTCTTTAAAGGCAGAAACTATATTTTTGTACGGTATATATAGAACTGAAAAGCCATGATTTTTTAATTGATCAATTGCAGGTTGGGTAAATTCACCAGCAAGAACGACACCATAAAATGGTGCAGATAGGTGGTGATGTTCCACAATAGGCAAAAGTGCCCCTTGAATTTCTTGAGCTTTATTTTTTGAATGCTTAGTGTAACGCCTCCATGCAGCTTCAATAAAAGCAATAGGTCTACCTTTTTTATAATCGGTACCATCTATCTCAAGTACAAAATCCAGATCGTGTTTATTTTCATATTTATCTTCCCATGTGACTTTCTTTCCTTTTCTTGCCGGTCGATCTCTTTGCCAATCTAGATAGTATTTTTTATCTTCGGCAAAAAACTGTAATCGGTCGTAGCTTGAGATTATCTCATCCCCACCGGACAGAGTCGCATGAGTTCCAGTGAGC
>JAPPEF010000357.1 GCA_028875335.1 Gemmatimonadota bacterium
CGGCCGCTCGCGCTCTAGCAGCCGCTCTAGCAGCCGCTTGCGCACCGCTTGCAACCGGTCGGCGTATTCGCTCTCGCCCGCCACATCCTCGTAGGCCAGCGGATCGCGCTCCAAGTCGAAGAGTGCCTCTGCTCCGCTCGCGTCCACCAGATAGCGCAGCCCCTCCACGCGCAGCGTTTTCCAGTTTGATTGCGGTTTCATCGGCGTCATTTCCGTGATGGCACAGCCGGGGCCAGCGCCCTCCTCGCCGCGCAGATCGGCCAAGAGAGAACTGCCTTGCAACGCGTCCGGCCGCTGAATTGCGGCGGCTTCCAGCAACGTCGGCACCACGTCCAATGCCTCGACGATGCGGGAGCAACGTCCACCAGCACTTGCTCCAGCAGGCCAGCGCATCAGCAGGGGTACTCGCGAGGCCGCGTCGTGCCCGGGATAGCCTTTGCCATAGCGCAGATGTTCGCCGAGCCATTCGCCGTGGTCGGACGTGAAGACGACGATGGTATTGTCCGCAATGCCGAGCCCGTCGAGCCGATCGAGAATGCGGCCGACGTGGTGATCGACCTCGGAGACCATCGCGTAATAGCCGTGGCGCGCAGAGCGCAATTCGTCGTCGGAAAAGTGCTGTGGGCCTCGGCGGGCGTCGAGAGCCGGAGGGAAGGGCGGCAACGTCAGCGCGGCTGGATCGTAGAGATCGAGAAACTCCTGGGGAGCCACCCACGGATCGTGCGGCGAATAGAAACCAGCGACGCAAAGGAAAGGGCCGTCCCTGTGGCGCGTCATAAACTCCATGGTCTGCTCGGCGACAAACGCCGTGTGGGTCAACTCGCTGCGACAGCGGCTGGCCAAGGCGCGTTTGACAAAGCGCTCTTCTGGATGCGCGATCCCGTCGCGGACATTCATGATCCGCTTCCATTCGATTGAACTGGGGGCCTCGCCGAGGCTGACGTGGTCGAGTTGCTCAGGAGCCTGCGCCGCCACCCAAGCGCGGTACGCATCGTGATAGGAACCCGGCTCGTCCGAGATTTCCAAGTGGTCGAAGCCGTAGTCGGGATGGGACTCGCGGTGGTCGCGGTTGGCGTGCGGCAAAAAGTGGAGCTTGCCTATCTGGCCGCTGCAATAGCCGTAGTTGCGCAGCAGGCGCGGCAAGGTCGGCGCGTCCTCGGGCACGGGCACGCCCATGTGTGAAAGCCCTAGCGTGGATGGGTACTGCCCGGTGAGAAAGCTCACGCGGCTGGGCATGCAGACCGGATTCTGCACAAAGCAGTGGTCGAAGTTTACCCCAGCGGCAGCGAGCCGGTCCAAGTGCGGCGTGCGGATTTCGGCGTTGCCGTTGACGCCGAGGGCGTCCCACCGCTGCTGATCTGTGTAGAGTATGAGGATATTGGGTCGCTGCATGGTTGGCGCGGATTCCTTGGAGATGCTGTGTGGATGAGGCTACGGACCGGTCTGTGTCGGCATCCGCTTGGTACGCGTTAGTTTTCGCCAGCCCCGACGCAGAAAGCGCTGCGGAAAATCCGGGCCGATGAGCGGACTCAGCGGGAACCAAAGCACCGCGTGGATGACCTTGATTATTCTGTACAAGACGTTTGTCATGGCTTTTCTTCCTCGGCAAAGAGTTTCTCAGTTACCGCAGCCATCAGCTCTGGGCCGTCGCTCTGGCGGAAGAGGAAGCGCACCTTGCCCTGCTGATCAATCAGGTAGGTATAGGTCGAGTGATCAACTAGGTAGGCGGCCTGCTCCTCTCCGAGGCTATAATGAGCACCATACTGGCGCACCACTTGGTCGATTTCCTCCTTGTTGCCGCGCAGGCCAATCGCATCAATGGCGAAGTAGTCGAGGTATTCCGCCAGCTTCTCCTGCGTGTCGCGCTTGGGATCCACGGTGACGAAGAGGGTCGTCAGCTCGTGTTGGTCCTCGCCTAAGAGCTGGTATACGCGGCCCATCTTCGACAGCGTCACCGGGCAGATGTCGGGGCAATAGGTGTACCCGAAGAAGAGCATGGCGG
>JAPPEF010000228.1 GCA_028875335.1 Gemmatimonadota bacterium
TTCCGCTGTTTAAGCGCTTTGAGCAGAACAACGGCTATTCCACGTACGTCTGGCCACGGCCGTATGGCTCGGACGTGGTGTTGCAGTTCAATTTGAATCATCCCGACGAGGGGCTGCGGCGAATTTTCCAGGACGTGCGCTTCCGGCGGGCCATGTCGCTGGCCATCAATCGGGAGGAAATCAATGACATCGTTTATTTTGGTTATGGGGTGCCGCGTCAACTTACGGTAGTGTCTGCAAGTCGCTACTTCGAGCCAGAATTTGCCACGGCTTGGGCGGAGTTTGACCCGGTGCGTGCACGTGCCCTGTTCGACGAGATGGGGCTTGTTGATCGCGACGGAGATGGCCGGCGCGAGCGGTTCGACGGTAAGCCATTGCAGATCACCTTGGAGTACATGATCGGCGAGACGCCCAAGCAGGTTACTTTGGACTTGGTCACGGCCCACTGGCGCGAGGTGGGGATAAGCGTCAATCTCAAACAAATCAGCGGCACGCTGCAGCGGATCCGCGCCAGGGCGGGTTTGATGGACATGACCATCTGGCACGCCGACCGCAACGCGGATATCCTCTTTCCCATTGAGCCTTATTGGTACGTGCCGACCAATGGCGGCTGGGAGCAGAGCCAGTGGTCTAAGTGGACGCGGTGGTACTTTTCCGACGGCGCACTCGGGTGGGAGCCGCCGGCGCAGATCAAGGAACTGATTGGCTGGTGGGAGATACTGCGCCGCACTACGGACGAGGACGAACGCATTGCGATGGGCAAGAAGATCCTCCGCAGCCAAGCCGAGAACCTGTGGGCACTCGGCGTTATTGGCTTGGGACCGCATCCGGTCGTAGTCAGCCGCAAGCTGCGCAATGTGCCGCCCCAGGGCTATTGGGGTTGGGATTCGCGCTGGACGTGGCCGTACTATCCAGAGACTTGGTATTTGGACGAGTAAGGCGAAAAATAGCCGCGAGCGCTCGAACCCCTAGCGGTAGTTGTCTTTTGCTGGCCTCTTTATTATATATTATGCCGATATTTAGCAACTATTAAGAGCTGTTGAAAGGAGGTAAAGAGAGGCCGTTTTAGGCATTAGAAGCTCACTTTTCGTTTTTTTGACGAATATTCAAACCACAAACCCATGAGGTGAATTGCATTATGAAGAAGATTTTGAGCATCGCGAGTATTTTGGCCCTCGGCATCATGCTACAGGCCAGCACGGTATCGGCCCATGTCGATATCGTTGGCATCGAATCCGGTACCCTGTTCCAGTTCCCTGCTGGTATGGAACCCACGCTGGATGGCGACTTGTCCGAATGGGATATCGTCCCTGAGGATTATTACGTCCCCTTTGAGTCCCACTTCGAATACTATCTTGGGTTGGGGCACGAAAACGACGAGAGCAATCTGTCCTTCAGGGTCGTTGCCGGTTGGAGCCAAGGCACTAATCGCCTCTATTTCATGATGGAGCGCTTCGACAACTACTGGGACCGCAATGGCGTCGGCGCGGTCGCCGGCGGCGACGATAGCTGGGAGATTATGATTGACTCCGACCACGGCGGCGACCAGCATTGGTACGCGGCCGGCGATTTCGAAAGCGAAGAGGAGCACCAGCGCAACCAGGGCCGCTACGCACAAAACGCCCACTGCCGTTTTCCGCCGCTGGAGCCTTTTGGCTGGAAGTGGTGGTTCCAAAGCAAGTCGACTTGGCATGACGTCCCGCCTTGGGGTGATTACGGCTTCCAGCTAGATGGGGAGTCGAACGCCGGCGAAGTTACTGCCCGCATCGAGATCATGTCGGCCGCTTGGGATGATTTTCACTGGGTAGGCCCCACAGAAAGCGAGCCGGAGCACACCTTCGTCGAAGGCAATACTATCGGCCTCGGTTGGGTGGTCCACGATATGGACAACGATGCCGAAGACAATTCCGGCAGCACTGGCGGCTGGGGTATCAACCCCAACATCCAGATGTGGTTCGATTGCGGTAACTGCTCGGACTTCCTCCTCGCACCGACTGACCCACGCGTGGACTTCAGCCAAATGGTGACGGGGACGGCAGTCGAGGAAGAAAGCTGGGGTCGCATCAAGGCCGCTTATATTCAGCAGTAGCTCGATCCCAAGCCATTGGGAAACAGCATAAATCCAAAGGGGAGATGTGGCCACATCTCCCCTTTGGATTTAAGTGCCGCCCTTTTAGACTCTCCGAAATCCCTTGGGGAGGTATAGCCATGGACAAAATGCCTTTGTGTCGCTTCTCAGTAGCGCTGTTTATGACCTTAGCGATGGGCGTCCCGGTCGCGGGATTGACGATCTATCGGCTGGGTGGTGAGAATCTACCGCCGCCGCCGGAGGTCGAACGCGGTGAAGCCGACTTGCGCCAGTTTAGCTGGGCCGATATCGAGGCGGCTCGGCTCGGCTCCGGCGAGTCCCTGATCATCGGAGCCGATGCGATTTCACCGTTGTTCTTTACCGCAGAGGAGAACATTGCTCCGACGGTATGGGAGCGGGGCGGCTATTTGCAAACTCAGGGCTTCCAAGCTTGGGTCGAAGCGGACGATATACAGCAGATCACCGACCTCGACAGGGAAACGGCGTACGTCGGCTTGCAAGGCGCTGATTGCAGGCGCGAGATACGCGTTGGCTGTGGGTCGAATGTGGGAGAATATCTGACGGTCGGGAAGACCTTTCTGTTCGACTTGGGTGGTCTCTTTGCCGTGAATAAGATTCGATTCTTCACGCGAACCGAAAACCAAGAAAATTACATCGAGGCTTTCCAAGTATGGACCAATACGGCGACCAACACCGAACTAGGAATCGGCTTCGCAGATCTGTGTTCGACGAGCGGAGCGGGGCATCTCGGCAACTGTGTGGGCCTTGTCAACAGGGCGCATGCAGATCTTTTCTTGCGCAAGGATCTGCTGTTCCACGCCGAGCGGAAGGTCACGGAAAATACTAAGCCTATCGTCGATGTGGAGCTATCGGGGGAGTACATCCGTCGCTTGGCGCTTTTCGTGTCGTCACAAAACCGGGACTGGGAAATCGCAGAGTTCGAAATTTTCGCCCCGGGTTATGTACCTACGGCCTCCTATACGTCCAATATCCTCGATCTAGAGGAGGAGATGGTACTGGGTTGGGTCCGCTGGTCGGGGCACAAAGACGCCGCGGCCAAAGTTGCCATCCGCAGCCAGAGCGGCAGCGATACCAATCCCAATATCTATTGGCGCAAGACGTTCCGGGGCGACGAACAGGTAAATTACAACGATCGGGGCCGGCCGCTGACCCGAGGGGCGTACCGGCGGCTGGAACTTTCCGAGCAGGGCAACATCACCCGCGATGCAGAGAATTGGGACCTGTGGTCCATCCCCTACGACTTCGCTGACAGTCTAGGCGTGCCGCTGACGGCGGCTAGGCCGCGCCAGTTCGTCCAATTCCAAGTGGATTTTGAATCGGATGCCGCTGCGGGCAGTGAGTTGCGCTATGTGGAGTTCGCCGCGTCGCCGCCGGCGGCAGCGGAACTGGTGGGTGAGATTGAACCTTGGCAGGTGGAGACCGCCGAACTGACTCGGTTTACCTATGCTATCCGGCCCACAATCGGGTTGGACTCCCCGGGTTTTGACCGCTTAGAGATATCCGTTGACGGAGGGCGGTTGGCGGACGTTGACGCGGTGCGGATCGGTGGGGAAGAAGTGGCTTTCACCGAGTTGGAAGTAGGGGATGACCGCCTAGTAGTAGCGATGCCGAAGGTCGATTTCAATCGGACCGAGGAGTTGATAGAAGTGGTGTTCAACGGCGAGATATTCCGCTTCGGGGCGACCTTCGCGGGCCGGGTGTTCAATAGCGAGATGCCGCAGGATATCCGGCAGCCGATCCAGCCCGGTAACTCTACGGCACTCCTCGATGGCAACACCCTATCGGTCCAGTCGTTGTCGCTGGGTGGTCAGCTCCTAGGCTCGCTGTCGCTGAGCTCGGGAGTCTTCACGCCTAATGGTGACGGCGTCAACGATGGGTTGGACATCTCCTATGACCTGCTTAAGCTGACAACACCCTCGCCGGTGATCGTGGAGGTCCGGGATCTAGCGGGCCGACGGGTGAGGGAGGTGTACAATGGTCTTGATACTGCGGGGCGGCACGTGCGGCAGTGGGATGGGATGGACGGCAGCGGACAAAAGGTAAGCCCGGGGCTCTACATCTGCCGGGTGGAAGCTTCTACCGAGGAGGGACGGGAAACAAAATTTGGAGTTGTATCGGTCGTCTATTGAGGATGTTCAGGAGATAGTGCGATGAGCAGAAGGATCATGGTCTTACTGGGGATGGCCCTTGGGTTGTGCAATTTCGTTTGGGGACAGGATCATAGTCTGAGATCCAACCAAGTGGTGGTGAACACCCAGAGCCACTGGAGCCATTGGACGTTCGTCCCGGGGACGCTGGATATTGCTCCCAGCGGCGAGGTTCGCCCGGCCTTTGTCCCCAAGGACCACAACGCCGTGACGGACATTCTCGAACACCTGCTGCGCTCCGCTGGAAAACCCGAGAGCGTGACCATCCTCGATGCTATAAAAGCGGGTTCCAACGAGGAGGATATCCCCAATCTCTTCGATGGGGACGAGACAACCTACTGGGAACCCGACCCGGATAGCCCCTTGCAGGATTGGTGGTTCGAGGTCGATATGGGTCGCTTGATCAACGCCACTCGGATCGGACTGAAGTTCGTGCCCGAGGGACAGGGCGACCCTTTTCTGCAATTTGTAGTGCTGACTGCCGACAACGCCGACAAGGGTGCCCAGATCGCGGGCATAGTCCCCACTAAACAGGTTTTCCGGACTCCCGGTGAAAACAAAAGCCAGCGCTTATTCGCGATAGATCTGGACGGCGGGGAGTTGGTTCACATGGTACCGGGCCGAGATTTTGAAGGCGATATGGTGCGCTTTGTGCAGGTTGTGGTGACCGAGAGCAATGGTATGAGGGGACAAGAGGTATCGGAAGGGGAATACGAGACACTCACAGGGGCTAATCGAGGGGATGTGGTTTACTACAAGAGGGTGGGAGAAGGGGAAGTTGAGATCGAGCCGGAGATCTACGAGGTAATCGATCCCGAGGTGCGCGGCACTGTCCGCTATTATCGCCGCGAGCGGCCGCGCTTAGCCGAGTTAGAAGTCTATGAAGTGGGCCGGAATATCGCCCAGGGCTTGATCGCGGACCGCAAGGGTAGCGCGGAGAGTTCTCACGAGGGGTCAGCGGCCAACCTGCTCGACGGCGAAGGAACCTACTTGACCTTCAACCTCACGTCATTTGTCAATGCTGGTGTCACATTCGGGGAGCGATTCTTGGAGTTCGACTTGGGGGCGTCGTACTGGCTGGATACCGTACAGATGTGGTACAATCTCTTCGCAGGCGGTGGGCGACTTTCTGGGGCCAGCTTCAACATATACGAAATTCAGATTTCGGACGGCACGCCGGCGGCGGGCGGCGGTCTGATATGGACCGCACCCGAACAGGTGCGCGGCATAGGCAGGGATACCGAAACCAACAGGTTTCAGCCTATACACGCCCGCTTCGTGCGCGTTGCCTATCCCTTCATCGATAGGTCGGTGCGCAACGAGGGAACCAAAGCGCGGATTCGCGAAGTCCAGTTGTACGGCGAAGGTTACCATCCGGAGGTGGAACTGGTTTCGGATCTGATTCCGCTGGGCAGTGCGAAGAATTTGATATCGATTGAATGGGAGGCGGACACGCCTCCAGGCACGTCCGTGCAAATCCAGACCCGCACCGGTAATGAGGTCGCCGAAGCATACCGGTACTACGACAGTGGTGGCACGGAAGTCTCGGAGGGCAAATACGCAAAGTTGGGCTTTTTCAAAAAGGGCCGGATCGACACCCTACAGGTGGCTGGGTCCGACTGGAGCAACTGGAGTGCTCCCTACGCGCGGTCCGGCGATCCGATTGCTTCGCCTAGCCCGCGCCAATACCTGCTATTGCGCGCC
Source organism: Gemmatimonadota bacterium (assembly GCA_028875335.1). Next base: position 5,962 of record JAPPEF010000228.1, read on the forward strand.
CGGTTGACGACCCCAGATCCCCTAGATGCAGCCAGTCTGCACTCCATTCGCTTGAACTTCAACCCGCCGGTAGCGAAACAACTGCAAGGCGAACTGGACGCGGGGATCTTTGCGCGCTTGGGCGCGCCGCAGGAGGTTTCGCTATTTGTCAAGCCGACCTTCACGTCGCAGGATTTGGGCTTCGACGAGATTTTGGTGCGCACTCCGCCGGATATGTCGCTCGAATTCGGCGCATTGCGCTTGGGCAGCTCGGCGCAGTGGGAAAGCGGCCAAGCCGAAGAGCTGGCCAATGTGCAGGTGATGGAGACGCGCTCCGACTCACTCTGGTTGCGCCTCGACCGGTTGGTAAAGCAGGGCGGACAGGTCGATCTAGTTGAGGTGCGGTTTACGACGGCTCTGTTTTCCCCCGGAGCAGTGCTCCAAGCGGCGATGGGCAATTCGTCGTTGGCCAACTCGTGGCAACAGGTCGATCCGGCGGACGTGACCGAATTGGCCCAGAGTCAGGGGCTGCAGATCCTAGCTTCGGTACAGGACAACAACGTACTCGGCGACCTAGGCATCCAGCCGGAAGTAGTGACTCCTAACGGCGACGGGATCAACGACGCGCTAACCATTGATTTTACTGTGCGTCGGTTGAGCGGCGTGCGCCCGGTCAAAGTGCGGATCTACGATCTAGGCGGTCGGCTGGTGCGCCGACTTGATGCTCAGAAGCCCCTAGTAGCCGGGAAATACGTGCTCGACTGGGTGGCCGATGACCAGCAGGGACGGATGGTGCCGCCCGGGATTTACATCTTGCGCATCGACATTGACGCGGATTCGCATCGCGGAGTGCGGCAAACGGGAGTGCAGCGCCTACTGCACGTAGCGTATTGACCAACCTATGAGGAGCTAGTCGGCTGTGTTGTATCCGCGCGCGAAGGCACTGGTGCTGGTATTGTTGGCGGTTCAGAATCTAGGGGCGGAGCGCCGCACTATTGTCATGGGTGGCGAGGATGGGTTGGAGTGGGCAAGCGGCGGTGGGACTATCGTGGCCTTGATACAAACGGGTCCGACCGAGGTCGAGGTTAGCAATACCCCGGGCAATGTGCTCGAGTTTGATGCCGACGGTCGGGTGGGCTGGTTGTCGCCGCAACAGGCGGATGAGACCGTAAATATCGCCTTGGGTCTCCTCGACCGCGGCGGTCGCCTCGGCGCGCCAACCATATTGTCGCAGGTCATAAAAGACCAGCTAATTTTTATGATCGACGGCGATCCCACGACCGCCTTTGAGCGCAAGACAGCCCGCGGGGCGAGCCAAGTCAACTCACTTGGGGTAATCATGGACTTCGATCTCGGTGCGCGCTTCGGCGTCGAGCGAATCCAGTTTTTCCCCCGCAACGCGCATCCCGATTTTCCCGCCCCGGATTTCCCGTTCCAGAACGATTTCCTGCGCGGCTTTGAACTACTGCTCAACGACGGCAGCGAAGAAACGCAGGTGGCCAATCAGCCGGTGCTGACCACCGTCGAACTGGAGACGGAAAACGAAGAGCCGGTCGTCGAACTGACCATTCCGCCGCAATACGTCCGCTATATCCGCCTGAAATCGCAGACCACTGTGGGGTTTGAGGTTGCGGAATTCCGCGTCTTTGGGTCCGGGTTTGTGCCCCGCGCCGACTACCTTTCCAACATTTTCGATTTTGGCGAGGAATTGGCGCTGTGGGGACGCATCCGCTGGGAAGAGGAGCACTTCGGTACAGAACGCCTGTCGCGCTTGCTGATCAGTTCGCGCAGCGGCTGGGATGACACGCCGTTGGAATTTACTCGCCTGCATCCAAGCAGTGGTGAAGAGGTGCCGTGGCGGGAAGGAGCGGTTGCGAATACGGCGACAGGCGATGCGATTGACTTAGACGCGGTTGACGATGTTGAAGAAGCCCTCGACTTCTTCAACGCCCTGCCCATTGACGAGCGCAGCCGGGTGGCGTTGACGCAGGACGAGTACGACGATTTGAAAAAGGCGGATAAGGGCGACGTGCGCGATGATTTAGTCGCTTGGAGCCGCTGGTCGCCGCCCTATAAGCTAACTGCGGGTACTGTAAACGCTGAAAACATCGGCGACGATCAGTTGGGCGTACCCATCCTCTCGCCCGGCCCGCGTCGTTATTTCCAGTTGAAGGCCGAATTCGACAGCCAAAACTTGGAATCCGCCCGTGCGTTGGGTGCCCTCGCCTTTACGGTGTCCAACCCACCGCTGACGGAGCGGATCATCAGCGAGGTCGTCCCGCGCCAAGTCGAACTGGGCGTTCCGGTGTCGTTTACGTATGCCGTCCTGCCGACCAAGATGCGCCAGGGCGTCGATATAGGTTTCGATGTTTTTGAGATCGCCACGCCCGTGCGTTCTGAAGAGGTTGAGACTATCGAAGTGGTACACGCAGACGGCCAAGTGCAAACAGCGGATTTCACGGGTGTGGACTTGACCAATCTGCCCGTGCAAGACGACAGCGGTCTTTTTGCCGTAGAATCGGTGGCCGAGCGGCATCTGCGGGTGCGCTTTCCCGCAATCACGGAAAGCGATTTGGCCGCGGGCCGGGCGGCGCTGGTCAAAATTCGTTTCAAGTGCCGCGTGCTGAGGTTTGGCACGACCTTTACCGGTACGGCTTGGAACAGTGCTACCGACGATCTTGGCCAGCGGGTCATCGGCGGCAATGCGGCCGATCTGGGGGAGGCGGACGACGATCTAATACCTATAGGGGCCGCTGATCCAAACGACTTAGCGGTAAGAGTGCCGCTGGCGGGTGGCCGCCTCATGATCAACGTCGCGGCCCAACCGCGCATCTTCAGTCCCAACGGAGATGGGATCAATGACGAAACGCGGATACACTGCGATTTGGTGCGGTTGGTAGATGCTGCGCCGCTTACGGTGCGCGTGTTCGATCTAGCCGGACACCTCGTCCGCACGCTCTTTGCAGGCGAGCAAGGAGGTGGGAGTTTCTCCGCGCAGTGGGACGGCACGAATGCTGCCGGACAACAGATGCCCCCGGGTATCTACCTCTTCCGCGTCGATTTGGCCACTGATGCCAAAGAGGAAGCGGTCGTGGGTATCGTCGAGATGGTTTATTAAACGGATGTGGGTATGAGATGCTTCGCTGCGCTCAGCATGACTAGGAAGATCTGTTTTCTAACGGAGGGATTTAATGGGCAGAACTAGGGGGATGCCTGCGTGGCTGGTCCTCTTTGCATTGGTATTGTCGGCGACCGAGACGACCGGCCAGTCGCTGGACCGTCGTTTCGGGACCCAGCGCGGTGCCCAACTCACCTTTGAGCCGCGCGGTCCGGGCGTCCTCTTCGATGCGCTCGATCCGGCGCTCAAGAAATGGTACGTGCCACAGGAGTTATACGTCGATTACGGCTTTCGCCAGTGGGAGTACTCGAATTACGCCAGAGATTTATACCAGCGCTACGTCAACACCAACCGCCAAGGCGGGCCGTTTTACGACCTGTATGGGAATTATCAGACCTGGGGCTGGCTGATTTTCGACTGGAATCAGACGCAACCGGGTCAATTCGGTTCGTCAATCTACAAAGACCCCAAGTTCAATGCGTGGTTCAACGCCGTCACGGTCTCCTCTGACTCGCGCGATCAGTATTACTTGGCGATCACCATCGGCGAGCGCATACGCACCGCCCTGACCCCGCTAACCTTTTCGAAGCCGCGTTTCAACGGCATCCAGATGGACTTTGCCGCGAACAAATACGAGGCGACGCTGTTGTTCTCCCGCGCCAGCGAGGCGATCCTCGGCACCACCCCCGAGCGCCAGCCCAACGTCTCGACCAACGCGACCAATATGATGGGGGGGCGGGCGACGGTGCAGGTGGGGGATTTTGTCAAGGTCGGCGCGACTATGGTCAATGCCCACCATTCGCAGACGCTGGCCGAGGCGTTTGAACGCAACCCGTTCATTGGTTCTTTGGGGGCTGGGCAAGGCAGCGACCCGATTCGGGTCCTCGCCGTGGTGCTGAGCGACGATTCCCCAGAAGACGGCCAGGGCGGTGCCGCGTTATTCGCCCACGACATCATCATTACCGCCGAGGATTTCGACACCAAGAAGCGCACGAAATTCCGTTTGCGGGAGGTGGTAGCCGATCCGACCAAATGGCCGGTGATTACCGGCGGCTTTCCCCGGGAGGGTTTCTTGGCTGCCGACGGCGAGGAACAGATCGTCATCAACTACGACTTCACCGACTTGGCGTATATTGGCCCGCGGCCGACGGAGATCGTCGATATTCAGTTTGATCTCGTGGTGGCCAACGACTACAAGATCCAGGTGTGGTCGGATCGCCAGATCGGGCGCGGCAGTTTGCCCAGCCCGCCGCTCACGGGTTTGGACTTGGCGCAAGCGGGTGCTGTGCTATTCGATGTCCGCAGCGCCGCAGGCAATGTGACCGACAATTCAAACCAACAGCGCGTCGTCTTTGACTACGGACTGCCATCGGCCAACATGGTGTTCGGATTTACCATGGAAGTGCTGCAGTTGATGGGTTTTGACGCCTATGCTGAGTACGACGTTAATCGCGACTACACCCAGTATCCCAACCTCACGCTCGCCAATGCGGACCGCAACCTGCGCACCCACGCGCGCGACGCGGCAGCTTGGATGATCAACGTTTCCAAGCAGGCCTATCCGTTCTTTTTGTTCGGCGAGGCCTTCAGCATGGATCCCGACTATTCGACGACGGCATTTATCGTCGATTCGGGTGGCAACGTGTACTACGACGACGAACGCACCTCAATGTATGAGTTTGTCGATGACAACGACGACCAAGATCGTACGCCCGATTGGAGCCGCAGGGGTCAAGGTGGCCCCGACGCAATCGTCTTCCCCGGTTGGGACGAAAACAACGACTTCGTCTCGGACTTCAACCAAAACGACAACATCTCGCTGAGCAATCGCATCCCGGACTACGAGGAGCCGTTTTTCCGCTACAACGTCGATCGGCCAGAATTCCTCTTTGGCATTGACCTCAACAACAACAACTGGATCGATCGGTTTGAAAACGACGACTTGCCCGACTACCCCTACCGCAGGAATCACCGGGGCTACAATGTTTACGTTGGCCAACACTTGACGCCGGAGGCGCGATTGACGGTGGGGCGACTGCGCGAGGACGAGATATCCTCCAATCGCCGCAACCACGCGACCTACGGAGTTTTCACGTACGACCGCGATCACTCGCAATGGGGCCGCTTGCGATTTTTCAATTCGCTAAAAAAGGTCGCAGATAATATCCCCGACGTTCGCCGCGAGCCGACGCTCTACCTGCAGACGGTCTCGCTGGCCCTTGTCGAGGACATCCTGCCGGCCAGAGATACTTGGGTCAATGACAGCTACGTGCAGTTCGATTACGAACCGGTCAAAAAGCTGAACGTGATCAACAAATTTAAATACAGCCTCTTCAGCCAGCGCGGTGAGGCGTTCAAAAGCGGCGATGCTCCTATTCTCAATGAAAGCTCGCAGTTTCTGGGTTTGATCAATAAGGCGGATTACACCCGCAAGATTGGCCAGTTCGTGCTGCAACCCAAGGTGAAAAGCGAATACCTCAATCAGACGGCCTTTTTGCAGGCCGATTCCGACCGCAAGGAGTGGATGGGGATCGGCATTTTGCAGGCGCGGCTGCCGGTGTTGAACAACTCCTTCCTCGAAAGCGGAGTGGAGTATTCGGTTTTCCGCGAACTGGTCTTGGACGAGAACGCCTTGCTGGACGACGGCCCGACTCAAGACACGGGCGATTTCCGCAACTTGGTCTTGGCCGTGCAGTGGACGACCCTCGGACACTACCTCGGCTACAAGCTCACCACTCAGTTTGGCGTTAGCTATACCAAGCGGTGGGACGAGGCCGTGGTGTTGAGTGCTGATGGCCTTGTGAAGCAGAGCGAGAGCCGCTCCTTTGGCACTAGTTTTATCTCGGTGTACGCCGGTGTAGAATGACGCGACGCAATCCAATAATGGGGACGCGCATGCGGTGGGCAGCGATTTGCTTGCTGGCCGGGCTGGTGCCGGCGAGTGCCCAGCCCGATTACGGCAACCGCTTGGGGACCAACGAGGAGGACCGGGTTTCCTATTATGCCTCCGGCCCACTCATGCAGCAGGCGGCGTTCGTGCCCGCGTTGAAGCGCTGGTACATGCCGCAGGAAATCGTCTCCGAATACCGCTGGCAGTGGGAGTACACCAATTACGCCAGGGATCCCTACCGGCGCTACTTTTCTCCTGGGCAGGAAGGCGACTATTTCTACGATCTGTACGGGCGCTACTTGACCAAGGGTTGGCTGGTGTACGACTGGCGGCAGCGGCAGCCGACTAGCTCGGGAGGCTCGGGCCTGCTCAAGCCGTCCGGGCGCTATGATTCGTGGTTCAGCAACCTGCTCATCGCCACCGATACCAAGGGCCAGCACTATTTGGGGGTGACCATCGGCGACCTGATCAACACCACGCTAACGCCGATGACGTTCCGCAAAACTCGCTTCAACGGGGTGCAGTTCGACTATGCTGCCGACCGCTTGGCCGCTACCGTGCTGATGTCGCGGATCAGTTTGCCGGTGCATCAGATCGCCCCGGGCGTGCGCGTCCCCATCGTCACCGAGAATTTTACCAACCTGCTTGGCCTCCGAGGCGAGTGGAAAGTCCTCGACGCCGTGCGCTTGGGCGCGACCTTTGTCAACGCCCACAACGACCGGTCGCAATCCGACCGCGGCGGCAACCCTTTCAAGGGCAAGCTGACTAACGGCCAACTGGAAAACCGCATCAACTGGATCATTGTCCGCATAACAGACGACTCACCCGAGGACGGCGTGGGTGGGCCTACGGTTTTCGACCAAGATATTGAAGTGCATACCCAAATCGGCGGCCGCGACACCGTGCTGGTCGGCAGTCAGCTTGGCTTTTTGCCGCAGGTAGAGGGTGGCACCACGCGCAATGGCTTTCCCGTTGCCGAAGGAGTTGGTAGCGAGGGCGAGATCACCTATCGGTACAATTTCTCTGCGGAAGACCCGGCGGTGGTGGCGCTGGAAGACATCATCGACGATGCCGACTTGGTCAACAACATCACTGCGGTGAAGTTCCGCTTCCTGCTCAACAACGATTATCGGATCGATGTCACCTCGGACGTCCAGACCGACAATGAACCGTTGGGTGCCCAATCCAAGTTTTTAAACGTGGTGCGAGCGGATGGCAATGTCCAAGACAACTCCAATCAGCGGTGGGTCGTTTTCGACTACGGCCTGCCGACAGCGACCCAAGTTTTCGGCTTTAGCTTTGAGGTCAGCGATTGGGCGGGCTTTCGGATGTATGGCGAGTACAATGTCAACCACCAGTTCCGGCAGTACCCCAACATCGCTCGTCAGACGCATCAAAGCGCGTCTGGCGTGTTGGGAGATGAGTCGGCCACGGGTTGGATGGTCAACGTCGCTAGAGAATTTTATCCCTTCTTCCTGTTCGGCGAGGCGTTTAGCATGGACGCCGAGTACAACACCACGTCGTTCCTCGTCGATCAGGGCGGGCGGATCAATTACAGCGACGACGAAGAGGCGCGGTCGGAGTTTCTCTACGACTTGGTCGATGACAACGACGACAACGACATCCGCCTCGACCAGCGGCGCGACAAGGAGGGGCTAGCCGACGGAGCGGTGTTCCCCGGTCTCGACGAAAACAACGACTTTATTTCTGATTTCAACCAGAATAACACGCCAGTGCGCCCCAATTTCATGCCCGACTACGAAGAGCAGTTCCTGCGCCACTACGTCGATCGGCCGGAATTTGTCTTCGCCATCGACTTGAACAACAATGGTTGGGGAGAGCGCTTTGAAAACGACGACGAGCCGGATTATCCCTATAAGCGCGACCGGCGCGGGTACAACGCCTACTTAGGGGCGTGGCTGACGCCGGAGTTGAAGTGGATGGCGGGGCAAGAGCAAGTGCAGCGCTTATCGACCGGCGCAAAGAATCTGACCCGCTACGCTCTGTTGGCCTATGAGCGCAATTTCCCAACGGTGGGAAATGTTGCCTTTTACAACATGTTCAAGCTGGTACAGGACGACATCGCCGACGACGTGGTCCAGTGGGTGACAGCGCGGCCCGAGCTGGGCCGGCCGCTGGACTCGCCGGGGTCGATGCAGCCGGTCATGGATCCGCTGGCGATGCGCAACGCCGTCGTCAATCGGCTGTGGGCTGGTTTCACCGGCAAGACCTACAAGGGCATCAATAGCGAAGGCAAGTTCATCCACGAATTCATTCGGCAGCGCGACGCCAATGCCCGCGACCGGGCTGGCCGCAAGATCGCCCGCAACACGCGGCGACTGGGGCTGATCAACCGCATAGATTACCAGTTCTCGCTGGGCCGACTGACGGTGCAACCGCGCTTCAAACACGAACTCTTCATGGACGACACGCCCTACAATATCAGCCGCCTAACCAGCGCCTCGACGGCCGAGCGCCAAGACTGGAGCGGGATCTCCTCGCTCTTACTGCGGCGTTCCTTTTTGAACCACGTATCGCTGCAGTTAGGCGTCGAGCATCTGATCTTCCGCGATTTTATACAGGACGAGACGGCCGCTGCTGGTTTGCGCGTCGGGGATATGACCGGGGATTTCAACGAAACTTCGCTCGCCGTGCAGTTTTCCATCGACAAGCCGTATCTGGGCTATACTCTGCAAACCCTGATGGGGATAAGGGTGAGCAGACGCTATCTGGAGCGTTTTGAACAGCCAAGTGCTCGGGAGACGGGCGCTCTCTCCTTCGTGACGGTATATGGCAGCGTCCGCTAGCGCCTGCTGGTCGCCGTGTCGCAGTTTAATCTATTCCACCTAAAAATTGTGAGTTTACTAAGTCTATGAAAGCGTACCTGTCCTTGGTTTGTAGTGGAATTCTCCTAGCACTTGTGGGCTGTGCAAAAGATGCCGAGGAACTGGAAGACCCCGTTTTGGCCGAAGTGGGAGACCGCCGGATAACAGCCTCCCAACTGATCGACTTTGAACAGCGCTTGCCAGCGCAGCTAAAGACGAAGAAGTCCGGCTTAGACGGCTACCGCGACTATTTACAGACAGTCATCGACAAGGAGATTTTCCTCCAAGAAGCGATCAAAAGGGGACTCGACGAGGCGCCGGAGGTGGCGCAGAAGCTACAGCGGGAAAAAGCCGAGCGGATATTGAGCCTGTTGTTCGAGCGCGAATTTCTCGCCAAAGTCCACGTCGATGAGCAGGAGTTGCGGGTGGCTTACGAGGCTGCGGACAAGGAGCGCGAGGTCAAGCTGCGCCTGATCATCGTCGACACCCAGGCAGAAGCCGAGGAGATCGGGCAAAGCCTTGCCGACGGCCGGGATTTTGCCGAACTGGCGCACAGCCGATCTCAGCACAAATCGACGGCACCACAAGGTGGGGAACTGGACGGCTACCTGCCCCCCAAACGCATCCCGGTCTATCTGCAAGAATACATAAACGCGCTTGCGGTCGGCGAGTACTCCGAGCCGATTCGCCTGCCCAATGACCAGTTCGGGATCTATCAAGTCATGCACGCCCGGCCCGTGAGTTTTGCCACCGCGAGCAACGAGCTGGAGGCCAAGCTGCGAGAGGAAAAGACGACCGAACTGATAGAGGCATTCTTGACGCAACTGCGGGCCGACATTGACTTGCAGGCCAACGCCGAGACCTTGCATCAGCTACAGGAATGGGTCGCAGCAGGGCGCAGAGAGTACACCGAGGCAGAGCGCGCAGCGGTGCTTTTTCAATTTCGTGGCGGCGGTGTCACGGTGGGCGATTTTTGGGATTACGCCGCAGAGTTGAAGATGGGCTTTTCAGGCGACATTGCCGAGTCGGTGCGGTGGTTCGCCGAAGACGTGTTGTTGCCCCGCACCTTATTCCTGCACGTGGCCTATGAAAGGGAGATTGACCGCGAAGAGCAGATTGTGCGCTGGTATGAGCGCCGCAAAGACGCATTGTTGCTGTTGGCACTTAGGCAGACGGCGGTCAAGGACCAGGTCCATATCGAGCCGGAGGCCATTAGGAAGCTATACGACGAGCGGCCCGAGTTATTCACGGCACCGGAGGAGGTCACGCTGCAGGAGATCATGGTGCAAACTCGGGAAGAGGCCGTGGAGATCAAAGCGAGAATCGAGGCGGGTGAGGATATGGGAGCACTCGCCGACGAATACACCTTGCGGACGGCAGGCAAGGGCGCGCAGGGCACATTCCATGTCCACGCCTTTGAACAATCCTTTTATCCAGAATTGATCGATGTCGTGCGCAGCGCCGAGGTCGGTCGGTTGTACGGCCCGCTAGCGGTGACGGCACAGACCGCCCAAGTGGTCGGGCCGGAGGCCATGCCTCGGGGCGGTGAGTACTATTCGGTGTTCAAGGTACTGAAGTCGAATTTCGGCAGCGCCCCCGAGCCTTTCGACACTGCGGCGAAGCGGGCGCGGGCGCTGTTAAAGCGCGCGGAGGAGAGCCGCTTGGCGGATGCGTTTTTGATGGGGCTGCGGCGGGACTACGAAGATGGGGTTGTCGTATATGAGGACCGCCTCAAGACGTTATTGCCCCAGTAGGCAGAGCTGTGTACGTTATCACTATTGTCACGGGACATAGCTGAAGTTCAAAAAGAAATGTGGCGTACATTTGAGATTGTAGAAGTCGAAAGCGATTTTTCAGAAGGAGTACACAATGTCTAAAATTACATTTGAGTGTCCAGACGACATACTGCAAACTCTTAGCGAAACGCCTGAACGCTTCGCCGAAAAAGGACGGCTACTGATAGCCGTCAAACTATTTGAACTCGGACGTCTGTCTTCTGGGCAAGCTGCTCGGTTTGCAGATATGGATCGCGTCGTGTTTTTAGATGCCTTGAAGTCCTACCAAGTGTCGGCCATCAATCTGTCCCCGGAAGAATTGGCAAAGGAGCTCTTTAATCCTGAAGGCTTGTGGGAGCAGGCGCAGCCAATAACCTCTCAGGACATAGCCGAAGTTCGCAAAGAAATGTGGCATAAATTTGATCAAAAAGGTTAAGAGTGATGTCTCTGGTTGTAGATACGCACTCACTGATCTGGTTCTTGGCAAGATCACCAGACCTCTCATCCGTTGCTCGTCAAGCTGTTGGAGATACAATCTCATCAGGTCACTTAGTCTATGTGTCATCAGTAACAATTGTCGAAGTTATATACTTGACTGAAAAAGAGCGATTGTCCCGACAAAATTTGACTGACTTGAAAGCCACATTGCACCGACCAGATTCAGGACTCAAAGTTGTCCCTTTTGATCTTGCGATTGCAGAACAATTGGAAAGTATCTCTCGCGATCAAATACCCGATATGCCAGATCGCATGATTGCTGCAACAGCACAGCATCTCCGCCTACCGCTCGTCACAACGGATTATCGAATACAGCAATCAGAAGTTGAAACTATTTGGTGAATTATGTCAAACAGCTTCAAGAAGGTGAGGAGCTAGGGTTCGATCATCCGTTTCTGAGGAGAAAAAATCGTGAAAATCACCGATGTCGAAGTTATTCATTTTCGCACCAAAAACCGCGGTCGGAGTGCTGGCTCGCGCTGGGGTTATGGCGTGTGGATTGACGACGAGGAAGTGGAAGGCACTAGTGCGATCACCAGAATCTCCACCGACGAGGGCGTCACCGGGCACATGCTGGGCGGCAACAAGGCGACTATGGAAGGTGCCGTCAAAAACCTTCTAGTCGGTGAGGATCCCCTCAACCGCGAGAAGCTATGGCATTGGATGGATCAGATGTCCACGTTTGGCCACAGCCTCGCCGAACACGAACTCGGCGTTGTCGATTGTGCGCTGTGGGATCTGGCCGGGCAAAAAGCCGGTATGCCCGTGTATCAACTGTTGGGCGGCACCCGCGACACGGTCGAAGCATACGCCAGCACGTACCCGAACTTGGGCGGCCCCGAGGTGTATGAGGAACTGGCACGAGAGTGCGTAGCGCGCGGTTACAAAGCCTTCAAAGTACACGCCAACATCTGCTGGAATCCGCACACGCGGGAGCCAGCGCCACAACTGCCGGGATTTCCCAAGGAGGATGTGGAGATCTGCCGTGCCGTGCGCGAGGCCGTGGGCGACGATATTGTGCTGATGCTCGATCCGTTTGGCGTCTATACCCTAGAGGAATCGCTGTGGGTTGCGCGGGAATTGGAAGAGTTGAACTACTACTGGTTGGAACATCCGATGGTCGAGACGAGGGTGGAATCCTATCGCCGCCTGACGCAGCAGACCTCTATCGCCATCTGTTCCCCCGAACACGTTAAGGGCGGTCCTTTTGCGCGGGCCGAGTGGCTGTTGCAGGGGGCCTGCGACATGCTGCGCATTGATGTGAATTACGGCGGCATCACCGGCTGCTGGAAGCTGATCAACTTGTGCCAGCTCTACGGCGTGCAATGTGAAATACACGGGGTGGGTGCCCCGCATGTGCATTTGGCTGCGGCCTCCCCCGAAGCCACTTGCCGCTATTACGAGCGCGGTCTGTTGCGACCCGGGCGCGATTACGACGAGAGCCCTCAGCATCTCGATCAGATTGCCGATCCCATGGACGACGAAGGGTGCGTACACGTGTCGCAGGAACCGGGGTTGGGGATAGCCTATAACTGGGATTATATCGATGACAACCGGATTTGATCGGAGGGATCGGCACGTGCAAAAGTGCGGTGCGATCCTAACCGTTGGCGTGCTGTGGGCACTGTCTGCCGCCGCGCTGGAACGGCCGGATACCACCTTCAAAATATTTCAGTTCCCCGCCGATCAGATCCCCCGCGTCGATGGGGATGTATCCGACTGGGGTATGGTTCCTGCTGACTACGCCGTCGGCATCGATCAGTTGAAAGACACCGTACACGACAGTCCGATTGATACCACCGATCTAGACGTCACCGTGCGCGTCGGCTGGGTCAAGGGACTAAACCGACTCTACTTTCTCTACGAAGCCTATGACGACTACTGGGATTTCAGCCATCGCGATCTGCACAACGACATTTTGGAGATTGTCGTCGATGGCGACTTGTCCGGCGGTCCTTTGATCCCCCAACTGCGCGAGGACAAGGAGACCAACGGGCTGGAGGGGCTCGACGGCCACTTCAAATTCCACGGCGTCCACGCCCAGAACTACCACGTCCTGA
>JAPPEF010000219.1 GCA_028875335.1 Gemmatimonadota bacterium
TGCAAACCTAAGTTTAGCCAAAAAGGATGCCCTCACCTTAACCCGAACTCACGTAATATTAATATAATCAGACGCATTATCGAGCAGCTTTTCACGATTCTCGTAGTAACGCATCGTCGTCTTTAGATCCTTGTGGCGCAAATGGGCTTGCACTTGCTGGGGCTTGGCTCCGCCTTCAATCGCCAGAGTACAGCATGTGTGGCGGAACATATGCGCGGTGACGTTTTGGGGAAGGCCAGCGCGCAGGGCATACTTCTTGACGATGTGATTTACCGATTGGTCGGTCAGCGGCTGGCCGCGAGACTGGTTGCGAGACAGGCTGATGAAGACCTTACCAGTCGCCGATAAGCCCGTCGCCTGTAATTGTTCTTTGTATAATTCGAGATGATGCAGGACGATGTTTTGCAGTTTGATCTCCTGCGCCACGCCCGATTTAGTCTCGGGCAGATGCAGGATGTGAAAGACGCCTTCCAAGGATATATCCTCCCAAGCGATACCCGCCACTTCGGAACGGCGCAGGCCACCAAACGTAAGCAAGTGAAACATGGCTGTATCGCGCGTGCGAACCAAATCGTCTTTTTCCTCGGCAATAGCTTGCTGGATCTTGTTTAGCACCTGATTGGAAAGCGCCTTGCCAGCCAGCGTTTCGTCCACTTTATAACCGCGCACCAACGTAGAGTCAGCGGGATTCTTCTCGATGTGGCCCAAGGCGACCAGCATCTTGAACAACGATTTCAGGCTGGACAATTTTCTGTTGATGCTGCTGCGCTTATAACCTTCGCTGGCGAGCTGATTTCTAAAGGCGACCACGTGCTCAAAGGTGATTGACTGCAAGACGGCGAGCGACACTTCATTTAGTTCCATGCCAATGGATGCAAAGAAATGCTGGAGATCGGCGTAATACGCACGCCGCGTGCGCTCACTGAGTTGGCCGCTGAGAAATTGTTCCAAAGGATCGTCCGCTACCAACGCTGGTGCTGGCGTTAGCCTGTGGACGACCGGATTGAGTGTCTGACTCATAAAATGCTCGCTGGGGCTTAATTGGTATCGAATGTTCCAAATATAGCGAACATCGCGGGATTTTGCCGCCGCGTTTCACAAGGGATTCGCCTAGTTTTTATACTATTGATAATGCCTGTTATCGGTAGTATAATGGCCAAATTAAATAGAGAACTAGAATCTCCGCAATAAACGCTCCATATCGCTTAATTTCATCCTCGCCATGATCGGCTTGTCCGTTGGGCTTATGTGCGGCGAGTCGGCCTTTAGCAATTCATTGATTAAGTGTATCATTTCCTCGGAGTTCAGTTTCTGGCCTTTCTTGATACTCGCTTTGCGCGCGTAAGCTAAGACGAGCGCTTCGCGCCAAGATCGGCCCGAATTCTGGCCATCGCACACGTCGTTCAATAGCTGATAAAAAACATCGCCGTCGCCAAAGCGATCCAATTCGGCCGGCACAGCTTCCACCAACACCGTCTGCGAGCCAAAATCCCGCACGACAAATCCCAGCTTGGCAATATCGCCCCGCACTTGGTTGAAGGTCTCGAAATCCGCCGCGCCCATTTCTAGCTGTATGGGAAAGAGCAACTGCTGGCTTTCTCCGGCTACGCCGTCTATTTGCGCCATGGCCCGGTCGTAGTTGATGCGTTCGTGTGCAGCTTGCTGGTCGACGAAGAGCAGACCATCGGCTACTTCGACGAGTATATACTGGTTGTGGACCTGCCACATCGCGGCGTCTTCGGCGACGACGAGTTTGGCCGCGGCTGGAGTGACGAAGGTCAGGGCGAGCTGATCGTCGGCATCACGGGTTGCTGCTGCCCTGGGCTCGCCGGACGCAGGCATTCTTTGCAATACTGGTGACGCTGGTTCTCCCACGCGCACCGGTGTTGGCTCGCCACCTGCAGTACTGCTGTCCCCGCTAAAGCGAGGTGTGCTGTCCGGCCTCAACCTCGGGGCCGCAGCATAGACAAAGGATTGTACATCGGGCAGGCGCAAGCTCTGCCGGACGCTGTTCTCAATAGCCGCGATGACCTGCCCTTCGTTGGCCAAGCGAATCTCCCGCTTCGTCGGATGGACGTTGACGTCGATTTTCTTAGGATCCATATCAATCCAGAGCATGAATACTGGATGATGTCCTTCGGGCAGCAGCCCCTCAAAACACCGCTGTATAGCACTGGCCATCAGTCGCGAAGAGATGGGGCGCCCCTGTACGATGAGATACTGCTTGCCCTTGCTCCGGCCGCAGTGCTCGGGACCGGCTAAGACCCCTTCGATTTTGAGGCCCTCCTCCTCGTGAGCGAGATCCAACAGTTTGGCGACTGGAGCACCCAGCAACTCGGCCGCGCGCTCCCGACGAGACGCCGGGGCATAGTTCAATACCCGACGATCTTGGTGTTCTAGTTCAAAGCCAAGGGTCGGGTAACCAGCGGCTAAATGGATGATGATCTGTGCCACGTGGCGGGCTTCCGCATCGACGGATCGGAGGAATTTGCGTCGCGCTGGCGTATTAAAAAATAGGTTTTTTACCACGATGGTAGTACCGCGTGCTCGGCCAATACTGTGCATCTCCCGCTCTATTCCCCCTTCCATGACCAAGCGCGTCCCGGCTTCGTCTTCCTTCGCGCGCGATTCTATCGCCAAGTGAGCTACTGCACCAATGCTAGCTAGGGCTTCGCCGCGAAACCCCAGCGTCTGAATGCAGAACAAGTCGGCTACCGAGGCCATCTTGCTCGTGGCGTGCCGGCGCACGCACAAAGCGATATCCTCTCGGTTCATGCCCGAACCATCGTCGGTCACGACAATCGACTGCTTGCCACCGGCCTTGATTTCCACGCGGATTTTAGCGGCACCCGCATCGATCGAGTTTTCGACCAATTCCTTCACAACCGAAGCTGGTCGCTCCACTACCTCACCGGCGGCGATTTTTCCAATGAGACTTTCGTCGAGAACGCGAATGGTACTCGCCATAGCTCCTCACAATTCGGCCCAGAGCCGCTCGGCCTGCTGCCGGAATTCGGCTTGGGTAATTTTGCCTTGCTTAAGCGCGGTTTCCAAGTCGCGCAAGCGCCGCCGCGGCCCCCCTCCCCCTTTGAGATCTAGCCGTATTTGGGACCAGATATGCCACCCCCCCACACCGAGTAACAAGGCGATGAAGACTGCCCCGCCCCACCACGAGTTATCTTGCTCGTGGCGCACCGCTCCTCCCTTTTGTTGCCAATCTTCGCCCACGGCTGGGTCTGGCTCTACTAGCGCGACCCGCTTGGCTAGTGTCTCGCCGTTGGTCCCCTGGACTCTCACGGCCCTTTTGAGTTGCCAGGTAAATCCCCGGGGTTGCACAATCAGAGACTCGATGAGATCGGCCTCTTTTATCTGATCGAACTGCTCTCTGGTAACTGGCACAGCCATAGGACTGAGCATGTTGAACAATAACACAATTGCCAACAAGAAGCTTGCCAACCCAAGAGCGAAGTATGTAGGTGGAGAGGATGGTGTATTCATTATGTATTTTTGTCTTTTTAGTTTACATAAAAAAAATTATAAGACTTTCAGGGTTCGTATTGATTTCTATACCACAATATTGACAATTTTATCCGGCACCCATATAAACCGCTTTATCGCCGCTTCATCGGCTACGTATTTCTGAATGATCTCCATGTCGAGCACCAAGGACTTTATCTCTTCCTCTCCAGTGCGAACTGGTACTTCGACTTGTCCGCGCATTTTGCCGTTGACCTGAATAGGCACTACGATCATGCCCTCGGCGGCCTTGGCTGCATCCCAGTCAGGCCAACTCTGACAACTGAGGTCTCCCCTCCCAAAGCCCGCCATTTCCCATAGCTCCTCGGCAATATGCGGAGCAAAGGGCGTGAGCAGGTTCAAGAAAGGCTTGGCAACAGCCTGCGGTACTTCGTCTAAGGACACCAACAGGTTATTTAACTCGATCAAGGCGGCAATAGCCGTATTAAACCGCAGCCCCTCTATATCCTCAGTTACCTTTTGAATGGTTTGGTGCAGCTTTCTTTCTAGCTCCGGTGCCAACGCAGCGCTCTCCCCTATTCTCACACGTCGATCCGAATCGACAAAGTTGCGCCACACGCGCTGTAAGAAGCGCTGCATCCCGCGAATGCCTTCCATGCTCCACGGCGCACTCGCTTCGAGCGGCCCCATGTACATTTCGTACAGCCGCAAGGTATCCACGCCAAACTCCTCACCGACTTCTTCGGGCGGTAGCCCGTTTTTGTAGCGTTTACCCATCTTGCCAGAAGAACGGTGCAGCGTCTTCCCCGTCTCCTTCTCAATAGGCTCCCCGTCGCGGAACTCAACCTCGCGGATGTCGATATACACGCCGCGGTCATCCTGAAAGGCATCTGCGGTCATCATGCCTTGGTTGAACAGCTTCTTAAACGGCTCGGGGGTGGATACGTGGCCTAAGTCATAGAGGGCTTTGTGCCAAAACCGAGCGTAGAGCAAGTGCAACACCGCGTGTTCAGCGCCGCCGATGTAGAGATCGACGGGCATGAAGTAGCCCTCCTTAGCCAGGTCGCAGAAGGATTCTTCATTGTGTGGATCAATAAAGCGTAGATAGTACCAGCAAGAACCGGCCCATTGTGGCATGACGTTGAGTTCGCGCTGGTAGGCTACCCCGTCAATTTCCACCGTCGTCCACTCCGCTCCGGCCCGGTGCAGCGGCGGCGAAACGGGTTGAGTGGGATCGTCGGAGGTCTCCGGCCTAAAATCTTCTAGGTCCGGCAGCGCCACTGGAGGCGCAACCGCAACAGAATATCCATCAGGATGCGTGGCCAGTGGAAAGGGTTCGCCCCAATAGCGCTGTCGAGCAAAAGTCCAGTCGCGCAGTTTGTAGTTTACTGCAGCTTGGCCTCGCCCCTCGGCGACTAGTGCGGCGACGATCTGGGATTTGGCCGCGGCCGTCGCCAATCCGTTAATGGCGTATGGATTATCGCCGCCCAGTACTGGAGGCGAGTTGATGGCGGTTCCCTCCCCGGCATACCACCCCTCAGCCTTTCCTTCCCCTCCAGTAACTACCTTCACAATGTCCAAGTTATAGGCGGTGGCAAAGGCGAAATCGCGCTCGTCGTGAGCCGGCACCGCCATAATGGCCCCCGCACCGTAATCCATACTGACGTAGTCGGCGACGAAAATGGGGATTTTTTGTCCATTGACTGGATTGCGGGCGTAGATGCCGGAGAAAATGCCCGTTTTTTCTTTGGTTTCATCCGCAGTAGAGACAGCAACCTGAGCTATGTACTGGGCTATAGCTTCCCGGATGGATCCCCCTCCTCCCTTCCACTGCTCCGGCGTCCCTTCGGGCCAAGTGTAAGGAATCAGGTAGGCTTCCCCGGCCGGGTCCACCAGCGGGTGCTGAGGGGCAACGGCCATAAAGGTCGCTCCAAAGAGCGTATCGGGGCGGGTTGTGAACACGAGCAACCGCCCGGCGACCGCGTCGCTTTGCGGGTCGAGGACATCAAAGCACACTTCAGCTCCTTCGCTGCGACCAATCCAGTTGCGCTGCATCCGTTTGATCGGTTCTGGCCAATCGAGCCGGAAGGACGCGCCGTTGCGGTCCTCCAGTTCGAAGTCCAAGTCCTCTAAGAGCCGCTCGGCGTATGCTGTTATACGCATCGTCCATTGTCGCAACGGTTTGCGGTATACGGGAAAATCTCCCCGCTCGCTGCGGCCTTCGTTGGTCACCTCCTCGTTGGCTAACACAGTGCCCAAGCCGGGACACCAGTTGACGACGGCCTCTTGCTGGTACGCCAGCCGGTAGTTGTTCAGCACGGTTTGACGCTCGGCCGCAGTTAGTGCGGACCAGGCTTTATCAGTGCCAAGAACTTGACGGTCTGCTGCCGACAATGCCCTGCCCGCAGCAAATTGGGCCTCTAAGTCGGCGATGGGCTTAGCCCGCCCCTTTATTTGGCGTCTATTGCCGTCTTTCCAGATCTCGTCTTCGTCGAAATAACTATCGAATAGCTGGGCGAAAATCCACTGAGTCCAGCGGTAGTATGACTCCCGCGACGTGACCACTTCGCGGCCCCAATCAAACGAGAGTCCAAGAAACTGCAATTGACTGCGCATCGCATCGATATTCTGCTCTGTTACAGCCGCTGGATGGATGTTGTGTTCGATCGCGTATTGCTCGGCTGGCAATCCGAAACTGTCGAACCCCATCGGATGCAGGACGTTAAATCCCTGCATCCTTTTGTAGCGACTGTAGATGTCGCTGGCGATATACCCTTTGGGATGGCCGATGTGCAGCCCCGCTCCGCTCGGATAGGGAAACATATCGAGGATGTAGCACTTGGGTTTGCTGTTATCAAAACCAGGGTCTCCCGGTCCCAGTGTTCTATAGGTCTTTTCTTGCGCCCAATGGGATCGCCATTTGGTTTCGATGGCTTGAAAGTTGTATTGGCCTTTTTTTATTTTGATTGACATAATTATCCTTATAAGACATTTATGGATAGAGACGCTGCATCATGCGCGGAAATGGAATAGTCTCGCGCACGTGCTTGACGCCGCACAACCAAGCGACCACCCGCTCGATTCCCATGCCGAAGCCAGCGTGTTCAACCGAGCCGTAGCGCCGCAAGTCGAGATACCAGCTAAAGGCTTCTTCAGGCAACTGATGCGTGGCAATTTTGTGCTGCAAGACGGCAAGATCGTCTTCGCGTTGCCCGCCCCCAATGATTTCCCCATACCCTTCGGGTGCCAACAGGTCCATACACAGGGCCAAGCGGCGATCTTGGGCATCTTCCTTCATGTAGAATGCTTTGACTGCACTGGGATAGCGGTGGACGAAAACCGGCACCTCGAACTCAGAGGCAAGGAGGGTTTCGTCGTCCCCGCCCAGATCACTCCCCCATTCGATGTCGCTACCGAGAGCTATCAAGCGCTCGACGGCTTCATCATAGGTCAGGCGCGGAAAGGGCCGGCTGACCTGTTGTTCCAGCTTGGCGGTATCTCGCTCGAGCAGCTTTAGCTCTTCGCGGCGGCGGTCGAGCACGCGGTCAAGCACATACAAGACCATGTCCTCGGCCAAGGCCATGGCACCCTCTAAATCGCAATACGCCATCTCCGGCTCGATCATCCAGAACTCAGTCAGGTGACGGCGGGTTTTGGACTTTTCAGCGCGGAACGTCGGGCCAAAACAATAGACCTTGCCTAAGGCCATGGCGGCCGCTTCCATATAGAGCTGACCACTCTGAGTCAAATAAGCCGTGTCGTTGAAATACGCGGTCTCAAATAGGGTCGAGGTCCCCTCACAGGCTGCGGGCGTAAAAATCGGTGCATCCACGAGGACAAAGCCGCGCTCTTCCATGAAGTCGCGGCAGGCCTTGCCGATTTCGCTGCGGATCTTGAGAATGGCCCCAGGCCGCATAGAACGCAGCCACAAGTGGCGGTGGTCGAGGAGAAAGGACACCCCGTGTTCCTTGGGTGTGATGGGATATGGTTCGGCCTCCTGCACGACTTCGAGATGGCGGACCCCCACCTCATAGCCGATGGGCGAGCGCGCCTCCTGCCGCACTTGGCCGTGGACTACGAGCGAAGATTCTTGGGGCAGGTGATCGCATTTATCGAACAGATTCTCTTCGACGTCCCCTTTAAAAACAACGCATTGTACCACACCGCTACCATCGCGCAGTTGCAGAAAATGCAGCTTGCCGCTCGAGCGCTTGTTGTACAACCAACCGCGCAGCACCACTTCTCGGCCTTCATAGCGGCCGATATCAGCCACCTGAATCGACTCCATTTCCTTATCCATAATAATAAGAAAAGACTATCGAGATAGACTCGATAGCCTTCTCATCCTGTGGCTCAAGACCGGCACCTACTTCTTTAGTAGCGCCTTGTGGCTGAGCCGCATCTTGCCGCCGGTGTCGATTTCAAGGACTTTGACGGCGATCGTGTCCCCTTGACCAACAACATCTTCGACCTTGTCCACGCGCCGATGTGCCAGCTCGGAGATGTGCAACAAGCCCTCTTTCCCAGGCAGAATCTCGACGAAGGCCCCAAAGGGCATGACCCGCTTGACCACCCCGTCGTATTCCTTGCCTACCTCGGCGTCAGCGGTGATTCCCTCGATCATGCGCCGAGCTTCTTCGGCTGGGCCGGCTTCAACCGAAGCAATGGTAATCGTGCCGTCTTCGTCGACATTGACCGTAGCACCAGTCTTTTCGATTTCGCGGATGGTCTTACCACCCGGGCCGATGACCGCACCGATTTTGCCTTGGTCGATCTTGACAAACTCAATGCGCGGTGCCCAGCGCGAAAGCTCGGGGCGCGCCTCGTTGAGGCATTCATCCATAATGGCCAAGACTTTATCGCGGCCTTCCTTAGCGCGGTCGAGAGCTTCCTTGAAAATATCTAGCTGCAAGCCCTGGATCTTGATATCCATCTGGATCGCGGTAATCCCATCCTTGGTGCCAGCAACCTTGAGGTCCATATCGCCGAGAAAATCTTCGGCGTCGCGGATGTCGGTCAGCAGCTCGTAGTCGTCCCCTTCCTTGACTAAGCCCACGCCCGTGCCGCACACCGCGGTTTTAACGGGAATTCCAGCGTCCATCAAGGCGAGGGAGCAGCCACACACCGTAGCCATGGAACTGGAGCTGCTCGACTCGGTAATATCAGACACCAACCGAATCGTGTAAGGAAAGGATTCGACCGATGGAATGACCGGCTCTAGGGCGCGTTCGGCCAGATGGCCATGGCCGATGTCCCGCCGTCCCGGACCGCGCTCAAAGCGCACTTCACCGACCGAATACGGGGGGAAGTTGTAATCCAAGTAATAGGACTTAAACCGCTTGCCCTGTAGGTCGTCGGCCATGCGCTCATCGAGCTTGGTGCCCAACGTCGCCACGCAGAGCGCTTGGGTCTGCCCGCGGGTAAACAGCGCCGAGCCGTGCGTCCGCGGCAGTACGGTGCTCTCGCAGGTGACGTCGCGCACCGCGTCGAGCGCGCGACCGTCGATGCGCCGCTTCTCCTTGAGGATCATAGTGCGCATGTCGGCCTTGAGCAGCGCCTCCAACTCGTCCTTGATCATCTTTTCAGATTCTGGAAAGCGCTCGGCTAGGCTCTCCAAGACATCGGCATTAATCGCGTTGATGCGCTCTTGTCGCTCTTCTTTGAGCGGGCTTCTATTGGCCTCGACGATCCGCTCTTGTGCCAACTCAGTAACGGCATGGACCAGTTCGGGATCGACTTGCTCGACCTCGATGGCAATCTTCTCCTTGCCGACTTCGGAGACGAGTTGCTCCTGTAGCTGGACCAACTCAGCGATGCACTCGTGGCCAAAGGCCAATGCATCCACCAGATCTTGCTCGGCAATCTCGTGGGCACCCCCTTCGACGCTGACGATGGAATCGGCCGTGCCGCAGACTATGATTTCGAGATCGGAATCATCTAGCTCGGCAAGGGTCGGATTGGCGACGAACTCGCCGTTTATCCGCCCGACCCGCACGGCTCCCATGGGGCCAGCAAAGGGAATGTCGGATATGCTCAGGGCCGCTGAGGCCCCAATTAAACCCAAGACATCGGCGTCGTTTTCTCCGTCGTACGAAAGCACCGAAACATAGACTTGGATCTCATAAGGAAACTTCTTGGGAAACATCGGCCGAATGGGGTGATCTATTAACCGAGCACTCAGGGTCTCTTTCTCGGAGGGACGCCCTTCGCGCTTGAAGATGTTGCCCGGTATCTTGCCACCAGCGTAGACCTTTTCCCGGTAATCTACGATCAAGGGCAAAAATCCTCGGTCCTCCGGGGTGTTGGTTCGGCAGGCCGTGACCAGCACTACGGTCTCTCCGTATTGCATCCACACGGCCCCATTGGCTTGCTTGGCGATTCTGCCCGTTTCAATCGACAGATTCCGCCCGCCTATTTCGCGTTCGAGTTTAGTCATTAGATATATCTTTCGCTCTTTCCTTTGAGGTTTTGAAATTCGCTTAGTACGAGCTAACGGCGCAACCCAAGCTCACGGATCAACGCCGCATACGCCTGCGGGTTTTTCTTTAGGTAGTAGCTTTGCAATCGCCTCCTTTTGCCTATGAGTACGAGTAATCCCCGCCGCGTGGCAAAGTCCTTTTCCTGGTCTTTGAGATGTTCGGTCAGGTTCTCGATGCGCTCGGTGAGAATGGCAATCTGTACCGGGGTGGCCCCAGGGCCGCCTTCTTGGCCAAATTTCTCGATTAGGTCTTTCTTGCGCTCAGTTGTTATTGACACCTTCAACCTCCGTATTTCGCGCCACGCTTTCCGCCTTCAGCACTGGAGACGAACAGGGCACGTGCTTGGTGAATGTCTCTGCGGATCTGCCCTACCAACTCATCTGGACAGGCAAATGCGCGTTGTTTTCGCAGCTTCTTTATAAGGGCGACCTGTAGCGTCTGTCCGTAGAGATCGCCAGCAAAATCGAGTATGTGCAACTCGATGACTAGGGCTGATTCAGCGAATGTGGGCCGGGGGCCGATGTTGGCCACGGCCTGCAAAACCCCACTTCCGGGGTATTGCACCTCGGCGGCAAATACTCCCTGAGGCAAAGACTGATCGTCGTGGGGTAGCAAATTCGCCGTGGGAAACCCCAATGTTCTTCCGCGTCCTTGTCCTCTCGTGACGCGACCGGAAAAATGAACGCTAGCGCACCCCATCTAGGGTTGGCGCAAAACGCACAGGGGCCGCAGCGCCCCCTGCTCCCACCGCGCGAGGCCAAACAAGGTTTCTGCGTCGTCAAAAACCGCGCAGATCTCGTGCGGCCCGGCACCAGCCGGATGCTCGATCGCCTTCCCATGGGCGAAATCAACCAGCTTGCCTTCGTTCAGCTCGACGGTGGCTAGCTCACTCAGCGCTAGCCGCGGATGGACGAGGGCTTTTTCAATTTGTCCCACTCTACTGAGGCTTGCTACTTGCTTCAACGTCAGGGCTTTGTCCAGCCCAAGACCACCGGCGCGCAGCCGGCGCAACTCCGCCAAATAGGCACCGCACCCCAAGGCACGCCCCAAATCAGCGGCTAATGAACGAATGTACGTTCCCGCAGAGCAATGGATTCTCACGCCTAGTCTGGGAAAATCGTAGCTGATCATCTCCATTGCGTGGATGTGAACTCGGCGGGATTTGAGGACGACCTCATCCCCGCGACGCGCCCGCTTGTACGAGCGCACCCCAGCTACCTTTACCGCTGAATGCGCCGGCGGCACTTGGTCTATGACACCCGTAAAATCGCGCAGGGCTCGGACCACGCTGAGCTTCTCGGGAGACTCGCAGTCCGCTTGGTGGCGAATCGGGCCTTCAGCATCGCCCGTAGCACTTACAGCTCCCAGATAAATCTCGGCCTCGTATTCCTTATCCGCACCGCTGAGCCACCGGTTGAGACGGGTATAGCGTCCCAAGCAAACGACCAAGACGCCGCTGGCCAAAGGGTCAAGCGTACCGCAGTGACCAATGCGCTGCAACTGCAATAGGCGCCGGAGCGAGGCGATTACGTCGTGGGAAGTGGGGCCTTTGGCTTTGTCGATGACCAAAACCCCGCTCAAGGACGGATCAGCCATGCTGCGCTCCACCGAGACTATCGATCAGGGCTGTGACGCGCGCGGCGCGCGCGGTGGTCTCGTCGTATGCAACCCGCAACTGGGGTGCGTAGCGCAAGCGCATGCGCCGGGCGATTTCTCGACGTATAAAACCCAAGCCCCGGTGCATTCCTTGGAGTACCTGCTTTTTGTCGTCTGCGTTACCGAGCGTGCTGACAAAGATCGTGGCATAACTCATGTCGGCGGACAGTTCCACATCCACTACTTGGACTAGTTGCAGCCTTGGATCCTTCATCCGCCCTAGGATGTCGGTCAACTCGCGCAGCAACTGTCCGCGCACTCGGCTAATTCGTTGCGGGGAGGCCACCGGCGTTTAGTGTACTTCCATTTGATAGTCGAGAATATGCACCCGGGGATCGCCTTCGACGAAGTTGACGATTTTAGTCAGCATCTCGTCGCAGTGTTCAACGGCCGAACTCACCACGGCAACCCCCAGCACCGCCCGCTGCCAAAGCGCATGGTCATCTACTTCGGCCACAGCCGCGTTAAAGCGGTTGCGGATGCGCCCCTTAAGGCTATTGAGGACTTGCCGCTTGTCTTTGAGCGAATGGCTATCACCGATATAGATTTGCACTGCACAGCTCATAACGATCAAAACAAATCAACCGCCTCTATAGCGTCCGCTCAGTCTCCACCACGACTAGGGACTCGACGATGTCGCCTGCTGCGATGTCGTCGAACCCTGCAAATCCCATGCCGCACTCAAAGCCCTCGGCGACCTCTCGCACATCGTCCTTGAACCGCCGCAACGAGGTAAGCTCCCCGGTAAAGACGACTTGGCCATCGCGCAAAATCCGCACCTGATTGCTGCGCGCAATGGTACCGTCTTGCACCAAACAACCGCCGATCGTCCCCATGCGGGACGAAGTAAAGATTTGGCGAATTTCGGCCCGGCCAACCACCTGTTCTTCGGTCGTTGGGGCCAAAAGACCAGCCAAGGCAGCCCGCACGTCCTCGATGACTTCGTAGATGATCCGGTAATTGCGAATCTCTACGCCCTCCTGTGCGGCGAGATCGCGAGCAGAGGGTTGAGTATTTACATGGAAACCAAGCAAAATGGCACTAGAGGCCGCCGCCAGCAATACGTCCGATTCCGAGATGGCCCCTACCGCGCTGTGAATGACGTTAACCCGCACTTCTTCGTGGGTTATGCGGCCCAGTTCTTCGGCTATGGCCTCGACCGATCCATCGACATCGCCTTTGACCACCACCCGCAGCTCTTGGATGTGACCCTGCTGAATCTGATCGTGCAGATCGCTGAGCGTGACCGTACGCAGCTTGCGGTGATCCTGCTCGCGCTTAATTAGCTGACGACGCTGGCTCAGATCTTTGGCCTCGCGCTCGGAATTGGCAACAGCAAAGAGGTCTCCAGCCTGCGGGACCCCGGGCAATCCGAGCACTTGGACAGGTACAGAGGGCTTTGCTTCTTGGGCGCGTTGACCATGCTCGTCGAGAAGGGCGCGAACCCTGCCACTATGCACTCCGGTAATAAAAGGCTCGCCGACGCGTAGCGTTCCCTCTTGCACCAAAACCGTAGCCACGGGGCCCCGCCCCTTGTCGAGGTGGGCTTCGACGATCGTTCCACGGGCTTTCTTATGGGGATTGGCCTGCAGTTCAAGCAGTTCGGCCACGATGAGGAGAACTTCCAGCAAGTGGTCTATGCCCTGTCCGGTCTTAGCGGAGATTTCGGCACAGGGAATCTGTCCTCCCCACTCTTCAACTAAGACCCCTCTTTCGGCCAACTCCCGCTTGATCTTGTCCGGGTCGGCCGTAGGCAAGTCTATTTTGTTAATCGCGACGACTAAGGGGACCTGCGCGGCCTTGGCGTGGTCAATGGCTTCAATGGTTTGCGGCATGACGCTATCGTCGGCCGCGACAACTAGAATCACGATGTCAGTTACTCTCGAACCGCGAGCTCGCATCGCCGTAAAAGCCGCATGCCCTGGGGTGTCGAGGAATGTTACGCCGCGACCATCTTCCATATTGATCACGTACGCCCCGATGTGCTGGGTAATGCCTCCAGACTCGCCTTCGGCTACCTTGCTTTCGCGCAAGTAGTCGAGCAACGAGGTTTTGCCGTGATCGACGTGGCCCATGACCGTGATGACCGGCGGACATGGCTCGGGATCACCGATTTCTTCCTCCTCGATGATCTCATCCAACTCGACTTCTTCGGCCTCTAGCGGGGCCACCTCAAAGCCCAACTCGTCAGCCAGTGTCTGCATAGTGTCCATATCGAGGCGTTGATTGATGGTCGCCATGGTACCCAACTGCAAACACAGGGCGATCACTTCACTGACCTTGACACCGAGTTGTTCGGCAAATTCGCCGAGCGTGATAAACTCGCTGACCTTGATCTGGCGGATCTGGCCGTCTTCTCCGTCGCCATCTTCGCGCGGACCGCGCTCGTAGCGGCGTCGCACCCGGCTTTCATTGAGCTGACTCAAGGTCCGCCGCACGCTTTCTTGGACCTCCTTGGCGTCAGGCACCCCTTTGCGCCGCTTCCCCCGCCGGCGCTTTGTAGGCGCTCCAGACAAATTGGCCTGAGCGGTTACTTCCCGCTTTTCTCCCAATTCCTCGCGGACACTTTCCAAGCCTTCTTGGCTCTTGCCTCGGCGGCGACCGCGACGACGACCTCCTTCAGCCTTGTCGGGCAGCGGCGCGGCACGCTCCTCGGCTAGCTGCTCAATGCCTTGTTTGCGAGTTTCCGGCCCTTTTTCGCGACGGCGCTGGGGTCGAGAGCCATCAGCCTGTTTGCGACTATCCTCTTTGGCCTTCTGCCGCTTTACCTCTTCTATCGAACTCTTCTTCTCTTCAGCCAGCTTGCGGTTGATGGCCTCCAGCATCTCGGGTGTAACTACGCTCATGTGGCTTCTTACTTCCATATCCATTCCTTTGAGCATGGATATGAGCGCATCGCTGGACAGCTTCTGTTCTTTAGCTACTTGATAAACTCGGCGCTTTTCCAAAACTATTCCCTTAGCTACTTGGCCTTCTGGTCTGCCTCATCTTCTCCATCCGTGCCCGCAACGGGCGTGGCTAACACCGCTTTCCCTTCTTGCTCGGCCACTTCTTCCCTTTCGGCAGCGACCAAAGCCTCGATATCCACCTCGCCGTGTTCGGCAAGATACGCTGCCGCTGCCGCCTTTATCCCGTGGGCAGTTTCGGCCATTTCTAGGCCCGGTACGGTCTGTAATAGCTCCAGATCGGCTTCGGCGACCGAGGTAATGGAGTCGAAACCGGACGTAGTCAAGCTCAGGGCAATCAGCTCACTAATGCCATCTATCTGGCGGAATACTTGCTGGTACTTCTCCTGCTTGGCCCGGCGCTCTTGGTATTGTTCATCAGTGATGATATCGAGCCCCCAACCCGTGAGTTGACTGGCTAGTTTTGTATTTTGACCGCCTTTGCCAATGGCCAGCGATAGCTGTTCCTCTTCGACAATCACGATGGCGTGCCGGCGGCGCGAATCCGTGATGCAGCGCACCACAGTAGCCGGACTTAGTGCCCGGCTTATGAATATATCCGGCTCGTCGATCCAAGGAACGATATCTATGCGCTCACCGCTCAATTCCCTAACGATGGCTTGGACCCGCGATCCCTTCACCCCCACACAGGCTCCCACCGGATCGACTCGTTCATCGCTGCTACTAACCGCGATCTTTGCTCGCTCGCCTGGCTCTCGAGCCACGCCGTGAATCTCGACGATGCCCTCGGCTATCTCAGGCACTTCTGTGGCAAAGAGCTTCCTGAGGAATTCGGGCCGCGTGCGGGAGAGCAAGACCTGAGGCCCCCGGCTCGACTTAAGCACCTCATATATATAGCCTCGCACGGCATCACCTTGGCGATAGCGTTCGCGGCGGATTTGCTCTTTGTATGGAACGGCCGCCTCGGCCCGGCCGAGATTGAGGACGATGTCTCCGTGGCTAATCTGCTGTACGGTACCGGATTCGACGAGGCCGACCCGGCCGATAAATTCGTCGTATATTCGCTCTCGCTCGGCTTCGCGGACCCGCTGAATGAGAATTTGCTTTGCAGTCTGTATGGCGTTGCGGCCAAAGTCGGCGAAATTGAGTTGCTGCACTAGCACAGAGCCTAGTTGGGCATGGGGGTCGATGTCGCGGGCGTCGGCGAGGAGAATCTCCATGGACGGCTCAACCACTTCTTCGACGACAGTCTTGCGGGCATACACGGCCATCTTGCCTTGAGCCGCGTCGATGTCAACTTCGTAATTTTCGGTATTGCCGTAGTGCCTTTTGGCGGCTGAAATGAGGGCGTCGGCGAGGGTCTGCACCACTAATTCCCGGTCGACGTTTTTTTCGCGGGCAATCTGCCCCAAGGCTTCGACAATATTCGCGTTGTTCATAATTTTTACTCGACCTTCACTCACTATTTACAATTCTGGTTCGATATTGGCTTTAGCAATATCAGTCCGCGCTACGGACTCGGCTGGGCTGTTGAGCTGAATCTGATCGTCTTCCCAAGCGACTAGCCGGCCTTTGACAACCCGACCGGACGTGAGCACGACTTTCAGCAAACAACCACAGGCACGAGTGAAATCCCCATCGGTCTCTAGGGGCCGGTCTAATCCCGGCGAGGTAACTTCGAGCCGATACCGTCCAGCAATGGGATCTTCTATGTCGAAAAGATCGGCCACTTCGCGACTGATTGCCTCGCAGGTGGCCAGCGTTATGCCGCAATCTTTGTGAACCAATAACCTGACTAGCTGATTTCCTCGGACGCCGCTGAGTTCGATATCGACGAGTTCGGCCTCGTGCTCGTAGACAATGGGTTTGACAAGAGCTACTATATCGGCCTTTAATGCGAATTTATCTACGGTGGAAATACGCGCTTTCCCCCTTAATAAAAAAGCGGGCTATGACGCCCGCCCAACTTGGGGTTATAAAATATAGGATTATATTGATTTAGGCAAGACGACTTAACAGCCTTGGCCAAATGCCAACGCTAGAGGAGGCGCAAAATCTCGCGCAGTTCTTTTTTCGTCTCTTCGATCATTCTAAGCGCGGCCTCCCGGTCCTGTGTGGATTCGGGATCAGTGCGCTCCTCTGCTGAGTCAGGACAGCTTTGTTGTTCAGCTAGCAAAGCAGGTATTTGCTCTCCGACTTGGCGCAAGAGCTCGGGTTCATCTTTGAGCTTCTTCTTTACGCCCTGCGTCGTGTAGCGCTCCTCGTAGAGGAGGCTTTTGAGCAACAAGATGATCCCTATATCGCGTTCCCTATAGGCCCTGTTTTTACCACCGCGCGCACGGCGCGGCCGCAAACAGGAGAACTCCTTCTCCCAAGCCCTGAGCGTATAGGGTTGTAGCTGTGTGAGTTCTGCGACTTCGCTGATGCTGTAATACAGCTTGTTTTGCAATGGATTCTTCACGATCGCACTTCCCTGTATCCTTTGCGCCGACGCCAGACGATGCGCAAGGGTGTTCCTTCGAAATCAAATTCCAACCTCAGGCGATTTTCGATGTGGCGTCGATAATTCCCCGGCACGGAGCGGGGCAGATTCGTAAAGATTGTAAACGCTGGCGGGTTAACCGCGTGTTGGGTGGCGTAGAGCAGGCGAATGTCGCGGCCCTCTTGAGTCGCCAGATACTCGCCAGATAGCTGTTGAATGATCTTGTTCAAGCGCGCGGTGGGAATCCGCGTCCGGCGCTTATTGCCCACTGCGGCCACCACTTCGAGACATTTGTGAACCCGCCGACCGGTCAAGCCCGATATGCACAGCACCGGATAGTCGCGTAAAAAGGGATAGCGGTCGCGCAACTCGCGGCGGTACTCATCCGCAGTGCCCTCGGCGACTAAATCCCATTTATTGATCGCCACTACCAAGCCGCATCCAGACTTTATCACTTGCTCCATGATGCGGGCGTCCTGCATGACCCACCCCTCGGTGCCGTCTAGAAGCACGACCGCCACATCGGCTCGGTCAATGCTGTTAGCCGCCCGGCGCGTACTGTAGAATTCCACAGGATCATCGACCTTAGATCGCCTCCGCAAACCGGCAGTATCCACGAACAACAGATGGCTATCCTGCCAAGTCAAGCGCAGTTGCGTTGGATCCCGGGTCGTACCAGGCCGATCGTGGACAATGGAAACCTGATGGCCTGCGAGGCAGTTGATCAGCGTGGATTTGCCCACGTTGGGCCGCCCGACCAAAGCGACCCGAATCGCCTCTTCATCCCATTCCGACCCATAAGCTTCAGTCTCGTCGAAGAGCGCAATAAGTGCATCGAGCAAGGCACCGGAACGCCGCCCGGTAACGGCAGAAACCGGCAGGGGATCCCCCAAGCCGAGCCGGTAAAATTCGTCGAGCGGCGCGACCTGCCCTACCCCATCGACCTTGTTGATGGCCAGCAAGCACTTGCCGCCCCCACTACGTAGCATGGTCCCCATCTCTTGGTCCAGATCGGTCAAACCCGTGGTCCCATCGCAGAGAAAAATAGCTATATCCGCTTCTGCCAATGCCTTTGCCGCTTGGGAGCACACAGCCGAGGATAGCGCGTCTTTGGCATTGGGCATGTAGCCCCCCGTATCGACCAAAGTAAAGGAGCGCCCTCCCCACTCAGCCGCGGCGAATATCTGATCGCGAGTGACCCCGGGCTGACCATCGGTTATGGCCCACCTAGTCCCCAAGATGCGGTTGAACAGGGTCGATTTACCCACGTTGGGCCGCCCGACAATTGCCACGATGGGACGGCGATGATTCTCGACGGTTTGGGTGCTCATTTTTCGCGCCCTATGTAGTAACCCAATTCGGTTAGCTGCCGCCCTTCTCCCAGCACTTTTAGGCTCCGATCGACCCAAAAGTGCTCAAGTGATTCGACCAAATCGTACCCCCCTACCGCAAGGGGGATGCCTACCTCTTCCGCAAGTTGGGGCACGGTCATGTCGTCCAACGTCAAGCCCTCGCCATTGATGCAATTGGGCGGCAGCAAGACCAAATCCCGCTCGATTCCATCGCGCGCACGCGCCGCCATATCGCGGCCGGTCAGCAGGCCCGACACCGTGATGCCGTGGCCGAAAAAGTCGTTATCTACCGGTAGAAGATCAATCTGTACGTTCTCAATGGCGTTCAGCCTAGTCACTAAGGGCACGAGGATTTGCTCGGCTAAGCGGCCAGTCAGCAGGCCGATCCGCACGGCCAAGGCCGTGCGCGCTGGCAGCCTCTTGTTCGCTTCTTCCCAAGTGTCGAGGAAGGAGCGCACCATGCCGATGCCGTTTTCTAGTTGGGGAAACGCATCATAATACGACGCCTCCGGCAGGGGTTGATCCGTCAGCAGAAAGATCTCGTCAGCCGCATAGACGAACCGTTCGCCAAAGCGCGCTTTGAATTGCAAGCCCCATGCTTCGGCTGCGTCCGCGTATTCAGCGGCCTTGACCGGGGTCACCGGGTCGAGCTGGACGAGTTTGTGGCGATGATCGGTCAGCCCCACGGGCACCAATGCCACTGAGCGGACCGCGGGATAGT
>JAPPEF010000296.1 GCA_028875335.1 Gemmatimonadota bacterium
TCACGATGGCCTCGACCTCGAGAGCCTGATCGTTGCTCACGAGATCGAGCTTGTTGAGCACGATGACGTTGGCGAACTCGATCTGGTCGATGAGCAGGTCGGTCACCGTCCGGTGATCTTCTTCGCCCAGCGACTCACCGCGGTCTTGGAGCGCTTCGGCGGCGTTGTAGTCCCGCAGGAAGCTCGCCGCGTCCACGACCGTGACCATCGTGTCGAGGCGCGAAACCTGACTCAGGCTCACACCGTTCTCGTCCTCGAAGGTGAAGGTCTGCGCGACCGGAATGGGCTCCGAGATCCCAGTGGACTCGATGAGCAGGTAGTCGAAGCGTCTCTCCTGCGCGAGCCGTGAGACCTCGGCGAGCAGGTCGTCTCGCAGCGTGCAGCAGATGCAGCCGTTCGACATCTCGACCAGCTTCTCCTCGGTCCGCGAGAGCTGGGCACCGCCGTGCTCGACGAGCGCCGCGTCGATGTTGACCTCGCTCATGTCGTTGACGATGACCGCGACGCGCATGCCCGCGCGGTTGTTGAGCACGTTGTTGAGAAGAGAGGTCTTGCCTGCGCCGAGAAAGCCGGACAGGACCGTAACGGGAAGTCTCTCTGACAGGGGCACTTTAGGTACTTTGCGCGGCGTGTTCATATAGATAGAATCCTCTTTTAACGTGAGTTCGGGTTAAGACTTGCCACTGCTGAGTTCTCTCGCTGACAGGTACCGATCGCCCGTGCTGGACCGGAAGCGAAGATTGAGCAGCATATCCTCGTAGCCACGGCGCAGGGCACCGGCGCGAAAGCGCCAGACGATCAGGGCGATGAGCAGAAAAGCGCTGCCCCATTGCAGAAACTGAACAGCCGGCGCATGGGAGGCGTCGAGGTTTACGGAAATCGCCAGACCAGCCGCGAGAAGCAGCGCATCGATGGCGATGCCGAGAACGACTGTAACCGAGATGACTGCGGCGACGTAAATGGATGCGAAGCGGGAGCCGAACTGACTGACGATGATCGCAATCGTGCCCGTGTTGGTGGCCGGTCCAGTCATCAGAAAAATCAGCGCCGCGCCGGGGCTGACCCCCTTGGCAACCAGTGCGGCAGCGATCGGAGTACTGGCGGAGGCGCAGATATAGAGAGGGATGCTGATCAGCACCATGACTGGATAGGACAGCCAGCGGGCATACTCGTGCGCCATCAGATCGCTCGGAATCGCCAGAAAGAGCACGCCGCCCAGCACGACCCCCACCAGCAACGCAAAGAGAATGTCGTCGGCGATCTCAATGAAGCCATAGCGCAAGATGTGCTTGACCAGCTTTTTGAAGTCAAACTCTTGATTGTCGGTGGGGACTTCTGCCGCAGAAGAACCACCGGTGGATTGTCGGCCAGCGATACCCTTCAACCAATTGACTAGTAAAACCTTCAGTTGCGCGGGGCTGACGTAGCAATCATCCCTACCAGCTATGAGGGATTGATGATGATCGTGCTCACATTCATGGTAGTGATCGTGGTCGCTCGCCTTGGCTTCGTCGCGGTCGTCTCTTATCAGTCCGATGCAGAAGATACCGGCGACGACCGCGGTAATGAAGCTGATGACGGGCCGGATGATGGCAACGATGGGTCCGAAAAAGGCGTTGGTGACCAAAATCGAATCCGCACCCGTTTCCGGAGCGGTTATCAGGAAAGACATGCAGGACGAACGGGACGCCCCCTTGTTACGCATCTCGGCCACCACGGGCACGACCGAACAACTGCACAGCGGCACGGGTATGCCAATGGCCGAACTCAAGGTGACGGATTTTAGGCTGTCGTCGCGGAGCCAGCGGAGAATGGCCTGGCGGGAGACAAACACATGAATCAGGCCGGAGAGAAGAAGCCCCAGCAGAAGCATGGGGGCTAGCAGTAAAAAGGAAGACCAGAGAAAGGCAAAAAAACTGGTTAATATCCCAAGAAATTCGAAGGTCATTCTGTGCAATCCCATAGTCCGGTGAATGAATCCAGACGAATTCTTAGAAGAATATTTTGTGCAACAGGCGCAGATTGCGGCCTGGCTCGGGCAGGATCTCTTTGACGCGGTTGAGGTGATTGCGGTACACCGCGTCAGTGGCGTTTTCCAAGGTCAAGGAGAAGGTGTGCAGACGGCCCCCCCACTGCGCGTAGTACTGGCTCGAAAGATCCAGCACTGCGTAGCCTTCCGTAGGCTCTTCAAACTCGCTAATTCGGTTCTGCGCCGCAGCCAAACGCACGTCAATAGTCGCACTCAGCGCCTCAGTGGGTTCGCAAGTCAGACCCAAATGCCCTTGCAGAGGCGGCAGACGCGGCAGGGGTTCGTCGTCGAGATCAGTGAGCCGGCCGCGCACATAGCTGAGGCTACCGGCCACCTTCCAAGGCTCCGCCAGATGCCAATCGAAAGTAACTTCGGCACCGTGCATGAGGACGCGCTCGCCCACAGTCTGATAGAGGAAAAGATCGGCGCGCCGCAGACTGCGCTCGCCGCTGTTTTTGGGAAAAATGTACCCGTCAATAGCGTTGCGGAAGACAGCTAAGTGTACATGGCCTTTTTCGCGGTGATAGTCGGCGAACAGTTCCAGTCCCAAGCCGCGTTCGCTGTCGAGGGCACCATTGCCCACCTCATACGAATAGGCGGCCAAGTGCGGCCCTTCGGAGAACAGCTCTTCGATGCCGGGAGCGCGATAGGTGCGCATCAAGGTCGAGCCCAGTGTCAAAGTCGAACTGGCGCGGTAGTGATTGGACAGACCGGCAGACATACCGGCAAAGTCGCGCGTCTGGATGCGGCCGACCGTGCGCGAATAGCGCTCCTCGCGCGGCTCGACGCGACGGGCGTCAACGCGCCAAGCCGCATTGGCCGCCCAAGGCCCATGCTCCCACTCCTGGTACGCGAACAGAGCACCGGCGTATTCCTCGGCCGGCGGCGTAAAGTTGAGCCCAGCCGCGGCATAGTTGCGGTACTCGTACCACAGGCCAATCGCGCCGTTGGCAAAAGGCCCCATGCGATCCAAGTGGGCCAGCGCACCGTTGTTGTGCGTGAGCACCCCGAACTCCATGCCCACGTCACCACTGGCTTCGAATTCGCCGTGCTGATAGCGCGAAAACGAGTGGTGCAATTCTAGGCGCTGGAGCCAGTCCGACCCGGTGAGGACTTCGCCGCGCCCTTCAAGATGCTGGCGCTGGAGATCAATGGATACGCCGTGCGGGTGGCCGCCCTCTGGGTCAGGCGGGATGCCGTAGTCGGAGTCGTATAAGCTACCGGACGCACCTACGTGTCCCCAGGGACGGACCAGACTCAGGCCGACCGAGGCATTGCCCGTGCGGATGTCCGTATTGACGAGCACGCCATGCGGCGTGGCAATATCGTCGGCATTGCGCAGACTGCTGTCGAAGCGCAGGGCCAGTGGGCCGAGTGCCTGTTCGAGAGTCAGGCCGCCGGACAAACCTCGGTTGACGCTCTCCCCCTGATAGGTCACAGATCCCCCCAGACCGTCGGGCTGCTCAGAGGGCACGTATCCCCGCACCACGTTGACGACCCCGGCCAAGGCATTGGAGCCGTAGAGCAAGGTGTGGGGGCCGCGCACGACCTCGATGCGCTCAGTAGTCATCGGCTCGATAGCCACGGCGTGGTCCGAACAGGTGGCAGACAAATCGCCGGTGCGCTCGCCGTCTTCGATCAGCAGCAAGCGGTCGCCGCCCAGCCCGCGCAGCACCGGACGCGCCGGCGCTGGCCCCATCGAGCGCTGGGCAATGCCCGGCTCGTAGGCGATGGTCTCGGCGATGGTGCGGCTCAAATTCTGCCGCAGCTTGCTGCCGCTGAAGACGACTTCGGGTGCTTGCAGTGGAGAAACAGGGCTCTTGCGTTCGCCTTCGATGAGAATCCCCTCTACCTGCAGGGACTCGTAGCCGATAACCAGATCGACATGGGTGGTATCCCCGGCGGCGACCTCGACCTTAAAGCGCTCCTCACGGTAGCCGACGTGTAGGCTTTGCAAGACGTGCGCACCAGAGGGTACGTTGGCGAAAAAGAAGTACCCCTCGGCGTCGCTCATCCGCGCCCGCTCGAGCCCCTC
This sequence comes from Gemmatimonadota bacterium, assembly GCA_028875335.1. The sequence goes on from JAPPEF010000296.1 coordinate 4,065, forward strand.
AATGACGACGGTAGTCCAACCGACGGGTTGGCCGCTTTCAGCGTCGAGCACGTGGCCGGCTAGAGCACCAGTCTGGTCGCCCCAAACAGGACTTACTGCTAGGCCGATTATGGATGCGAGTTTCCAAAATAGCCTGCGACTTGTGGCTTTTATCTGTCGGCTATTCATTGTCGTCGTCACCGCAGCTAGCCATAAAAAGAGCCAAAGCGAAAATGCTCAAGGCAGACATACTTCTTTTAAGCATGGTGCTAGTCTCCAATGGTTTGACCGTCCACGCACACCTTCCCTAGGCGTTGCGCGCAGAACGGGAATTTAATGGTACGCGAATTGGATATGGAGAGGGGCACCCACGCACTAAGGCGATTTACCAGCGTGGATGCACTAGCACCGGGGCGGGCCTCGGTTGAGATGGGTAAAGCGAGGAGAAAAAAGAGGTAACGGTACTGGGCGTAGAGCGGACGGCTTTGGCTGTGAGGCATTCAGCGCCACGAGCGCGAGCGCCAAGCCCCCAAAAAAGAGCGATAGGCTGCTCTGCAACAGGCAAGCCGGGCAGTTCTCAGACTCGACGTGGCGCTCGTGGCGCTCGTGGCAAAGCTGGTGGCCGAAGGGTAGGCCGCAGCTTACAGCCGCAAAGAGCACGGTCAGCGCCAGCAGGGCCAGCGAGGACGCCGAGCCTATCGAGATGTCCGTTTTGCGCGTTAGCATGACTTTTGATTTTAGGTGATCTGGCAAAAAAACGCAACTTCAACCTTTTGTCTGTCGGCTATCCAATTGAGCTTGACATAAATACGCGGGACCGGTGCTTGCGTCCGGTCCCGCGTCACCTCTACCTATGCAGGTCTAACCGCTTTACCCTTCGTCGTCGTGATCGTCGTGTTCCTCACCGGGTCCGTCCTCACTGACGTGGATTTCAATCTCCGGCGAGACGAAATCGGCGTGATCTCCGTGGTTGATTTTGAGGCGGATGGTAGTTTCGCCTTCCTCTAAGCCGAGGATGTGAAAAGCCCAAGCCCCGTCCTCGGCGTGATGCTCGACTTCGGCGATGCTCTCGTCGGCAATTTCCCAGGCGAGGGAGTAGTCATCGTCTTCGTCTGGGGTGAACAGATCGCCATCTTCGGCGATAAAGCGCACGGAAAGCAGGGCGGTTTCTTTGCCATGACCGACTTCAATTTCGCCGGTCACATCACCGCTTTCAACGCGGACGATTTCAGCGCCACTATCGCGTATAATCAGGCCGACGGCCTCGGCATGATCATCATGGAGGTCAGGATCGACGGGATTGTCGTCGTCGCCGCAGCTAGCCATAAACAGAGCCAAGGCGAAAATGCTCAACGCAGACATACTTTTTTTAAACATGGTGCTAGTCTCCAATGGTTTGGTCGTCCATGCACGCTTTCCTAGGTGTTGCGAACAAGACGGGAGTTTAATGGTACGCGAATTGGATATGAAGAGAGACAGCCACGCACTAAGGCGATTTACCAGCGTGGATGCACTAGCACCGGGGCGGGCCTCGGTTGAGATGGGTAAAGCGAGGAGAAAAAAGAGGTAACAGTACTGTGCGCGGCGCGGACGGATTTGGCTCAGAGGCATTCAGCGCCACGAGCGCGAGCGCCAAGCCCCCAAAAAGGAGCGAGAGACCGCTCTGCAACAGGTAAGCTGGGCAATTCTCAGGCTCGACGAGGCTCTCGTGGAAGAGTTGGTGGCTGAAGGGCAAGCCGCCGATTACGGCCGCAAAGAGCACGGTCAGCGCCAGCAAGGCCAGCGCGGACGGCGAGCCTATCGAGACGTCCGTTTTGCGCGTTAGCATAACCTTTGATCTTAGTGGTCCGGCAGCAAAAACGCAACTTCAACCCCAGCGGCCACCCTGATCGAGGCTTGCCCTTCCTAGGCAATATTTCCTTCTTATCACAATGACCTTTGAATTTCTTGGGATATTAACCAGTTTTTTTGCCTTTCTCTGGTCCTCCTTTCTGCTGCTAGCCCCCATGCTTCTGCTGGGGCTCCTCCTCTCCGGCCTGATCCACGTATTCATTTCCCGTCAGGCCATTCTCCGCTGGCTCCGCGACGATAGTCTAAAATCCGTGACCATGAGTTCGGCCATCGGCGTACCCGTGCCGCTGTGCAGTTGTTCGGTCGTGCCCGTGGTCGCCGAGATGCGCAATAAGGGGGCGTCCCGTTCGTCCTGCATGTCTTTCTTGATCACTGCGCCGGAGACGGGTGCGGATTCGATTTTAGTCACTAACGCCTTTTTCGGACCTATCGTTGCCATCGTCCGGCCCGTCATCAGCTTCATCACTGCGGTCGTCGCCGGTATCTTTTGCATCGGACTGATAAGAGACGACCGCGACAAAGCCGAGGCGAGCGACCACGACCACTGTCACGACTGTGACCACGACTCGCACCAATCCCTCATAGCCGACAGGGATGATTGCTACGTCAGTCCCGCGCAACTGAAGGTTTTACTAGTCAATTGGTTGAGGGGAATCGCTGGCAGACAATCCACCGGTGGTTCTGCTGCGGCAGAAGTCCCCACCGACAATCAAGAGTTTGACTTCAAAAAGCTGGTCAAGCACATCTTGCGCTATGGCTTCATTGAGATCGCCGACGACATTCTCTTTGCGTTGCTGGTGGGGGTCGTGCTGGGCGGGGTGCTCTTTCTGGCGATTCCGAGCGATCTGATGGCAAACGAGTATGCCCGCTATCTGTCCTATCCGCTCATGGTGCTGATCGGCATTCCCCTCTATATCTGCGCCTCTGCCAGTACTCCAATCGCCGCCGCGCTCGTTGCCAAGGGGGTCAGCCCCGGCGCGGCGCTGATTTTTCTGATGACTGGACCGGCCACCAACACGGGCACGATTGCGATCATCGTCAGTCAGTTCGGCTCCCGCTTCGCATCCATTTACGTCGCCGCAGTCATCTCGGTTACAGTCGTTCTCGGCATCGCCATCGATGCGCTGCTTCTCGCGGCTGGTCTGGCGATTTCCGTAAACCTCGACGCCTCCCACGCACCAGCCGTTCAACTCCTGCAATGGGGCAGCGCTTTTCTCCTCATCGCCCTGATCGTCTGGCGTTTCCGCGCCGGTGCCCTGCGCCGTGGCTACGAGGATATGCTACTCAATCTTCGTTTCCGGCCCAGCACGGGCGATAGGTGTGGAAACACCTGATCTCGCCAAGCGTCATCTTCCCCACCACACCAATAAGATCTGCTCCTGCCCGCATTCACGTTTCTGACCCTAGAAACTGACGAATGTACTCGCCTTTCGGTGTTAGCTGGGTGGCGACGTCGATCACATTGGGCACTTTATCCATTATTTTCTCGCGGATCTGTTTAATAACGGCGTACCCTTCTGCCACTGTGAGCTCTGGATCGGTTTCTGCCGTCAACTCAACATACAAGGCACCCCCCATGGACCGTATGCGAATATTGTGCGTAAATGTTACGCCTTCTACCTCTTCTGCCATCTCTTCAATTAGAGCTATCGTCTCTAGCGAGGGCGCGAAGTCTATTAACTCTTTGACCGCGTTGCTTCCAACTTCCCAAGCACTGTGCAAAATCAGACCCGCAATTATGACCGTGGTGATCGGATTGATCAACGAGAGAGCGGGAAAATAGGATGAGATAAAAATGCTCAGCAGGACGGCTAGCGCGCTGATGGAATCGGCCCGATGATGCCATGCTTTCGCAATCAGCATGGGGCTATTCAGGCGTATTCCCTTGCGCCGAGTCACGCGAAAAAGTACTTCCTTGGCAATCACTGAAACGAGGATCACCCCGCCAACGAGAAAGAGCAAATGACCTAAGTCCTCTTCACCATGCTCTGCAGCGTGCTCATGGTCGTGGTCGTCTATTCCATGGGTTTCCGCTTCTTCCACAATGGCTGTGGGCATTCCATGACCGTGGTCGTGATAGCCGAAAGCACTCATGATCAGTTCCACACTCACGAACACGAGTAAGAACGCGGCAAAAAGTGCCAGCAGGGTTTCGATGCGACGGCGGCCGTAATGAAACCTTACATCTCCTCCCTGTTTCTCAGACTGCGACCCCATCCGCACGGCGACCCACGCGACGACATCGGATACAATGTCCGACAGCGAGTGGACCCCTGAAGCAGTCAGTGGCAGGTACCCGGTAATGCTGCCGAGGGCGACTTTTACGATTCCCAGTATACCGTTTGTGACGCCACCTGCAGCGATGATGGTCGTGGCTTCCTGAAGTCGCTCTTTTTCGTTTGATTCTATGTGTACGTGCATACCACTTGTTCTCCTATACAATGCCGTAGGCGACCTCTGGGTGGGAATGTATGGTGATCGGGACTTGTCAGCGCGAGACCTCAGCAGTGGCAAGTACTAAGTTCAACCGCGACTTTGTTTTGTATATAATAAGTCCTCCCGGACCGAACAAGGCTGCCTAGTGCATAACCCGACATCGCCAAGGAAAAGGCAATGACGTTGCGTAAAACAGCGATCTCCGGCTACCCAGCTAGCTTCCGGTTATAGCCATCATGGATGCAAACGCTCTACTGGTTTTATCGGCTTACTCAGTCGCCATCTTTGCTGCTTCCCTTCTCGGCGGGAAACTGGCGGCCTTGGGCACCATGACGCATACGCGCACCCAGGTCGTGATGAGTCTTGTGGCCGGCTTCATCCTCGGCGTCGCCATGTTTCACCTGCTACCCCACAGCCTCGAGCGCATTTCCGGGACAGGCATTGTAGAAAAAGCCGTGGGATGGATGGTGCTCGGCATGGTCCTGATGATCTTCTTGCTACGCATCTTTCACTTTCATCAGCACGATTTCAGCAGTGAGGCGAGCGATCTGTACGATGACGATGACCACGAGCACGGCCACAGTGTCGTCCATTCGCGGAGTTTGTTTGGCGTTGCCATAGGCCTAGGGGTGCATACCGTGACCGAAGGAATCGCGCTGGGTACCATCATGCAGATAGGGCCGTCGCATGAAGACGGAGTTGCATTGGCGGGCTTGGGGGTATTTCTCGCCATTCTACTGCACAAGCCGCTCGATGCGTACTCCATTATCGGCATGATGAAGTCCGCCGGTCACAGCCAGCGCGCCCGTACATTGGCCAATGTCGGCTTTGCCATCCTGTGCCCTGTGGTGACTATAGCGAGCTTTGGAGGTGTGGAATTGCTTGGCCTAGAAGGAGGGGCAACAATTGGCTATGTGCTGGCTTTTGCGGCGGGTGCGTTCCTGTGCATTGCCTTGAGTGACTTGCTACCGGAAATCCATTTCCACAGCCACGATCGCGGCAAGCTCATCGTCTCCCTTCTCGTGGGAATCAGCCTCGCCTACATACTATATTACGTTGAATCCAGCGCCATCCACGGACATGGCATGGAGACGCACGAAGGGCATTAGCTATATCGCTACCTTCTCCCCCGTCTTCACCGACTCAATTTCCTGCAAACACAGCAGCAGTGAGTTCCGCGCGCTCTGACCGCCTATTTCCTGCGACGCCCTGCCCTGCGCGATCGCATCCACCGCTTCCTGTAACTCGCCGACGAAACCGTCCTCGCCCGGCAGGGATGGCGTGCTGACTTCGCCGTCCTTGGTCAACAGTTGCGGCGGCTCGCCCCAAGACGAGTTGTACTTGAGCGTGGCCTCCTCAAAATACACGTCATAACCGTGCTCAAAGGGACAGCCCTGTTGTGCCAACCAGCCGCCTTCGGCACTGATGGCCATTGGGCCGTCGTACTGGTAGTGGGTGTTGATGTACTCGACCGTCTCGCCCCGGCCAATGTACCCTTGTGAGCTAACCGCGGTGGGCATCCCGAACAAAAACTGCACGAAGTCAGCGTCGTGGATGTGCAGGTCAATTGCGGGACCGCCGGTGCGCTCCAAATCTTCTGGTGCCCACCACGCCGGGCGCGAGATGATGCGCTTAAAGTGAGCGGCGAGCACAGGACCGTGTTCCGCGTCGGCGACGAGTTGTTTGATCAGCCGAAATTCCGGGAAATACCGCAGCACATGGGCAACCATAAACTGCCGCTGGTGTTCCTCGGCCACCGCCACGATCCGATCGGCGTCGTCCAAGGCCAGTGCAATGGGCTTTTCCAATAGCACGTGCTTGCCCGCAGATAAAGCGCGGATGCTGGTCTCGACGTGCATGTTCGTCGGCAGACATATATCCACCAAGTCTATCTCCCCATCGGCGAGCAACTCGTCCAACGTTTCGTAGCAGCGTATTCCCGACAGGTCCTGCACTCCCCCGCTATCGCCGAAATTACCCTGAATATCGTTCCAATCCCCCCCGCGCTTTTTGGGGTCGCGAGAGACGATAGCTGCAACTTGGCCCCCTTGGACTTGGGCTATAGCCTTGTAGTGGGTCATGCCCATGAAACCGATCCCGACAATGCCGATATTGACCATTATTTCCTCCTTGTGTGGAACCGCTAGGATAGGCTTGGGGGCCGACTGCTGTCAAGCTAATCGCGCAGTACGGCAAGCACATGGTTAGCGAGGTCAAGCTTGAGAGTCTAGACGGTCGCGGACTTCGACAGCATCAGCCGGTGGACCGGAGTTGCGCTCTGCCTCAGTTTCAAACGCGCCCTCTTTCGGAGGCGAGTCAGCCAACGTGAAACCCTCGTCCGGCAGAAAACGCTCCTCTATGGGCATTCTTTGGCGCTCAATCGCCAGTGGTCCGTCTAGGTTCGTCGCGGTCGCAAGATACCACTGGTTCCTGCTCGCCTCGGCAATCAGCGGCCTCAACTCAAGAGCACCGGAACAGAATTGTTGCAGACTCTCAGGATCAACCTGCACGACCAGATAACGATCCTGCTCTTCCTCGCTGTCCACCAGCAGCGCCAGATACTGACCGCCATCGTCGTCGTGGGCCTCAAATAGCTGCGGTCCGTCGTAATCGAACAGCGTGTTCGTGTGGCATATCGTCGTCATGTGGTTTCCACCATGCAGTTGTCTATGTTGTGGTAGCCATCATCGCGATTTATAGAACGTGTCGTATAGGACGTGAAACAGGCACTCCTGCCAGAGAAAAGTAGCTGTCGAGCCTTTATAAAAATGACGGGAACAAGAGAGGCAGAGACAAGCCTTCGGTCAGGATGTCATCCCAGCCGTAGGCGTCGAGGACGGTGCGATCCTTCGCGGTGTGTTACTCGCGGAGCTTGGTGATATAGCACAATTGTATGATGATAAAAAAGAACGTAACAAGCACTTTTACGGGGATAAAATTGCGAAATCCGATCACTTTTTTTGGGCAAAAGGAGAATTCACCCGCCAAACCTCCACTAAATCGCTAAGGCACCTTTTGGCGATCATCCACAGGGCTATTATACTATCTCGCGTACCAGACAAGCCAGACGCTAACAAGGCACCATCGGTGCCGCCATCGTCATTACCCAACTCGGCGATAGCAGAAGTAGAGAAAGCCAAGGAGACGGACTATGAGTATCAGGCTCGACTTACCCAAAGAATTGGAACGAGAACTGACAACGGAAGCTACACAAATGGGGGTATCTCTCGCTGAGTACGTCTTACGTCTCCTCTCCACTAGATCGTCTGTTGAGGCTGCGCCGACAACGGGTGCAGAATTGGTCGCCTATTGGCAACGAGAGGAACTTCTTGGAACGCGATCTCATACTACCGATAGCCAATCGCTCTCCCGTCAACTCCGTCATAAGGCGGAAAAACGGATGCGAGAATAGTCCTTGCATCTCCTCGATACCGATGTACTCATTCTTGATGTAGCCCAGCCCTACGCTCGGTGAGCTTTCGCCTCCTAGCCTAGCCGGTGCTACAGGTCGCGCAAGTGCTGTGCGTAATACAACGGCCAAGTCTCAATTAGACCTTCACCCTCACCACCAGGACCGCCGATGAGTTTAATGGCGCGCCGCGGCTGGTAGCGCTCCACGTAGGACCGCAAGCTGCGAGCGCGAGTGCGGGAACCGCTTTTTACCTCGACTGGGATGACTTCTCCATTGCGGCCGCGATGGAGAAACTCCACTTGGGCGTTGGCCTGTTCCCAGCCGAACGTGGGGTATGCCACGCGCACGCTCAGTTCGTTCTGGACGAAGTTTTCCGCAATGTAGCCCTTGAAGCTAAGACTCTGCGCCCGTTGGTCGGCATATCTCAGCCCAAGCATATAGCCAAGCAACCCCACATCAAATAAGTAGAGCTTAAAAATATTCTGCCGCGCCTGTGCCCATAGCGGGGCTTGGGGCCTTCCGTTTATGGGATAGCACTTCCGCACCAGCTTGGCCGTCTCCAGCCAGTCAATAGGACCGCGCAACTCTTGGTAGCGCCGCTTCCGCTCGACTACATCCCTAAACCTAAAACGCTGCACAGAGTCGTCTTGGCAGGCGGCCAGTTGACGCGGTACGCTCGCAAACACTTCATCAATGTGTTGCGCGTGGAGCTTGCCAGCATACTTCCCAAAATCGCGTTGGTAGCCCACAATGAGATCGCGGTGAATTCGCCCGACCCGCTCAACCCGCTCGCGGATACTGCCCTCCCTTGCAAACCACTTAGCCACCGCTTCCGGCATACCACCGACGAAGTAGTACGCGAGCAGGAAGGACCATAGCTGTTGGTGGACGACCTGCCCGCGCCGTTGCGCTCGAAATGCCTGCAACAGCCTCGGCTGCTCGGCAGCCATCAGAAATTCCTCAAAGCACAGCGGAAACAACTCTAACTGCTGGACCTTGCCGACCGGAAACGAGTCGAGCAGACCGATGTTGGAGCCGGAGGCGCAGACGAACGCTTGGGGAAGGTCTTCGGCAAAATACTTGAGCGAATCGACCGCGGTTTGACACTCTCCCACCTCGTCGAAGAAGATGAGATCCTGCTCCACATCGATGTCCACATTAAAGCGCAGCTCGATGTTTGAGAGCACGGCCTGTGGGTCGAGACTATCAGCGAACAACTCCGCCAGCCCCGGCTCCAGCCGGAAGTCGAGTCTATGTACTTGGCGGAATTCCTGCGGCCCGAAAAGCTGTTCAATCAGGTAGGTCTTGCCGACTTGACGCGCTCCGTCGAGCAATACTGGCTTGCGCCCCGGTTGCCGTTTCCACTCTACCAGATCGCTAATCAATAAGCGTTGCAAAGAATTGCTCCTATTCGATGGGAAAGCAGCACTTTTATGAAGATAAAAATACAATAAACAGCACTTTTATGAAGATAAAAGTGCGAATTACGAACACTTTTTTTAGGAAAAGGAGGTACTTACCCGCCAAACTCCACTAACCACTAAGTGTCCTTTTGGCGTTCATCCGCAGGGCTGTTATACTATCTCGCGTCCAGTGCGTCTCTATATGCCAACAAGGAACCATCATGCCCGCTGAAACCTACAGTATTCTGCTAGTCAGCTTCAGCAAGCACAGCCACCAGCAGCACTTCATCCCCCTATATCAGGCTCATCCCCGCCTGCGCATCATCGGCGTCGCTGACTACCCCGACATCGACCCGGACTTGCGCGCCTACAACCAGCAATGGGCTGGCCAACTCGGCGTGCCCTACTCAGAGGACCTCGACGAGTCCATCGACGATCCAGCCATCGATATCGTCAGCGTCGGCTGCGAGATCGAACGGCGGTCCGCACTCATCGTCCGCGCTGCCGAAGCTGGCAAGCACCTGTGGATCGACAAGTTTCCCGGGGCCACCCTCGCCGAGTCCGAGGCGTCCGCAGCCGCAGTCGAACGCGCTGGAGTCCGGGCGATCATCCCCGGCTACGCCTACGGCACCCTCGCCCAGCACACCCGCCGCGTCCTCGCCAGCGGCGACTTAGGCACCCTACTCGGCGTCCACGTCGATGTGATGTTCGGCAAGGGCTGGCCGCGCCCAATAACCCAACGCCGCGCCTTTGCCGCACCCAACGGCCGGTGGAAATACCCCGATATCAAAAGAGAGTTGCTGACAGTGGGCGCATACGCCGTCGGCCTAATCCAAGAATGCCTCGGCCCCATCCGCCACGTCGTCGGCCACGCTGGAGCCTTCTTCTTCCCCGAACACGGTGCCCACGGCTGCGACGATTTTGGCACCCTGACCATGACCGATGCCGACGGCCGCGTAGCCACCTTGTGCGGCGGGCGCATCGGCACGGCCTCTCATCCCCAAGGCGGGCCGTCGCGAGCGTACCTAATCGGCACCCGCCAGAGCGCCACCATCGACGCCAAAAGACCCGCGCTAGACGCTTATCTGCGCGACTATAGCACCGGCTACGACTATCAGCCCGATCCCAAGGATCCCATGCAGTGGCACGGAGGTCCGCCCGTCCCAACCGCCGCCCTATCCGAGGACACAGCGGGCCAGGCAGCCGGGCTCGACGATTTGGTCGCCGCCATCGACGACGACCGCCCGACCCGCTATGGCGTGCGCCAAGCGCGGGATTTAATGGAAATTATTCTCGCTGGCTACCGCGCCGTCGAGTGCAACGCGGCCATTGACCTGCCGCTGGAGCAAAACCTATGACTATCGCCCTCAGCGCCCATCCCTCCCTCAACCCACTCGTCGGCCAACTCGCCGATGCCTTGCCGATCAAGGGCCTATACTACCCAGCGCGTCGGAACCCCGATAGCGACCTGCCCTTTTTCAGCGACTTGTCGGCCATGCTCCAAGCAACCAATCCCCGCGTCTGTGCCTTCCTCTCCCCTTATGCAGACCTCCACAACGACGTCCACACCTGCCTCCAAGCCGGCGTTGCCGTCCTCTGCGCCGGACCAGTACCCAAGGCCGACCAGCCCATCGCCAGCGGCGGCGTCCATCGCGGATCGCCCCTGTTTGCCAAGGCGCTGCAGCAGCGGCGCGATCCTTCTTTTGCTGAGCCGGTCTATCTGCGCCTCGTAGCCGGTGCCCAAGAGCCGGGATTGCTGCCGGCGTGGTGGGCCATCTATCGCCAGCTAGCCTTTTCCAGCGATCTGCTCGGCGAGACCCCATCCCAGATACATCTTTGCGCCAACCACCACGGTCGCTCCTACCAAGTAGTGCTGACCGCCACCGCTCCCAGCGGCGCGGCGATCCAGCTAGTCGTCGCCCCTCAGCCAGCAATCACCGAGCTGACTTTGCTAGGCCGAGGCGGCGTAATCTCGTCCAGTGCCGCGCAGAGCGGAATTGCCCTAGCCAGCGCCAAGGGAACCCAGGTCGTACCCGACGCGGCAACTCCCCCTGCTGAACTAGCGTGGTTGCGCGATTTTTTGGAAAAAAAGAATCCGCCGAGCGGGCACTCAGGCGACAGCGGCCAAGCCCTGCTCAGCGGCCTGCGGCGGGCGCTGAGGACGCGCCGACCGGTTTTGGTCGCCTGCTAGTTTCAGGATCGTAGGCATAGAGTACCTCCTCCCCTGATTTTACGCGTTGGTCAAGCGGGATGCTCCACCTTGATGCAGTCCGTAATGCCGTAATGGGAAATCAAATCGGTGTCGGCAATCCTAATGACCTTTAGCCCTGGAGTACGCTCAATGTCGTTGATCGCTGATCGCACCGCCTCGACAGGGCTCGCCGCTTCGCGATCGAAAACGATGAATTGAACCCCATCTGACCGGCCAACGGTTCCGTCGTCACAGCCATTCTCAAAGAGGGCATCGATCATAACCTCATCTTGCATGTCGGGGCCCTCGACAATCAGCGTAAAGTGGTAGGTTTGCATCTAGTGTACCCAGCTTCTTAAGAATATTTTGCACGCAACTCCGTCAACAAGCGCTCGGCTCGCTGCTTGGCTTGGGCAGCCGACGCCTCTTTTACGTGCTCGTATCCGCGAATACCGTCCGGCAATTCGGCGATCTCTACGGCCAGTTCATAGCTTTCTTCGGTTAGTGCCGGCAAGACCTCTTCGATCAACCCGCAGTACCAGCCAATCAGTTCGCGTTCCAAGCGCCGCGCCTCCGTGCGTCCGAAGATGTCGAAGGCGGTTCCTCTCAACCCTTTTAGCCGGCTCAGCAGCACCAGTGCCGGGCGCAGGCCCTTGCCGAAACCGATCTTGCCCTTGAGCAAACGCCGCATCGTAGGCGGATGCAGTTGCCGGACGATTTCCACCTCCCCGTCGAATAGGGCGCGCATCCGCTCTTCGCTGCCATTGCGCGTCGCCAACCGCGCAACCTCGTATTCGTCCTTGTACGCCATCAGCTTGTACAGACCCCGCACCACGGCCCGCGTGAACTGCAAGCCGTGCGACAAACCTCGATCTACTTCCCACACTTGGCGCACAAACTCCAAGTAGCGCCGGGCATAGGCGACGTCCTGATACGCGCACAACTCGGCCAGCCGCACCCCCAACTCCTTCTGACCCTCCGCATTCAAATCTGCCAACGCAGCCAACCCCTCGTCGAGCAGCGCCCACGCAGCCGCGTCATGCGCCAGCCGCTCCTTCACCTCGGCCAATATTTGCTCCGCGGACGCTTGCTGAGTCCCCAACGCCCGCTCCACCCGCGCCGGGTCGGCCACGGCCAAGCGCCCCCAGCGGAAAGCCTGGATGTTATTTTCCACGGCTTGCCCGTTTAGGACAATGGCCCGCTCAATGGAGGCTGCTTGTAGAGGCAGCACCCCGGCCTGATACGCAGCCCCCAACAGGAGCATGTTGGCAAAAATTGTATCCGAGAACAGCCGTTCGGCCAACCAGTAGGTATCGAGGTAGATATTGTCCTTGCTCGTGCAGAAGTCAATCAGGGCGCGTAGTTGGGCCGTGTCGGGAAAAGGCTGCGTGCGCGGGTTGCGATTCATCTCCGCATTGGCGATTTCAGCGGTGCTGACGAAGGCGCGGGTACGCTCGGGCGCGGCGTATTTGAGATTGTCCGGCTCGGCCGCCCGCAACAAGTCAAACCCCAGATACAGATCGACTTCCCCAGGGAAAAGGCGGTTGAACACGGGCTGCTCGGCGGCGCTTATCACAATCGGCGCTTCGACCGGCCCGCCCTTTTGCGCCAAGCCGGTGTTGTTGGACAAATACACGTACTTGCCCTCCATCATGGCCGCGTACGCAATGAGATGAGAAATCGTCACCACGCCCGTCCCACCCCGCCCCATGGCGAAGATCGCGTACGGCCGGTCCAGCGGGCACTCCGGCGGCTCTGGCAGCTCGTCCAAAGGCTCTGGGCGGCGGCGGCGCAAGCGCGTGCCCTTGGCCGGCTTGACCACGGCAAAGGACGGGCACTCGCCGTCGATGCACAGCCCGTCTTGGGCGCATTGGGCCTGCCGCACCTGCGTCTTGTCGCCAAACTCAGTCGCCACGCTGTAGAGCGCAGCGCAGCCTTCGGACTGGGCATAACAGTCGCCGCAGCCCTCGCAAATATCCTCGTCAATGAGCACGTATTCGTCGGGCGTCAAACCCTGGCGACGGCGACGGCGGCCTTTCTCGGTGGCGCACTCCTTGTCGAGGATGAGCACGGTCGTCCCGGCAATTTCCTTAAACTGCTCAAGGGCTTCGGCGTGGCGCTCCAAGCCAAAAACCGCGATCCGCTCCCCGTCCAAGTGGCGATAGCGCGCGGGATCCTCGCTGACGATCCCCACCTTCACTACCCCCAGCCCCAAAAGCTCCTGCACGACATCCGACACCGGCCGCTGACCACCGGGCGTCTGACCACCGGTAAGCGCGACCGCCCCATTGAAAAGCAGTAGGAAGGTGATGTTCACTTCGCCTTGGACGCAGCTTTGGATCGCGCCTCGGCCGCTGTGGAAATAGCTCCCATCGCCCAAGTATTGGTAGATGTGCTGATTGCCGTTGAAGGGTGCCCAACCGCTGTAAATGGACCCACCAGCCCCCATGGTGGGGATGTAGAGCACGCCGGAGTCGTAGGATTCAATCGCCCGGATGGAGGAGCAGCCGATGGCTCCCCCAGGTTTTTCGTGCAAGTCGCGGAAGGTGTTGTACGGACAGCCGCCACAGGACATGGGCGTAACGCGGGGCACAGCCGGATAGGTGCGGTCGAGCACGCGCTGCAACTCGGCGAGGCGCTCGGGGGCCGCCCTCAGACGCGGGCCGAGCTTGAGCGCCAATTCCTCGGGATCCACTTCGCCGTGTGCCGGAATCAGCGGCTGCCCTTCCTCGTCCCACTGGCCGTACACGGCCTCCACATCCATTCCCCACAGCGCGGCTTTGACGCCCTCTTCGACAAAAGGGCCCGGCTCCTCGACCACGTAGATGTGCCGCAGACCTCGGGCGAAGGTGCGCACAATTTCGTAGTCGAGCGGATAGCTTACCTCGAGGTACAACACTGGCACCCGCAGCTCCAAGTAGTCGAGGGCTTGCCGCACGTCCGCGTAGCTCTTGCCTACAGCCACAATGCCGACTCCACCGCCTGCATCCGCATCCACTATGCGGTTGAGGTCGTTGGCGCGGACATACGCTTCCACCAACGGCCACTTCTCCTCCACCAGTTGCTGCTGCATGGGCAACGCGCCCGTGGCCATGACGATCTGGTTGAAGCGCTTGGCAAACGCGCGCTCGGGCAATGCGATGTCTGGCCGCACACCAGCCAAATCGACCGTGCTCGCGCCATCGCATACCGGAGTCGCCAGCTTGAGCGAGGTTACTACGCCAGCGTGGCGCGACAGGGCGACCGCGTGCAGCCCCAAGCGAATGACATCCTCGATGCTGGCCGGATAGAAAATCGGCACCATGCTGCTGCGCAACACCCAATCGCTGGCCCCAGGCGAAACCGAGCTTTTGGAGCGGTGATCTTCTCCCGACAGCAGGACCATCGCACCGCGTGCCCCCGTGCCGCTGAGGTTGGCCAACCACACCTCGTCGGGAATCCACATCGTGCCGTGCGCCTTGCCGTACCAAAAGGCATCTATATCCCCACTCGCTGCAAACTGGCTGCCCAAGATGGCGGAGGCCGCAGTTTTTTCGTTGATGCCAAACTGATGCACCGTGCGCCCCAACTCGTTGAGCATTTCGAGTTGGGCGACGATCTTCAGGTCCAACCCGCCCAGCGGCGACCCCTCATAGCCGGTGAAATAGGTCTGGTTGACGTGGCCGGTGG